>CACEBI010000006.1 GCA_902557705.1 uncultured SAR86 cluster bacterium
TTAATAAAAATTGCTTCGCCATTTCTACCGTATGGATAGTCTGCTTGTTGATCTTGATAAATTCCTTCTCTTACACCAGCTTGAAATTCATATATATCTAAGTCACCATCTCCATCATAATCAATTAGCATAATTAAACCTTCAGCATGTCCGCTCTTTTCATTGCGCGGCTCATCCGGCATTCTTGTTTCTGTTTCATCAACAAGAGAGGCTCCCTCTTGATTAATTAATACCTGAATTTTTCTTTCAACATAATATGGATTAGATTTTCCATATACAGTCACAATATCAACAAATCCATCACCGTTAATATCACCAACATGCATATCATCACCTTTGGTGTTTCTCTCTAATGGTGTTTTAGGAAAATGAATTGTATCTGACATATCAAAATCACCATTATTATTAATTAAGACAAAACCATTTGAGCTATCAACTGCAACTGGGTCGAAATCATAATCTCCATGTCTATCTGCATAAAATTGTTCATTTGGATCTCCAAAACAATACCTGTTATAACACTGAAGAATTACATCATCGTCTCCGTCATTATCAAAATCAGCTACATCTCCAGCTCTTATGCCACTATCATTAAAAAGCTCTGGGCGATACCTATTAGCACTACTCCATTTTGACCATGGAACGTATTTCTCACCTTCCTGACTCAAAAAAACTTTTGGCATTCCGCCATTGGATTGAGTGCTATATGTATTAAAAAGATCTTTATAACCATCTCCATTGAGATCAAAAAAGAACATCTTCCCACCGTTTGCTGTTAAAACATCCTCTTGCACGTAGCCATCTCTAGGCACATCAAATCTATCAAATTCAATTTTATATGTTTCATCTTTATACGATCCATCTGGTTGGCTTACCAGTAATAAAATACCATTTCCTCTAATAAGACCTCCACCTGAGTCACTTTCGGTTGCAATGTCATCAAGGCCATCACCATTAAGGTCACCAATATGAACTTCTTTATATGAAGTAACTCTATGATAATCTTGACCATCTATTAAGTTTTTACCACTTGAAAAACTTCCATCTCCATTATTTATTAAAAAATGAACTCTTTCTCTTATTTCTGGATTATTTAGATCGTATTGAGCTGCATCAGGACCGCCACTAAATCCAATCGCTGTTCCAAGAACAGCATCAGGAAAGTCATCTCCATTAAGGTTTGCTGATCTACAACTAAGTGGCAAATCTCCCCAAAATCCAGGATCGAAAACCTGACCAGTACCATAGGTATAACCAGAGTGTTTTTTGGTAAGATATCTAGGAATTAAACCAAGATGAAATAAATTGTTTGTTCCTCTATCAACAAAAATATCTGTACCATCTGGTCTTGAGTATCTTGCAGTTTCAAGAGGTTTATATGAGATGCTAATTGTCACTGATGCAGAATTACTTCCGCCTGCACCAGAACATTCCAAAGTAAGAGATTTTTCACCAACTGATGTGAAATAAATCATTTCTGAACCTGAAGTTCCTTTAGAGCCATCCCAGTTTCCACTAGCTGAACATGATGTAGCATTTGTAGAACTCCATGTAAGAGTAATGTCATCATTAATATATCCTTCTGTAATGTCACTGCTAAAATTAATAGTCGGAACAGGGGTTGGTGGTATGGGCGCCACAGGGTCACTGCCGCCACCCCCTCCGCCACCACATGACGAGATCAAAAGAATGACTGTCATTATATGAATAAATCTTTTATTTATATTAATCATCAAGGCTCCATAAGTTTCAAGTATATATGTACAGAATATACACATATTATAAAGAATGAACAAATTAAAACCTTTAAAAATGCCTTTTCAACTAAGGCATGGGGCACCAGATATATTAATTAATAGCTATATCAGCGCCCATTCCAGAATGAACATCACAGTAATAATATAAAGTAGTCGGTGTACTAGATGTAACTTCAATAGTTGTTACGCCACTTGATTTAGTAACGCCTTCTGTATACTCATCACCCCCGCCATGGGTTCCATCATCAGTTGTTGAAAACCTTAAAGGATGAGAGCTAGAATGATTAAAGGTATATGTCGTTCCAACATTTAAAGTTAATGATTTTTTCTGAGTACCATCAATAACATATACGTTACCTGAACCACTTGAGTTAGCTTCAATGCTTACGTCAATTGTTTCTGTCTGAGTTCCGCTTGAGTCGTTTGCATTAGATTTATAACCAAGATCTTTTCCTACAGCAATAAAATGCTCTAGTCCATTTTCATATTCACCTGCAATTACAGATTCTCTAGCATCATCATTGTGTAATAGATAATAAAATTCATTATATCCTGGCTCTCCTCTTAAAGACGGATCAATCCCATTAGGACCTGTACTTAATTTATTTTCAAGCTTCACAGTCACTACATCTACATCTCCTGTGTAGGTCACATCTTCTCCATCGGTAAACCCATCGCCTCCATCATCATAATCATGACGAATATGATGCCAAAATATCTCATTTTCTGATGTCATGCCTAGCTTTGGAGAAAATGGTGGAAATGGTGCCCACCTTGGATAATTTTCTCTAAGAAAGTCTAGCTGATTTAATTGGTTTGTTTCAACTATCACAATAAAATGTCCAGTGCCATCATTAATGGCTAACCTACCATTACACCAATAGTCTTCAGGTATTTGTGGATTTGTATTAAAACCATATCCATTACATCCTGCATCTTCTGCATAAATGTCTGTGAATCCATCTCCATTAAAATCATAAAAATGCATGCTATGAGTGCCTGGGGAAAATAGAGACCAATTAAATAACCTTTGATCTGTTTCATCAACATAGACTCCATCTTTATTAGTCAAAAACTGCATAACAGAAAAGCCATATTCATGACCTTGCGCCCATATCATTGAACCAATAATAATATCAATGTCACCATCATTATCATAATCGATAGGATGAGATCTAACATCATGCGAAAGTCCAATTGAGTCTTCCCAACCGGGAACAATAGGAATGTCTTTATATACGTCTCTTTCAAAATAAGGCAATGGTAAGCCAGTCACATCAAGTATTTTAGTTAAATCATTTGGATGGTATTTTGCAATTACATTTGATTTTTCAGGAATATTGTAACTGAGCGCGACTCCACTTGTGTCAGTATAAATAATATATAGAAAATCATTGTCATAGAATGCTGATGCACTCATTTGGCCTGGTACAGCATTATTTTCAACCTTTACAGCTTCAAAATCTAAGAGCCCATTATTTCTAAAAATTATGGGCTTAGAATTAAATTCTCCACCCCAGCTTTGACAGATAACATCCTCATCACCATCTTGCTCATAATCAAATTTATTAGATCCATGGCAACCAACATTTATAGGAACTTCGGTAAAAGTATTATCAGCAGGGTTAAATGCCCAGCTTGTTGCGTCGCCAGGCTCTCCATTAGCAAGCTCACCCTCATCAACTCCAGGAAAAAGCACCTGATATGAACCATCAGAATTAAGTAAAGGATATTGATGTGTTCCACCAGGAATTTTTTTATAAATAAAATCAATTAGATTTCTATCATTATCATAAATTAAAGCTGCAGCTCTTCCATTGGCTGCCATATTAAAACCTTCCCAGTTTGAATGAAACGCATAGGTTCTATCCTCAAAGGCTAAGTGAGAGCCATAACCAATACCCCCACTTTGTAGTTCTGCAAAATTATATGTATTAATTGTTGATGAAAAGTTTGATTCTGGAATACTTAATGTTTGATACCAAATTTTTTCAATATTAATTTTAGTGTCATAAGGTGAGTGTGTGGTTTGTATATCATTTAAAACTGTTGCGTGAGAGTCCCAGTCAGCATATGAGTAAAGTACCTCACCTGTAACTGAAACGCTTGCTTCTGAAGAACCGCTAGAGTTAGAACAAGTTATTATGAAAGTTAATTCACCAGCCTGATTTATTGTTATATCTTCATTTCCAGATGTAGCTTTTGAACCCTCCCATGCCCCAGAAGCTGAACATGAAGTAGCATTAGTAGAGGACCATGACAAAGTTGTTGAGTTACCAATATATACTGTAGTTGGATCTGCGCTTATGCTTGCAGTTGGATTTGGTGGTGGTGGTGGAGTGTATGGCTCATCTCCTCCGCCTCCGCCACCCCCGCCGCCACAAGACGAAATTAAAAAAATAATAACAGCGAAGTATAAAAAATTAGTTAATTTATATTTGTGCATATTAGGTCCTCAAAAACTAAATAATATGTGTTTCTTTAATATACATACTTTGTAAAAAATTAACAAATGTTGAAAAGCCTTGTCATCAATAAATCTCTACCTATAATCATCTTTAAATCGATTTAGCTTTATGAAAAACAGTCAAAAAATTGTAATTAAATTAGGTTCATCTCTTCTTACAAACAAAAGAGGCGGAGTGAATAAAGCTGTGCTTAAAAATGTTGTTAAAGATATAGTCTGGTTATTAAATTCAAAAAAAGAAGTCGTAGTTGTTTCATCTGGAGCTATATCTCTTGGCAGAGGAAAATTAAATCTAAAGCATGATTTAACCTTAAATGAATCTCAGGCTGTTGCGGCAAGAGGTCAAATTGAATTAATGACAGCATGGAAAAATGAATTTAAAAAATATAAAAAACAAGTAGCACAGATTCTTTTATCACCTTCTGATATTAAAAATAAAAAATCATCTAAAAATGCTATGGCTACATTAGAAAATTTATTGAATTTTAACTGTGTGCCAATTATTAATGAAAATGATACTACCTCAACTGATGAAATTAAGTTTGGCGATAACGACATTCTCGCAGCACAAATTGCAGTCTTAATTGATGCTGATCATCTAGTATTACTGTCTAATGTAGATGGCCTATATAAAGAACCACCAAAAAATAATAAAAACGATGATTTGGTTCTAGAAGTTAAATCAATAACAAAAAAAATTAAAGACATGGCGGGTGCTGCCTCCAAGCTTGGTAGAGGTGGGATGATTTCTAAAATTAAAGCAGCAGAGATATGCATGAAATCAAAATGTTCAGTTATTATTACCTCAGGATTAAAAGATAACCCTATTAAAAGTCTTAATAACAAGAAAACAAAATCAACTAAATTTATAGCTTAATAATGACTGATAACATCGATCAAATTGGTATTAACGCAAAAAAAGCAGCAAGGATTCTTGCCAAAACTTCTTCAGAACAAAAAAATTATGCTCTACAAGCAATGTCAAAATATGTGCTTGCTGACAAAAAAATTATTTTAGATGCAAATAAGTTAGACATTGAAAATAGTAAATCAAAAAACTTATCTGAATCTTTTATAGATCGTCTAGAGTTAAATAATGAGAGAGTAAAATCTATATCAGATACACTTCTTGAGATTGAGTCTTTTAAAGATCCTGTAGGAAAAATACTCGATTCTTGGCAAAGACCAAATGGTATGCATATATCAAGAGTCTCAACACCTCTTGGTGTAATTGGTATCATATTTGAAAGCAGGCCAAACGTAACTGCAGATGCTGGAGCCTTATCATTAAAAGCTGGTAATGCATCTATTTTAAGAGGTGGTTCAGATAGCATAAATTCTTGTCTAGCAATTCATCACTCATTAGTAAAAGGTTTAAAAGATGCTGAAATTGATGAAAATGCCATTCAGATCATAAAAACTACTGACAGAGAAGTTGTAAAACAAATGCTTCATGGAATAAATCAATCTATAGATGTCATAGTCCCAAGAGGCGGTAAAAGTCTTGTATCTATGGTTGAAGAAGAAGCAAGAGTCCCAGTTTTTGCTCATTTGGAGGGGATATGTCATATATTTGTAGATAAATCAGCAAATCTAGAAAAGTCATTAGATGTTTGTATCAATGCAAAAATGCGGAGACCAGGCATATGCGGTGCGGTAGAAACAATACTTGTTCACTCTGATGTTGCTAATGATTTTATGCCGCTTTTAATAAATGCTCTTAAAGCACAAGCTTGTGAAATTAGAGGATGTGAAGAAACATTTAAATATAATGAAAATATTAAACAAGCATCTGAAGAAGATTGGTCCACTGAATATCTTCTCCCAATTGTTAGTATAAAAATAGTAAATAGCATAGATGTTGCAATTAAGCATATTGAGCATTACTCATCTGGACATACCGAATCAATTCTTACAGAGGATCTAAATAGAGCTTCTTTATTTCAAAAAGAGTTAGACAGTGCAATTGTTATGCATAATGTTTCTACCCAGTTTGCAGATGGGGGTGAATTTGGCCTTGGTGGAGAAATTGGAATAGCTACTGGAAAATTTCATGCAAGAGGGCCTGTTGGAGTTGAGCAATTAACAAGTTTTAAATATCTTGTTAATGGAAATGGTCATACTAGAAATTAAAAAATTTGTATAACTGTAGTATAACTACAAAAATACATTCCTTTAAATCCCTTTAAATAAGCATTTATAAATAATTTGACAAATATTTATTCAATAAAATAGTATTCGCTACAAGTATTGCTTGGATTACATTTTATAGTTTTATGTTCTCCCCTATTAGAATATGTAAACTATCTCCTCTCCAAAAAAAAATTAATCGCAAGCAATACAACTTTTTCTGCTTTGACTAAATCTTATTTATTAGAGGCATTTAATAAATTTACATATTTAGTACGCCCAGAAAATTTCATACAAATATTTGTATGAATTAACTGGAGACAAGTATGAAAAATTACATCTTAGTTTTTATATCACTAATTACAATTGCTGCTTGTGGTGGCGGTGGCGGTGGAGGATCAGATGCGCCAGGCTCTGGATACACTACACCTACTAATAATCCTCCTTCAATAACTAACACAAATATGAACATATCTGTTGTCGAGAATCAGACTTCAGCATTTACAGTAAACGCAACTGATCCAAATGGAGATACACTTACATATTCATTAAGCGGTGATGATGCCAGTCTATTATCTATTTCAAATCAAGGTGTTGTGACCTTTAACACAGCTCCCGACTTTGAAAACCCATCTGATGGAGACACTGATAATGTCTATAAAATAACAGTCACTGTTTCTGATGGAAGCTTAAATGCAACTGCGAATTTTGAAGTAACTGTTACCAACGATACATCTGATGATACTACAACTGAAAATTACGACGGAACTTTAGTGCTATCTGGCCCTATCCAGTCTGCAGATATATGTTTTGTTGAAAATATAACAATTCCTTGTAGTGAATCTTCTTACACCACAACAACATCTCAAGATGGCACGTTTAGCCTTAGTGTTGATTCTGGTGCTGGAACTGGAATCATAAAATCTGAAAATGGATTTGATCCAAATACCAATTGGCAATTTGAAGAAGGAAGAGGCGCTGCTATAGGCGAACCTACAACTGGCCAAAATTTTATAATTAACCCAGCTACAACAGCTCTGTATCTCTACGATAATAATACTGATTATGAGACTTTTAAAAATAAACTAGGTTTAGATTCAGACTTTATGATCAGATTCAACAATCCATTTACAAGCTTATCGTCTGAAGCTTCCAATAAAGCTGCAGTGGTTTATTCTCAAATAATTGTATTAAATGAAGTCTTAAGAGAAATTCATACATTTAATGAAAATAGTTCTGAATGGTATTTAACAAAGAATATAATTGAAAGAACTGGTGATCAAACTTCTTTGGGAGATACCACTTTCATAAAAAATCTTCTAAGCAATCTTGATGATAGTTTCTCTCCATCAAGTAGCCAGTTAGTAAGCCTTTCAGCAGGCATATCCGCATTTTTACAAAAAATTTATGCGGATAACAACAATGCACACTCCTACTTTACAAAGGTAGGCACTAAAGAACTTGAAGACCTAATGGAGGCTGTAATGAATAATACTGCTGATATTAATGAAATCGATAAATTAACATTTAATACTATTGAATGGATTAATGAAAATACGTCATGGGAAGGTGGCAGCATAACCGACAATGAACAAAATATAGTCACAACAACATATTCTTTATCAAACGAAAGTAGTTCAAACTATCTTGTTGATGAGGTGAATACATCAACCACTGACTTTATAATTTACGTTAAAGAAGGTGACATAATTAAATTTGATGCAACCAGTTCAGTGACTTCGAATCACCCCTTCCTATTATCTACTGAAGTTGATGACAGAGATGACAGTGCACAAATTGGCATTAGTGAAGGTTGGGATAAAGATACTCTAACACTAACAGTTTCAGCAAATACACCCGATGTAATTTACCCGTATTGTGATTTTCATGCCGGCATGTACACAAGAGGCAAAATTGTAAAAGTTGATAACTATAATGTTAATAATCTTGATGTAACTAATGTATCAGGAGCTCTTCAGGTTAAAGGTACCGTTGCAACTGGCCCCTTTAAAGGTGCATCGGGCTTCACTTATAAAGTTTATTTAACTAGACAAGACAGCTCTGATCATGAGCATACGTTCTATGAATATCCAAACCTAACATTCTATATGCCTAACGACCAAGGCTATCATGGTTCAGAAAATGCTTCTACCGATGAGTTGTTCAAGCCTAAGTCTCATTATGTGGCCTCATCTGGAACAAGCGAATCAGATGATGGTTATTAAATTAGTCAGTTAAATTAAATATGGTCAGAAAACTTTTTAAGATTTTTGGCCATTTTTTTTGCATATCTTTTAAATATCTTTAAGGCTTTAATTAAGTCACTAGATTCTTCAGTTTCTGATAAAGAATAGCCATCCCAATAGCTAATGATATAGCCGAATTTAGTTTCAGAAAGTTCGATAATTGCTGGATCCTGATTTTGATCATTCTGGTGTGTTATTTCCACCTTATCATCTCTTAAATCTATAGATGTATTCTTAACCTCTGAAAACATGGATTTATAAAGATTTTCAATTCTAATATGATTAGCTTTTAAGTTTGTTTTGGTCATATGAATGATGTCTTCCAACTTCAAAATCTCTTAAACCCAAGTGTTTAGTTTTTCTTCCTCGTGCCCTCTTTCTCCAGAGAGTATAACTACCCTTTTTTAGATTTTTTCTCATCAAATCTTCAACTTGGTTCTGATTAAGGCCAAAAGTAGCTTCAATAGCATCAAAAGGAGTTCTATCCTCCCACGCCATTTCAATGATCCTAGAAATCTCTTCCTCTTTTAACCTTTTAATTTAGATACCTCAGACTCTAATTCAGCAATTCTTCTTTTTAATGGTTCGATTTCATCTTTTTTTACAAAACCTGCTTCCTTCATAAATTTTTCTAGCGCTGGCTTCATCATCTTCTCCATATTTTTAGCATCTTTCATCATTGTAAAAGGGTTCATTTCATCTCCTTATATGTATACATCAAATCTTGTTGATTTACCTTTAACTTGATAATTTAAGTTAGTATCTATTATCTTTGATTTAATTGGTCTTTTTAAGACAATCTTTTTATATTCTTGTTTTTTAAAATCAAAAAATATCTGATCTTCTAGATTTTTGATTGCCTCGATTTCAAGAATATTTTTTATATCATTCATACTACCTGATCTAGCAGTATTTTTCTTACTTTCAGGATACATTGGGTCTAGATAAATCAGATCAATATTTCTAGTATTTTTGTAAATATCAATAGCATCTCCATGAGTTAAAACTAAATTTTTTAAAAAAATTAATTCCTCTCTTGCTCTATTGATAGCATCATTTAATAACATAATTAAAATACTGCTTTGCTCACAAGCAATTACCTTGTGACCTAAGGCTAAAAAAATGAGGGTATCTGATAAAAAACCTGCAGTTCCATCAAGTATTGTTAAATTATCTTTTTTTTTACCTAATGCTTTCTTTAAAAGAGTTTCATGTTCTGTTCTTTTAAGTCTCCACCCCATTTGCCCTTTTAAAAAATCTATATGAATGAATTTTTTTTGTGGTGAGTTAATAACAAAATGTAATCCGTTTTCTTTGTATATAAAAAATGATGGTTGTTCAGGATATATATTTACTATATTTGGTTCAGGAACACCTAAAATATTAATTAAATAATCTACATAGATTTTGTTATCAATGTAAATTGGTAAATTCATATTAGAGCTAGTAACAGAACTCCCAATAAAATCCTATAAATTACAAATGGATACATGCCAATTTTTTCAACAAAAATTAGAAAATATTTAATAGTAAGAAAAGCAACAATACATGAAGTTAAAAAACCAACAACTAAAGAGATAATATTAATCTGAGTTTGATATAGAACCATATCCCCAATTAAAAAAACTAGTGCACCAAAAATAGTTGGTATTGCCAGTAAAAAAGCAAATTTTGATGAGTCTTTTAAATTTAATCCAATTAATAAAGCAGCTGTCATTGCTGTCCCTGATCTTGATGCTCCTGGAAATAAGGCAAAAACCTGAAATATACCTATAAAAATAGCACCAGCAATTGTTAGCTCAATTAAGCTTTTAGATGAAGCGCTATATTTATATGCGAAAAGCAAAAAACCTGCAAATAAAAGATTCATGTATGCAATGCTAGCAATACTATTTCTATTTGATTCTATAAAATCTGTTCCAAGTAGACCTGCGATGACAATTGGAATAGTTGCAATTATTAATAAATATGCAAGTTTTCTGTTGTCATTAAAATTATTATTTCTAGAAATTAAAGACTTAATCATAAGTTTAATTTCAGTTCTGAAAAAATATATTACAGCAAGCAGTGTCCCCGCATGAACGGCTATATCAAATGCTAGTCCAAGATCATCTGTTCCGAATAATAAAGCTGGAAATAATAAATGTGCCGAGCTTGAAATTGGTAAGAATTCTGTTAACCCTTGTATTAAACCTAAAAGAAAGCTTAGAAGAACTTCATTCATTTACTTTTTTGTACTGAGGTATTGATGAATAAATAGGGTTTGCGGTATCTGGTTTAAATGGGTTTGAGTTATTTTTTGAATTTAGATACTTCTCTAAAGCTTTTTTAGCTACCGCATCAGAATCTAAGTTATCAACATCATCTGAGTCAATAACAATTAGCGGTTTGCTAATAGCCGAAGTTATTCCTTTCAAATAAGCTGCAACGCTTCGTGTTGCTGTATATGAGTTTGAATTATTTGCATATGCAAAAATATCGATCTCCTCTAGCGTAAAAAAAGAATCAAGCCCTATGCTTGAAAGCATTTCTGACCAATTTGGTCTTTCTTTTCTTTCATGTTTGAGGGAATACTGAACAACATCATCTTTAATGATTGCACATAGAGAAGTTTGATTTCCAGAACTCTGTATAGCTATAACATTCATCAAGTTTATATTTGACTAGATATCAAATTAAAAACGTCATCTACAGACTGTGATCCGTCAACTGTAATATATTTTAAATTACTCTCGAGAGCTTGATTTGAATAAAAGTCTGATAATGGTTTTGTTTGATCATGATATACGGCTAATCTTTTAAGAACTGTTTCTGGTTTATCATCCTCTCTTTGAATTAAAGGTTCACCAGTTTCATCGTCTTTACCCTCTATTTGTGGAGGATTGAAGTCAATATGATAGTTTTTACCTGACCCTGGATGAACTCTTCTTCCAGACATTCTTTTAACAATAACTTCATCATCAACCTGAATCTCAATAACATGTGTAAAGTTAATTCCCATATTCTTTAGCTCAGCTGCTTGACCTAAAGTCCTTGGGACTCCATCAAATAAAGAGCCATTAATACAATCAGATTGTGTTAATCGATTTTTAATTAGTTCGCCTATAATTTCATCTGAGACCAGGCCACCTGTATCAAGAATATTTGAAACTTTTTTTCCAAAATCACTCCCTGACGCTACAGCTTCTCGCAGCATATCGCCAGTGCTAATTTTAGGAATACTGCATAGATCGCAAATTAAATCAGCTTGTGTACCTTTTCCTGCGCCCGGAGGGCCTAGCAAAATAATATTTTTCATAACTCTAATATAGCAAATGCTATAGCGTAATCATTTTCGTCTGCAAGACTAACATGAGACTTAGATATACCCAAGTTAATCATAGTTTTTTTTACTTCACCTAATGGATTTAATAATGGCTTACCATTTTCATCCCTTAAGATCTCAATATCCTTAAATAAGATTGGTTTTCTTATTCCAGTTCCAAAAGCTTTTGAGATAGCTTCTTTTGCTGCAAATTGTTTTGCTAAAAATTTAATTAGTTTTTCATCTTTATATGATGAGGCCAATTTATGCTCTTCATTTGATAGTATTTTTTCTGCAAATGTTGATAAAGATTTCATATCTTGAATTCTAGAGATTTTTACTATGTCTGTTCCAATACCAAAAATCATTGTTTGATTCTCCTGAAAATTTCTCGACTTGATAGATTTTTTCCGTCTAAACAAAAATGTATAGACTCTTGGGTAATATGCTTAAGATGTTTTGTTGAAACTTCTGAAAGGTTTCTCATACGAATATTTATAATATCTTTTCCAGAAAAATTAGAGTTTTTTGACTCTCTAAAACCTCTTTCTGGAATAAATGAATAATTCTTATTAACATCAATTGATTGGTTTTTATCTATTTCATTTTCAAAATCTAATCCATAGCCCAGCATGTCAAGCATATCTAATTCAAAGCTTCTTAAGGTAAGTTCGATATTTTCTCCTGAATGAATTTTTCCTAAAAAACTTTCATATAACAGAAATAAATCTTCATGCACTGCATCTTTTGGAAGAAGCCTTATTAACAACTCATTAATATAAAGAAGACTATAACTTGTTTTTGAAAGACTATTTGTTGATTCTGAAAAGTCTCTGTCTATATTTGTTAATGTTTTTAGCTCGGACCTTCCTGTGTATGTGATCTTTAATTTAGTAAATGGAGTTAAATAACCAAAAAATTTTGACTTAGGTTTTTTAGCTCCTTTAGCAATGAACGACATTTTTCCATTTTTTTTTGTAAATACATCTACAATTAAGCTCGTCTCACCATGCGGTCGATGATGCAAAAGAAAACATTCATCCCAGTCATTATTAGTCATAGCTACCGCCAACCCCTAAGCTTTGAAGATAATCAGAATCTGTATTCCAATTTTTTTTAACCTTTACCCATGTTTTTAAAAAAACTTTTTTATTAAAGTACTCTTCGATCTCAATTCTGGCCTGTTTTCCAATTTTTTTTAATGTATTTCCATTTTTTCCAATAACTATCTGCTTTTGGCTATTTCTAGCTACAAATATAACTGCATGAATTTTAATCAGCGCTTCCTCATCTTCAAATAATTCAACTTGCACAAATGTATCATGAGGCAATTCGTCCCCGAGCATTCTAATAATTTTTTCTCGAATAAGTTCAGAAATCATAAACATGTCTTTATGAGAGCTAGATTCAGCATTTTTATCATATAAATGTTCATTTTCTGGAAGATATTTTTTTATAAGATTTTCTAATTCATGTATACCGTCATTATTAATTGCTGATATTGGCATGATGTCTAGAAAATTATATTCATTTGAGAGTCTATCTATAAGTGGTAGTAATTTATTCTTATCTGTAACTTGATCAACTTTGTTTACAACACATATAACTTTTGTATCAATTTGTTTAAGTTTCTTAAGTACTGATAAATCTTGCTCATCAAGTGTTAATCTCTGAATAACAAAAAGAATAATGTCTGAATCTTCCATTAAACTTTCAGCAGATCGATTTAATACCTTATTCATGACCTTAGGTGATTTAATATGCATGCCTGGTGTGTCTGCATATATCATCTGCTTATTACCTTCGGTCTTAATTCCCAAAATATTATTTCTAGTAGTTTGCGATTTTCTTGACGTAATCGATATTTTTTTTCCTAAAATATGATTAAGAATTGTCGACTTTCCTACATTGGGCTTTCCAATGATGGAGATGTATCCGCAGTAGCTTTTAGACATTATTTTTATTTATATATGCCAAAAGCTTCATCGCCACATTTGTTTCAGCTATTCTTTTTGAGGTACCCGAAGACTCAAATACCATATCTTTGTAATTGACTGTACATGAAAATTTACCCTTCCCAATGTCTTCAATAATATATTTTGGTAAATCACTTTTTAGAGATTGAAATAATTCCTGCAATTCTGTTTTTGCATCCTTGAATGTCATGTCTTCAGAAAGTGCCTCTAAATTTTTATTAAATATTTTTAAAGTGACATCTGTTGCAGCAACCCAACCACCATCAATAAAGATTGCCCCAATCACTGCCTCAAAAGCACCCTCAAGGATTGAATTTTTTCTTTCTTTTGATAAGTTGGCAGTTCCTTTCGAGAGTTTGATAATCTTTTCTAGAGACAGCTCTTCAGCTTTTGTTGTTAAAGTTTCTGCTTTAACCAAAAAAGCTCTCATTCTTGTTAGTAAACCCTCTTTTTGATTACTAAATCTTGAAAAGAGATACTCTGAAATAATTGAATTAAGAATTGAGTCACCTAAGAATTCTAACCTTTCGTTATTTAAAGTATTGCTAAAACTCTTATGCGTTAAAGCTAGCTCCATTAAAGACTGATCATTGAATGTATAGCCCATTCGATTTTGAAGATCTTTATAAGTCATTAATTAATTTTGCCAACTCTTGAGAAATATGGAAGACATGCCCAACATTCCCAAGTCATAAACAAATAACTTGCCTCACCAAAAAAATTTTCTCTTGGAACAGATTTAACATCTTTTGTACTGTCATTTGAATTATCTCTATTGTCACCCATAACAAAGTAATGACCCTCTGGTACAGTCCATTCACGCGGAAACTGTTCATTTGCTCCACGTATATGTCTTATTAAGTATCTTCTGTCTCCATGTTCTTCATAAAAATAATCAACAACAGAATTAATTTCTTTTACAGTTATCCTTCCAGAAATATCAATAATTCTTTTAGAAATTAATTCCTCTTCTGTTTTGTAAAATGTTTTTTTTATTGCCTTATCATTTACATATAGTTGTTTATTTATAATCCTAATTTTATCGCCAGGCATTCCAATTAACCTTTTTACATAAGGAATAGGATTATGCTGGGGAACAAATACAACAACATCACCATAATTAGGGTTATTTTTAGATGCAAGAGGATCCCCTATTCTATTAATTTTATACCCATAAGAATTCTTATCTACCAATAGAAAATCGCCCACTTTTAAACCAGGCATCATCGACCCTGAAGGAATTTGATATGGCTCATATATGAAAGTTCTTAAAATAAATATAAGAAAAATAGGGATAAAATATCCTCTTGAAGATGAAATAATTTCATTGTTTTTTAGATAAAGACCAACCAAAAGTACTATAAGGGAAATAACTGATCCAACTAGAAGAACTATACTTAAATCTCCTGCATTGATGAAAATACTGTAAAGCATCATCAAGCCAAAAATTGTTGATAAAGTAGATGTATTATTTACAACAAAATTCTCTTTATAGCTTTCTTTTATTTCACTGATAACCCATGAAATTAGTACAACACTCATTCCAATCATTGAAATTATAAAAATTGGGTCAGATATCAATTTATTCTCCAGATTTAAAATAATTTAAAAAAGCATCTTGAGGTATTGATACTTTACCGAATTGCTTCATTTTTTTCTTTCCTTCTTTTTGTTTTTCAAGTAGTTTCTTTTTCCTAGTAATATCGCCACCATAACATTTAGCTGTAACATTCTTTCTTAAAGCTTTTACAGTCTCTCTAGAAATAATTTTAGAACCAAGAGCTACCTGAATTGGCACATCAAACATTTGTCTTGGTATAAGCTTTTGAAGATTTGCAGCAATTTCTCTAGCTTTTTGAGTTGAAAAAGATTTATGAACAATCATGGATAAAGCATCTATTTTTTGATTATTAATTAATATGTCTATTTTGGTTAAATCTGACTTAAAAAACCCAATCAAAGAATATTCAATTGATGCGAAACCCTTGGTAGATGATTTTATTTGATCAAAGAAGTCCACTATCACTGATGATAAAGGCATTTCAAAAACAATAGAAACTTGGTTTCCAAAATAAGTCATATCTTTTTGTACACCTCTTTTTCCAGTGCAAAGAGTGATAACGCTTCCAACATATTCATTCGGAGTCAAAATAGTGGTATTAACAATTGGCTCTCTGATCTCCTCAATATCATTTGGAACAGGCAATTGAGATGGATTGTCAATTTTTATAACTTCACCATCTGTTTTTAATACTTCATATTCAACAGATGGAGCAGTAGATATAAGATCTAGATCATATTCTCTTTCTAGCCTTTCTCTTATGACTTCCATATGAAGAGTTCCAAGAAAGCCACATCTAAACCCAAATCCAAGAGCATCTGAAACTTCTGGTTCATAAATAAGAGATGAGTCATTTAATATAAGTTTAGAAAGAGCATCTCTGAATCTTTCGTAGTCATCAGAATTAACAGTGAACATTGACGCAAAAACCTTTGGATTAACCTTTTTAAAACCAGGAAGGGGTTGAGTAATTTCATCGCCTGCCTCAAGAATAGTATCCCCAACTGGAGCGCCTTTAATATTTTTTATACCAGCAACCAAATAACCCACTTCGCCAGCTGATAAAAAATCTTTTTTAATCTTTTTGGGTGAAAATATTCCTAATTCATCTACATTATGAGATTGTCCTGTTGAGTGAATTTTAAATTTTTGACCATTCTTAATTGAACCATTTTTTATTCTTATTAGTGATACAACGCCCAAATAAGAATCAAACCATGAATCAACTATTAATGCTTGCAATGGCTCAGTTGAGCTTCCATCTGGTGCGGGAATATCTGTAACAAGCATATCTAGTAAATCCTCAATACCTACTCCAGTTTTTGCGCTCACAAGAGGTGCTGAGACTGCATTAATGCCAATCATATCTTCAATTTCTTTTTTAACTCTTTCAGGCTCTGATTGAGGTAAGTCTATTTTGTTAATAACAGGTACGACTTCTAAACCCTGATCAACTGCTGTATAACAATTTGCTAATGTTTGAGCCTCAACTCCTTGAGATCCATCTACAACAAGTAAAGCACCTTCGCAGGCAGATAATGATCTTGATACTTCATATGAAAAATCAACATGTCCGGGAGTATCAATAAAATTCAATAAGTAACTTGTATCGTCTTTTTTATATTCTAAGGTTACAGCTTGAGCCTTAATGGTGATTCCTCTTTCTCTTTCAATATCCATTGAATCAAGAATCTGTTCTGACATCTCTCTAGCTGACAGTCCCCCGCAATATTCAATCAATCTATCAGATAAGGTAGATTTACCATGATCAATATGGGCAATGACTGAGAAATTTCTAATATTTTTCATAAAGTGCTGCTATTTTACAGCCAATATTACAAATATAGGAGTATCTAGGACTTATTATCTTTTTAATTAATCGTAATTGATCTAATTATCCGACTTCCATTTCTATTAAGGTGAAGAGCTATTTTATCTCCAGAAGAAAAGTTTTCTATAGATTCTTCATAAGATTCAACATCAAACACTTGATATTTGCTACCTTTGTATTGAATCATTGTTATTAAGTCGCCCCTCATAACCTTGCCGGATGCAGGCGATCCTGGGTTCACTCTTGATACGACTACCCCATCAGGTAAATTTGCCATTGAAGGGTTATCTCTATCAATCTCTGCTACCTTTATTCCTATTGGATCGGCTGATCCCTGAGATTTTGCTGGTATGAATGAGTCTTGATTAACTGGTAATTCACCTAGAGTAAATTTCAGTTCAATTTCTTTACCATCTCGAATGATTTTCCCTTTTGCCTTGGATTCTGGTTGAATTTGGCCTACAACATGAGGCAAGTCAGAACTAAACTTTATTTCTTTATTATCAAACTCAATTATTACATCACCAGGTAGTAATCCAGCATTATCTGCAGACTCACCTTCTTCAACATCATTTATAAGGGCTCCATATGGCTTCTTCATACCCAAAGCTTCAGCTAGATCACTATCAACTTCACTCATTCTTACACCAAGGTATCCTCTTGAAACCTCACCCTTTTCAATAATTTGTTCAGCAACGTCGATTGCTACATTTATTGGAATTGCAAAAGCTAAACCTTGATACCCTCCACTTCTTGAGTAAATTTGAGAATTAATACCAACAACTTTTCCATCTAAATCAAACAAAGGCCCACCTGAGTTACCAGGATTAATCGCAACATCTGTTTGCAAAAAAGGAACATAATTTCCAATATTATTGTTTTGAATACTTCTACCTTTGGCACTAACAATCCCAGCAGTGACTGAAAAATCAAAACTAAAAGGTGACCCAATTGCCACAACCCAATCACCAACTTTTAACTTATCACTATCGCCAGCAGTTACTTGTGGCAAATTTTTGCCCTCAACAGTTAACAAGGCTAGATCTGAAAGCGGATCAACGCCTACAATTTCAGCAATAAACTCTCTTCTATCTGATAATGAAACAATAACTTCAGTTGCATCTTCAACAACATGATAATTAGTTAATATATAGTTGTCTTTTAATATAAAGCCTGAACCGTATGATGTAGCTTCCCTTTTTTCTTGAGGCATTTCGCGAAACTGTCTAGGTATGCCAAACCTTTCAAGCATTTCATCTGGAATACCCCCATAACCAAATGACTGCCTTTGTGAAACTTCTTTTTTTGATGTGATATTTACTACTGCTGGGGCAGAATCTTCTACAAGTACAGAAATATTTTCAGGCAGTGCAGCAAATAAATTTGCACATATAAGAATGTTACATGTAAATAGAGTTAATAATTTTTTATAGTTTTTCATGATTGTTGTCTTTTGATTATTTGATATTTATCGAATTAGCTATTTCTAAGGCAGATTTTTTATCAATGTTCCCATACAAGGTTATAACTCTACCATCCTGGATTGGGACAACGTATATCATTTTGTCATTATGCTGCCAATTTCTTAGTTTTTTAATGCCTAAATTCTTTTTTTCAATATGTAATACAAAGTTTTTATTACCTTTATTGTACGTTCTGCTATTTGGGCTATTTCTTGTATAGCCAACATTTCTTAAATCAACATTGTATGAAGCAATATTGTTATTTTGTTGGTTGTTAATTACTTGCATAACATGGTCTACAAGGTTTTCTTCTGCTCTGCTTGCTGTGTCTTTAGCTTCTTTGCTATTAACAGCAATATTTATTTGATTTTTAGCAGATAAATCCTCTCCCATACGATTTAAATCAAATTGGTTGATGGTAAAAAAGGTAATAAGCACTGTAGCAGCTGCAGTAATTGAGTTAGAGACCCAAAAATTGAATTTTCTATCACTCCTGCTAGATGAAATTAATTGAACATTGTTCTTTTGTTGTTTCATCGCAGCAGTCATTAATGCATATTTTGATAGTTTATTTTGAAGATTAATATCATTCTCTATCATCAGTAACACTTCATCAGCTTCTGTATCATTGAGCTCTCCATCGTAAAGAGCTGATATTTTTTCTTCTATGTTATCCATCTAATAGATCCTCCGATATATATGTAAGAATATTTTCTCGCGCTCTAAATATTCTTGACCTAACAGTTCCTATTGGTGTTTCGGTAATTGTAGATATTTCCTCGTAACTTTTGCCTTCGGACTCTCTAAGTGTAAAGGCAGTCTTTAGTGCTTCAGGTAACTTATCAACATATTTTTTTATTTTACCCAAGGACTCATCATGCATTAAGTCCTGTTCTGGATTCGTATAAGAAGGAATATCAAAATCAGTATCACTTGTTGAAACATTTATCTTATCTTTTTTATATGAGGAGCTAACAAAATGATTTTTTGCTAGATTAATAGCAATTCTATAAACCCATGTAAAAAATGCGCTATCTCCTCTAAAAGTAGCAATTTGTTGCCATACTTTTATAAATGTTTGCTGAGCAAGGTCTTCTGAATCCTCTTTTGACTTAGTAAATGAATATAGAGATGCATATACTCTCGGATAATATTTAGTCATTAAAAAATTAAATGCTCCTTCATTTCCATCTTGGGCCTTCTTAATTAATAAGGAATCTTCAATAGTTGAGTCTTTTTTCATCAATTTAAGTCCCTTTTCATGTCAGACAAGCAAAATAATTAAAAGTTTCCTTGCTTGTCAAATTTTTTAAGATATTTATTAATGAAATCTTCATGAATTTCATTGCCTAGGCTTTCATTTTTAAAAATATAATCAAACAGCTTTTGATCATCATAATCAAGAATTTGATCAAAAGTATTTATAGAACATTCGTCAAGTGAGCTTAATATAGTATTTGAGAATTCTCTTAGCAGTAAATCTATTTCTCGCATTCCTCTTCTGCATTTCCATGAGATTCTGTTTATTTCTGTATTCATTAGTTAAAATATTGGGTTATTAAACAATTTTACAAGAAAATAGATATACAAAAAAAATTAATATCATTCGGCTCAATATATTTAGAAGCTATAAAAATAATTTCTGTTCATGGTGATATTGAAAAAGTCGAGAATTTGCTTCAAGGACAGATAACTTCTGATGTAACGCTATTGGGCAATGAAAACTACCAGCTCTCATCTATTTGCAATCAAAAAGGTGAGGTAATGGCTGGATTTATTATTCATAAGTCGAAAAACTACAAAATATTAATAGATGAAACTCTTGTAAATACATTAATAGATGAGTTAAGTCCATTTGCAAAATTTTTTGGTGTTACCTTCTCTGCTGAAGATGGTTTTGTGCATGGTCATATAACACCAGATAAAAATGAAAAAGCATTTTTTTCAAATAATATATTCTCACTTTCAGTTTCATTAGAAAAAGAAGTTCTTGTTAATGATCAATCTGTATTAAGGAATGATTGGATTGTTGCTAATAAACTAGCACTAAATCTTGATTTGAACCTTAATGATATTGGTAAGTACAGGCCCTTAGAGATAAATTATGATAAAAATAGGGTTGCTTTTGATAAAGGCTGTTTTAGAGGTCAAGAAATTATTGCTAGGATGAAATATCTTGGTGTTGATAGAAGAAAATTCGTAACCATAATTTCTCCAGAAGCGATTAAAGAAAACAAAAATTTTAAAGTTATTGGTGAAACTCTAAGATATAAAGACTTTTATATTTTTAGCAGCTCGATAAAAAGAGATTTTATTGATGAGTTTTCTTTAAACAACCCAAGCACAGTGATTATCTAAAACTACCATAAGATAGGTTGCTTTTTATTTTTTATAAGCAGTTCATTAGTTAATGAAAAATGTTTACACCCAAAAAAACCTCTATATGAAGATAATGGAGAAGGATGGGATGATTTGAATATGTAATTAACATTTTTATCTATCAGTTTTTCTTTTTCTTGAGCATCTCTGCCCCATAAAAGAAAAATAACTCCCCCTTTTATATTAAGAAGATCAATAACGGAATCTACTAAAATATTCCAACCAATACTTTTATGAGACCCAGCTTCAGATTTATTTACGGTCAATGAAGAATTTAACAAAAGCACACCTTGAGCTGCCCACTGCTCAAGATTGCCTGAACTATGAACACAATCTCCTATATCGTCTTGGATTTCTTTATAAATATTTTTTAAAGAGCTAGGGATTTTGTTTCCCTTGTTTACGGCAAATGCAAGACCGTTTGCTAAGCCTGGTTGGTGATATGGATCTTGCCCAAATATAACTACTTTTGTATTTGAAAAACTGCACAATTCAAAAGCCTTATAAATATCCTGTATGGCAGGATATATTTCTTTACCCGCCTGTTGAAATGATAAAAGTCTATTTATTGGTTCAAATAGATTGAATGAAATTCCATTCTTTCTGAGCTCATAATCCCAATCATTTGGTATTTTGTTTAGTGATATAATTTGTTGCATTTTTATCAAAATTTTTATCCACAGAAACTGTGGATAAAGTTATGGATAACTTTATTTATACCATAACAAAGCCTTATATTTAAAGGTTTTATTAAAGTTGAACAAAATTTATACAATTATTGTATAAATAACCGCATATCAATAACTTATAAATTATTTATAAAAAATATTGTCGATGTAAAGTAAACTTATCAAGCGCCCCATTATCATTAATTGATCTTGTTGACAAGTGTTAATATATGTTAATTGTTTACAAAAATTAAAAATGACAGAAGTTGATATTAAATTAAGCTATATGCTCACAAATTACTACAGAGTCTAACGCTAATAACGTGGTCAATATTTTTTATATTTTCTATTAATTCCTGTGATGGTTTATCTTCTAAGTCTATTAAATTGATACCGATTGAGTCTCTACTCTTGTGTGTCATGTCAGCAATATTAATGTTTTTGTAACCAATCTCATCCGTGATTTTACCAATCATTCCTGGTTCATTTTTATTAATAATGACCATTCTATATTCTGTTTTTCTTCCTAACTTTATTGATGGGAAATTTACAGAATTAACAATAACTCCATCTTTCAAAAAATTTGATATTTGTTCGGCTGCCATAACAGCACAATTAATTTCTGCTTCTTTTGTGCTTGCTCCAAGATGAGGTAATAGGATAACGTCATGAAAATCATTAGATCTTGTTACTAACTCTGGTGTGGGAAAATCTGTTACAAATTTATCAATAATTTTTGCATCAAGAGCCTCGATGATATCTTCATTGTTAACAATACCGCCTCTTGATAAATTGATTAACTTTGCTCCTTTTTTAAAATGTTTCAAAGATTTTTTTGAGATTAAATCCTTTGTTTCATCAACAAGGGGAACATGAATTGAAATATAATCAGAATTATTTAAAAGGTATTCCATAGAATCTGCTTTTTCTACATCTTTGGGGAGTCTCCATGCTGCATCAATAGATATATATGGATCATATCCTATTATTTTCATACCCATGACTTCAGCTGTTTGTGCAAGCAATGAACCAATAGCACCAAGCCCTATAATTCCTAGGGTTTTGCCTTTAAGCTCATTACCTTTGAAGTTCTTTTTCTGGGATTCCATAGATTTATTAAGCTCTGGTGTGTCTTGACCAGATAATGTCTTTGAATACAAATTACCTTGGATTATTCCTCTTGATGAGAGAAGCATTCCGCAAACTACAAGTTCTTTTACTGCATTTGCATTGGCACCAGGTGTATTGAAAACGACTATTCCATTGTCTGTTGCAATATCAACCGGGATATTGTTTGTACCAGCCCCAGCCCTGCCAATGCATTTTAAAGATTGGTTAAAATCAGCATCAGTAAGCAGCTGACTTCTTAATATAAGTGAATCGGGATCAATTTCATCAATATGAAAGTTATTAGCATCGAATATATCAATACCATCTTGAGCAATATTATTAAAAATTTTGTATGTAAACATTAAAAAAGGAAGGTTATGTTTTAAAACACGATAGATTATATATAAAAAAATTTATTTTATAAGATAATTTATTGCTTATTATTAGATATAGTTCTTTCTATATACTCTTTCCAGGACGAATAGTCGCTATTATAAAAATCTTCAGAGCCTCCATCAGCTTTATATATATTTTCAACTTTTGGCTTAACGTCTTCGATGGATAAACCTTCAGCTATTTGAGAGACAATACATGCTCCAAGAGCTGTTGATTCAATATTTTCTGGTTTAGAGATATTTTTTTGAAGTGTGTTTGATAATAACTGACAAAAAGTTTTATTTGATGTCATGCCGCCATCAACTAGTAGTGAGTTTATTTTAATATTATTTTTCATAAGTAAGTCTGTTATATCTCTAGTTTGGTAACAAATAGATTTAAACGCTGCTGTTATCAAGTCACTATTATCAGAATCTTGGGTGATACCGTAAAAGCCACCTCTTATATCTGAATTCCAATACGGAGCCCCCAATCCATTAAACGCAGGTAAGAAATGAACATTTTTAGAATTACCATTGCTGTTTAAAAAAGATTCGCTATCTCTAGCATTTGTAAAAAATTTCATTTTATCTCTAAGCCACTGAATAATATTTCCGCATGAATAAATACTTCCTTCAATTGCATAACTAATTTCATTATTTAATTGGTATCCAACAGTTGTTAGCAATCCTTCATCCAGAGTTATTATATTTTCTTTGGTGTTTACCATTAAAAAACAGCCTGTTCCATAAGTAGACTTCATGTCACCGTAGGTAAAACAATTTTGTCCAACTAGTGCTGCCTGTTGATCGCCTATAACGCCTTTAATGCTTATGTTTTTATTATCCATAGCTAAAGTACCAAAATTTGCATCACATGATTGAACAGATGGCATCATAGATATAGGTATATCGAATAAATCTAACAAATCTTTATCCCATTTCATCTCATTGATATTAAATAGCATGGTTCTAGATGCATTGGTTACATCTGTATAATGTTCTTTTTCTTTTGTCAGCTTATATATCAAGTAGGAATCAATCGTACCAAACATTAACTTGCCTTTATTAGCAAGCTCTCTCGCGTCAGTCACATTATCTAGAATCCATTTAATTTTAGTAGCAGAAAAATATGGATCTATGACAAGCCCTGTTTTTTCTCTTACCATTTTTTCGTGGCCACTATCTCTAAGTTCTTTGCAAAACGCATGAGTACGCCTGTCTTGCCAGATTATAGCTGGATAAATTGGTTTACCTGTTTCTCGAGACCAAACAACAGTAGACTCTCTTTGATTGGTTATTCCGCAAGCTGTTATAGTATTTTCTTTTTTTAGAACATCACTAACAGTATCTCTAACGGTTTTTAATATGTCGGCGGGATCAGCTTCAACCCAACCATCATTTGGATAAGACAAAGAGTATTCTTTTTGAGAATCTGTAATTGCATTAAGTTGTGAATTAAAAACTATTGCTCTTGAACTTGTCGTTCCTTGGTCTATTGCTAAAAAATTACTCATAAAATATCTCCCATAAACATAATTATCCACAATTTATCAACTGATTGCCAACAGTAAAAAAACAGCTTACATACACTATATAGTGAAAAAAAATGAAATTGTCACAATATATAGTGTTTTTTTACTTGATTCTTTATCCACAACAAGTAATATTAGTGTAGCGGAACAAAAAGTTAGTGTAACTGCAGACACACAAACTTATTCCAGAAAATTAATAAATAGAACTCTTTGTGAGTGGAAAAGATACGGCGAATAAAATAGGGAAACAGAGATAAAGATGGAAATACAACAAGAAGTAAGTAAAACAGTAGACGTCCAACAACAAGTTGAAACTAATGAGATTGAGGCAACAGCACCTGGTAAGCTCAGAGTTATAAAAAGAAATGGAAAAGTCGTTGCATTTGAAGAAGACAAGATTAAAGTTGCTATAACAAAAGCCTTCCTGGCAACAGAATCTGGAAATGCAGCTGCAAGTGAAAGAATTCATAAGAAAGTTAACTCAATCTCGTCTGGAGTTCTTGAGGTATTTGAAAGAAGAATGCCCTCTGGAGGAACCCTTCACATAGAAGAAATTCAAGATCAAGTTGAGCTTCAATTAATGAGAAGTGAAGAGTTAGAGGTCGCAAAAAGCTACATCCTATACAGAGCTGGCCGTACTCAAGAAAGAAAAAAAGAAACACCAGAAATTGATATACCAAATAGACCTGATATTAATATTACAAAAGCAGATGGATCACTGGTACCACTTGATATAGATAAGCTTGCAGCATTGATTAATGATGCGTGTGACGGGCTAGAAGAAGTCTCAATGAACGAAGTTTTAGAAGAAGCATTAAAAAACCTATACGACGGAGTTTCAATATCAGACATGAGAACAAGTTTAGTTATGTCTGCAAGAACAAAAGTGGAAAAAGAACCAAACTACTCATATGTCACTGCAAGAATTCTTATGGATCAAATCAGAAGTGAGGCACTCGGCTTCTTAAAGGTAGCTGAAGAATCAACTTATGATCAAATGAAGGAAAACTATCCAAAAGCATTTTTAGCTTATATAGATAAAGGCATTGAGCTAGATATCTTAGACCCAGAACTAAAAACATTTGATTTAGATGTTTTAGGTAAAGCAATAGATCATACTAGAGATAATCAATTTACTTATTTAGGGTTGCAAACACTATACGATAGATACTTCATTCATTGTGATGATGTCAGGTACGAGCTTCCTCAGGTCTTTTTTATGAGAGTTGCAATGGGCTTAGCAGTAGAGGAAGAAAATAGAGAAGAAAGAGCTATTGAATTCTATAAGCTCCTATCAAGTTTTGATTATATGAGCTCAACTCCAACTCTATTTAACTCTGGAACAAAAAGACCTCAATTGTCTTCTTGCTACTTAACAACAATTCCAGATGATCTTGATGGTATTTTTGGAGCCATGAAGGATAATGCTCTTTTATCAAAATGGGCAGGCGGACTTGGAAACGATTGGACATCGGTAAGGGCTATGAACTCTTATATCAAAGGAACAAATGGAAAAAGCCAAGGTGTTGTTCCCTTCTTAAAAGTAGCAAATGACACAGCTGTAGCTGTAAATCAAGGAGGAAAAAGAAAAGGAGCAATGTGTGCTTATCTTGAAACATGGCACTTAGATGTTGAGGAATTCCTAGAACTAAGAAAGAACACTGGCGATGAAAGAAGAAGAACCCATGATATGAACACTGCTAATTGGGTTCCTGATTTATTTATGAAGAGAGTTGAAGAAGATAAGAACTGGACTCTATTTTCTCCAGGTGAAACACCAGACCTTCATGACTTAATAGGTAAAGCATTTGAAGAAAAATATGAAGAATATGAAAAGAAAGCTCAAGCTGGAGAAATGGATCAATTTAAATCTGTGCCTGCAAAAGAGCTATGGAGAAAAATGTTAACAATGCTTTTTGAAACAGGTCATCCGTGGATTACTTTTAAAGATTCATGTAATTTAAGATCACCTCAACAACATGCAGGCGTTGTTCATTCTTCAAACCTATGTACTGAAATTACTCTTAATACGAGCGCAGATGAGATAGCTGTATGTAATCTTGGCTCTGTTAATTTAGCGCAACATATGAAAGACGGAAAGCTAGATGAAGAAAAAGTAAAGCAAACTGTCTCAACAGCTATAAGGATGTTAGATAACGTAATCAATATAAATTATTACTCTGTAGACACAGCAAAAAATTCTAATTTAAAACATAGACCGATTGGTCTTGGAATGATGGGCTTTCAAGACACTTTATACATGCAAGATATTGCATATTGCAGTAATGAAGCCGTTGAATTTGCAGACAGAAGCATGGAATTAATTAGTTATTATGCTATTCATGCTTCAACAGAACTAGCAAAAGAAAGAGGAAGTTATGAGTCCTATGAAGGTTCACTATGGAGTCAAGGCATATTGCCAAAAGACTCGCTTGAGATACTAGAAAAAAATAGAGGATCAGAGTATTTAAATGTTGATAAGTCTGAAACTCTTGATTGGGAGTCCTTAAGAAAAAAAGTTATGACCGATGGAATGAGAAATTCAAATGTTATGGCTATAGCTCCTACTGCTACGATATCAAATATTACTGGTGTTACACAGTCGGTTGAACCAACTTATCAAAACTTATATGTAAAATCTAACCTTTCAGGAGAGTTTACTATTGTAAATCCGCATTTAGTTAATAAGTTGAAAGAGCTCAATCTTTGGGATGACGTCATGATTAATGACCTCAAATATTTTGAGGGTAGTCTTTCACAGATATCAAGAATACCTGATGAAATTAAAACCATATATTCAACAGCTTTTGAGGTTGAGCCTAGATACATAGTTGAATCAGCTAGTAGAAGACAAAAATGGATAGATCAAGCTCAGTCATTAAATTTATATATAGGAAATGCTGATGGTAAAAAGCTTGATATTACATACAGAATGGCATGGTATTCAGGTCTTAAAACTACCTATTACCTAAGATCAATAGCTGCAACATCAACTGAAAAATCAACAGTTGCACAAGGAAAATTAAACGCGGTTAGTGCGCAAACAACACAAGCCGCACCACAGGAACTAGGAGCACCGGCCCCTGTTCCTACAGCATGCTCTCTGGATGACCCAGATTGTGAGGCATGTCAATAATATAGGAGAACGAAATGTTAAATTGGGATGATTATGGAAAAGAGGAAACAAACACAAGCGCAGCAGTTACTGCTACTGCTCCTGTAGTAGAAACACCTCAAGTTGCAAAAGAGCAACCTGCTCCAGTAGTAGATACAGCAGCTCCAATAAAAGAAAATACAACCAAGATTGAAGAAGGGTCTCGTGCACAACAGGCAAGAGAGGCTATAAAAAATCTAGATGATGCCGCAGGCGTTGAAGAACTAGATGAAATGGCAGGCTCAAGAGTTCAGGTTGATGACAAAATGATGATTAACTGTAAAGCAGATCTTAATCAACTAGTACCATTTAAATACGATTGGGCATGGCAAAAATATTTAGACGGAAGTGCCAACCATTGGATGCCGCAAGAAATTAATATGACAAACGATATTGTATTATGGAAATCTGAAGATGGCCTAACAGAAGATGAAAGAACAATCGTAAAAAGAAACTTAGGGTTCTTCTCAACAGCTGACTCTCTTGTTGCAAATAACTTAGTATTAGCACTATACAGATTAATAACAAATCCTGAATGTAGACAATATATTTTAAGACAAAGCTTAGAAGAAGCTATTCATACACATGCGTATCAATACTGTATTGAATCACTTGGTATGGACGAAGGCGAAATATTTAATATGTACCGTGAAATACCATGCGTTTCGAGAAAAGCAGCCTGGGGTCTTAAATATACTCAAGAAATATCAGATCCTGAATTTAAAACAGGCACTGTGGAAACTGATAAACAGCTTCTTAAGAACTTGATTGCCTTCTATTGCGTCCTAGAAGGAATCTTCTTTTATTGTGGCTTTACTCAAATATTATCTATGGGTCGAAGAAATAAAATGACTGGAACGTCAGAACAGTTTCAATATATTTTAAGAGATGAATCTATGCATGTTAACTTTGGTATAGATGTAATCAATCAAATTAAGATTGAAAATCCTCATTTATGGGATGAAGAAATGAAAGCTGAAGCTGCTCAAATGATTCTTGAAGGAACAGAGCTAGAAATTATGTATGCAAGAGATACTATGCCTAGAGGAGTTCTTGGAATGAATGCCGCAATGATGGAAGAGTATCTAAAATTCATTGCTAATAGAAGACTGACACAAATTGGCTTAGAAGAAGAATTTAAAGGTGTTGGTAATCCATTCCCATGGATGTCAGAAATAATAGACTTAAGAAAAGAAAAGAACTTCTTTGAAACTAGAGTTACTGAGTACCAAGTTGGTGGTGCTCTAAACTGGGAATAGTCTAAACAGAAAAGCTAGATCTACTGGAAACCTGATTGATGTAATCATTCAGGTTTTCGTAATCGTTTATATCAAGCCTATTTAACCTAACCAAGAATTGTAATGAGGTTACCATTTGAATATCTGCATAAGTAAATCTTTCTCCTGCTATATATTCTCTACTCGCAATAATTTTGTCATAAACATCTAAAGATTTAACCGCTAATTCTCTTTGTGCCAATCCATATTCTTGATTTTGATTTTCCATTTGGCTCATATGAGGGTGGGTATGCCGAAACCCATGCATCAAAGGTACTACCAACTCGTAAGTCACCCTTGAGTACCACATCTCTATAGATGCTATCTCGATTGGATTTTCTCCAAATAAATTAGGTTCAGGATATAGAGATTCTATATATCTACATATAGCAGTTGTTTCTAAAATAATTGTGTCATCATCTAGCTTTAAAGCAGGTACTCTAGAATTAGGAGCTATAGCTTTATACTCTGGTGTTTTATGTTCAAGTTTTCCTAGATCTAAATCAATGACCTCTACTTGATCTAATATACCCTTTTCTTTTAAGAAAATTAAAACCTTAAGCGGACTGGGAGCAAGCTTGCTTGAATATAGCTTCAATGCTAGCCCTTATTAATTAATTCAAATATTTTTAGAGTCTGTTCACCACCGTTTTGCAGCGGCCTCGCATCGTCCATGTCTGAAACCTTATCCCAGTTTGCAGCTATATTCTCTGGAGTCATATCCTCCCCAGTACCAAGATTAATACCCATAGTTTCATGTATAAATATTCGAGCAAAAACTCCGGCACCAGCAGCCATAACAACTCCATTTGGAGCATCTTTACTAGCAAGATAAAGAACAGCAGGTGTTACATGCTCTGGCTGCATATTTTTACCAAAATCTTCAGGTATCAAGCCCTCTGTCATTCTTGTATAAGCTACAGGAGTAATAGAGTTCGTGAAAACATTATATTTTTGTCCCTCTAATTTAAGCGTATTCATTAGACCAATCATTGCCATTTTTGCAGATCCATAATTTGCTTGACCAAAATTACCAAACACTCCGCTAGATGAGCTAGTAAAAATAATTCTTCCAAACTCTTGTTCTCGCATTATTGGGTAAACAGTATGAGTACAATTCAAAGTTCCTTGAAAATGAACATCCATAACTGTATTAAAGCTTTCTATAGTGTCTTTATGAAAGCTTTTATCTCTTAATATTCCTGCATTATTTACAAGAATATCTATTCTTCCCCATTTTTCTTTAGCTTCTTGAACCATAGCTTGAACTGCTTCTAAATCAGTGACACTAGCACCATTAGCAATTGCTTCACCACCCTCAGAGATAATTTGGTCAACAACGGCCTTTGCGGCATCACTAGCACCACTTCCATCAACGCCTCCGCCAAGATCATTAACAACTACCTTTGCCCCTCTTCTTGCAAGCCCTAAAGCATGCTCTTTACCTAATCCTCCACCTGCACCAGTAACGATTGCAACCTGATCATCAAATCTAATACTCATTTATTTCACCCCTTTTTTAGAAGTCGTTATACGTTTAAGATAAAGTTATTCTAATAAAAATTAGTCTTATTTACTATTACTGAAAAAGGAGCATCCTTGATTAAAAAAGAGGCAATAACTGGATATGAAGATTTAGAAATTGACTTATATCAAGATAAAAGATTAGAGGAAAAAAAAGATTTATGGTTTGAGTCATGCCTGCATGATTTAGATTGGGAAACAGGTTTTATAACAATCTTTGGTAAAACTCATCAAATACCAAGACTGCAAGCCTGGTATGCGGACAACGAAGTTGAATACACATATTCCGGAAAAAAACTTCAAAGACATAATTGGAATAACTTACTACTAGAAATTAAAGAAAAAATTGAGAATATTACATCTTTTAAATTTAATTCTGTTCTAGCCAATTTGTATAGAGATGGTAATGATTCAATGGGGCTTCATTCTGATGACGAAAAGGAACTTGGAAAAAAACCTGTGATAGCGTCTTTATCACTTGGGGAATCAAGAGATATATATTTTAAGCATAAAAATAAAAAATTAAACTTAGTTATTCCTCAAGTAAGCGGTCAACTCATATTAATGCATGGCAAGACACAAGAACATTGGAAGCATGAAATAAAAAAAACAAAAAAAATTAAAAAGCCAAGAATAAATCTAACTTTTAGGAATATAATTACGAATTAAATTTCATATTAAAAGGTAAAAAAATGAGTTCAAGAGTAAAAGTTGTAGTAACCGGAGCAGCAGGACAAATAGCCTACTCTCTTATCCCAAGATTGGTTGATGGAAGAACATTTGGTGACAAGATAGTTGATTTATACCTTGTTGAAATTCCTCAAGTTGTTAACAAGCTTGAGGGTTTGGTTATGGAGCTTGAAGATTCATATTTTCCAAATATGGGTGAAGTGAAATATACAGATAATTTTGAAGAAGCATCTCACAGTGCAGATTGGTTCCTTCTTGTTGGCAGCATTCCAAGAGGAATTGTTTATGAAGGAAAGAAAATTGAAGAAAGATCAGATTTATTAAAAATTAACGGTGGAATATTTGTAAATCAAGGAGAGGCCATTGGTAAATATGGTAAAGATAATGCAAAAATTCTAGTTGTAGGCAACCCTGCTAATACAAATGCACTTATAGGTAAAAATGCAGCTAACAAGGATTCTCAACTTTGGATGGCTATGACAATGCTTGATTCAAATAGAGCTAAGTCTGTAATAAGTAAAAAAACTGGAATAAGTATTAAAAATGTTAAAAATATGGTTATTTGGGGTAATCATAGTCCAACGATGTACCCAGATGTTGAAAATGTTCTTATTGATGGTAAACCTGGTAGTGATGTCATAAATGATATGGATTGGGTAGAAAATTCTTTTCTTCCAACCGTTCAACAAAGAGGTAAGGCTGTAATTGACTCTAGAGGAGCTTCATCAGCAACATCTGCTGCAAAAGCGGCTCTAGATACAATTGTTGCATGTGAAAACCCAACTGATGAAGGCGATTCATTTAGTGCTGCCGTAGCAAGCGATGGAGCTTACGGTGTTCCTGAGGGTTTGATGTGTGGGTACCCTCTTTTTACTCTATCTGATGGCACAATAGAGATTAAAAGAGATCTAGTGATGTCAGAATTTGCAAAGCAAAAGTTTCAAATATCTATAGATGAGTTAGAATCTGAAAGAGAGGCAGTAAAACATTTACTTACTTAAATGAAAAAAAGGGAAGAAATATTAAATCAATTTATATTAGACACCCTGAACAATGAAGAATGTAGAAACCTTCAAATAGTAACAAAGCAAGATATCTCAAAGCTTGCAAAGAAGTTTGAAGATGCTGGCATAAGGCATGTGAGTATTGATCCAGATTTTGAGTATATTAAAGATCCTGTTGATCTATTTATTGTTTTAGATGACATAGATTTATCTCAGAGCCAGATAGGAACTATTAAAAACCTTTTAAGTCAAAAAATTATAATTTTTTCAAGGCCCAAAGATGGCATTAAGGAATCTAATATGATTAAACTTGGGTTCCAGATTGAACTTGAGGATAGCTCTAATAAATTGCTTTGTTTTTCTTATAATCTTAAAACTTATAATAATAAGAGATCTTGGAATAATGCAGAAGGTTGGGCAAATCCTGAGAACTTTGATAAATTTAGATGGTAGCTATCATTATAAAGATTTAGATTCTTCTTCAAAATATTTATTTTTTTGAATTGCCACAAATTCTTTATGCATAGCTAATCCAAAACGAACCATAAATATAAGAAAGATAAGCATTAAAGGAAATGAGATTCCTGCTAAAAAATTATAAGTACAATGAAAGAGCATCGGCATTAATAGTGATTTTATTAATAATGAATATTTTTTTGTTAAAAATATATAGGAGGCAAAATAATATCCCATTATTACGCCACAAATTGCATGCATAGGTATTGCAGTAAATGCTCTTAGAATGCCAATAAAATATGATTCTGCGTTACTCTCTCCAGAAAAAACATATTGAATATTTTCTAGAGATGCAAATCCAAGAGAGATTAGAGTTCCGTATACAATTGCATCCATCGGTTCATTAAAGTCTGTCTTCTGTCGAATATAAAAATACAAGACTAAAAACTTTAAGCTTTCTTCAGTAATGCCAGCTATAAAAGATAGATCTCTGCCTGAATTTGCTTCGGGAAGCCAAATAAGATAATAATTAAGCTCGCCAGCTGGTAAACAAATTAAAAGTCCCATAATAAATGTTTTAATTATCAGGGAGGCTGGCTCAGGAAATTTATCAGACTTAATAAAATAATAAAGTATTAAAAATGGTGGTAATAAAGCAATGAACCAAAAAATTAGCATCGTTAAAATTATAAACCTATTATGAAAGTTAGTACTATTTTTGTATCTCTTAAACTTAAATAGGATATATTGTGTTATCTAAAATAATCTAGAAACTTTAAAAAATCTGTATTTTTATTTCCAACATCTATTTTGCCAGTTGCTAGAGCCTTGATAGGATTCAATAATCCAGAAAGAGCCATTTTAAAATCAAGTTCTGAAGTTTGAACTTTAATATCGCAAGTTAAGGAAATAATATCTGAAACTGAAGCTACCTGATTTCTAATAGTAATAGTTCTTGTTAAACCTGATGAAAATAAAAAACATACTTGCATATTTTGATTGATAACTTTATTAGGATTTAGCCTAACAGATAAAATGCTAAAAATAGTATCAATAGAAATTTCTTTAACGCCCTCTTCAGTTCTTTCTGCAATTGGATAACCATTAAAATCATCATCTAATTCCATAGCAGATGAAAGAAAGTAATTTCTTTTATTTGGATTAGATGAACGTAGCCCAATGTAAAGTAAGGCTTGTTGTCTTAATTTATTTACCTTATCTACTGAGTAATCTAGAGCTAGAAGCTTATCACTTAACTCAAGTGCCCATTGCATATCTTCATCAAGAATAGATTTTTCTAATGCATTCAGCAAAAATGCTTCACCGCCAGCTAATTTAGCAAACTTTTGAGCTTCATCTTTTCGTGACAAAGGGTCAAGATCAGAAGGATTTCCATTAAACCAACCTAAGTATCCGTTAAAAATGCTTTTGACTGACCATCTAACAGTGCCATAAAATTCTGATAAATAAGGTGAGTTTTTTATAGAATCTGGTAATTCCACCATTTCAACAATTTGATCAGGATAGTAGCCTTGATTCATTAATCGAATTGTTTGATCATGAACATATTGAATTGCATCCCTATAAATAGTTAATGCTTCCATCGCCTCTGCTGAGCCTATAATTGGTTTTGTATGGCTTGGAAATATATATTCTGGTTCATGAGAACGCATCTTGTCTAAGCTGGAAACCCAGCCTATAACGTCTCTGTGAGTTGTTCCTCTGATTGTATAGAGGTTTGGAAATGTTTTATAAATATTATCTCCAGGCATCAAAGATCTGTGCTCTGGCAGCCAAACAAATAATTGATCGTTTGTCTCACCAGGAGCATGATACAGCTCAATATTAATACCAGAAATTTTTATCTTTAATTCTTCTTTAAACGTTGTATCTGGTTTGATATATCCAAATGGGGATTTAGAAACATTTAAACTCTTGCCAATACCAACATTTATAACTTCATCTTCTGGTAATGCTGTACCAAACATTCTAGTGCTCCTAACACTAATAATTGGATTTATTATTCCCAAAATCCTTTGCATATAATAGTCAGTTGATTCATGAGCTATAACCAAAGGTCTTTCTTTTTGTGTTGTTAAATAATGAGCAGCTCCAAAGGTATGATCACCATGATTATGGGTATAAATTATTGCAGTGATTGGATTATCATTAAGCTTCTTGAATCTCTTATAAATTTCTGATGCTTCAAAAGTGCTATCTGAGGCATCAATAATAATATTTCCTTCCTCTCCCTCAACCATTATTGAATTAGCAATACCAAAACCTATTGCAAAATGAACTTTTCCACCAGGTGTTTCATATGTCAAAATATTTTTTTCAAACTCGTTAGAGTGTTCTATGAGTTTTTCAACTGAAGAAATTTTTGGGATATCAAGATTATCTTCTTCAGACTTACATGAAAAAAATATAATTAAAACAAAAAAGCTTAAAAGATAATTTTTATTAAGATTTAATTTCAATTATATATGCTCTTTGAAACTATAAAAAACTGAGCATAATTTCATCAACGATTATATTTGATCCATCTTCAGAAGTTGGTGCTTTTGATGATCCATTTCTCCAAACGGTTACTACTGTCCATAGGGTTTTATCTGCAGTGTTATCTTTTAAATTAACTCTTAAGATATTTTCAGTTATTGTTCTAATATCATCACGGAAGTAGTAATTATCCCAGTAATATCTAGTGTAATAATGGTTCATTCTATCTGTCTGAACTTTATCTTTTGTAGTAATAATAATCTCAAAGGTTAGATCTGAATTTTCAGAGTAAGATAATCCAGTTTCTATCAAAGAAGTTTTTAAATTATCTTTAAATCTTTCAAGATCAATTGGATTTATTTCTGCACTAATGCTTGATTCATTTATCTTTATAGAAAAATCGCTATAATTATCTAAGTTGAAAGTATCGACAGAGTCAACTTCAATATTAGTTTGCATACTGTTACAACCTACCAGTATCAGTAGAGTGATTAATGTAGTTATTTTTTTCATAAATTTATTATAGATTTTATTATGTTTAACCTTCAAGAACAAAAAAATATTCCTTTACTGGATGTCAATGCTCAAATATATAACGAATCAGAATTTAATTGCAAGCACATACACTTAGAGAGCGATAGCAATGAAAAAGTATTTATGGTTGCTTTTAGAACTATTCCTGAAGATTCTACTGGCGTGGCCCATATTTTAGAACATACAGCCTTATGTGGTTCAAAAAAATACCCAGTAAGAGATCCATTCTTTATGATGATTAGAAGGTCTCTCAACACATTTATGAATGCTTTCACATCTAGTGATTGGACTGCTTATCCATTTGCAACACTGAATAAAAAAGATTTTAACAATCTTTTAGGTGTTTATCTTGACTCAGCTTTTTTCCCTAATTTAGATAATCTTGATTTTGCTCAAGAAGGTCACAGGTTAGAGTTTAAGGAAAAAAATAATCCAGAAAGTGAAATTGAAATTAAAGGTGTTGTTTATAATGAAATGAAAGGAGCTATGAGCTCAATCACAAGTCAGTTATGGCATGGAATGTCTAAACACTTATACTCTTCTTCGACTTATAAGCATAATAGTGGTGGTGATCCAGAGAATATAATAGATCTCTCGCATGAAGATTTAGTGAATTTTCATCAAAAACATTATCATCCATCAAATGCTACCTTCTTTACATTTGGCAATATAGATCCGCTAGAAATACAGTCGTTCATTAAAGAAAATGTTTTAGATAATTTTTCACCCTCAGATGAAGTTGTAGCTGTTAAAAATGAAGATAGATTAGAATCACCAAAAGTTGTTTCAGATTTTTATAATCCTCAACCAGGAGACGAAAATAATCATCATATTGTTTTAAGTTGGCTTTTAAATGAAAGTCATAACCCAGTTCAGTTACTTGAAACATATTTAATGTCTAATATACTTTTAGATAACTCTGCCTCTCCTCTTAGAAAGGTTTTAGAAAGTTCAAAGTTAGGTAAATCCCCTTCGCCTTTAACAGGTCTTGAAGCCGATCAAAAGGAGCTTGTATTTGCTGCCGGGTTAGAAGGTGTTGATTCTAATAAATCCAAAGAGGTTGAGACGCTCATAATGGATTGTCTCACTAAACTTGTAGAAGATGGAGTACCCAAAGATCTAATAGATTCCTCTCTTCATCAGCTAGAAATTAGACAAAGAGAAATTACTGGTTCTGGTATGCCATTTGGTTTACAAATTATGTTAACTTGCTTGCCTGCCTGTATTCATAATGACAATCCATTAAATGTATTAGATTTAGACAGCGCTTTTAATACTATAAAAAATAACCTTAAAACAGATAATTATATCGAGAATCTTATTGATAAAAATCTAATTAAAAACAATCATAGGTTAACCTATTCACTAATTCCTGATACTGAGTTAAATAAAAAAAATGAAGAAAAAATTCAAAATAAAGTTTTTGAAATTACAAAAAACTTTTCTTCAAATGATAAAGAAAAGCTTATAAAGCTAGCTAATGACTTAGAAAAAAGACAAAACTCTATTGATGATCCCGAGGTTTTACCAAAGGTTACAAAAGAAGATATTCCTAAAACAAGAAACTATGCATCTCCAATAGCTTTTGCAAAAAATGAATCTACTAATTACTTCTATAAAAGTGGTACTAATGGCATTGTTTATCATTCAATGATTTTTCCTTGTGAAGCTCTTGATAAAAATGAATTAAAAGTTGCTAGTTTGTTTTCCAATACATTAACTGATATTGGCCTTGGTAAAGATGGATATGAAGAGATTCAGAAATATCAATCATCCATCACCGGGGGAATTTCAGCTTCATTTATAACTTTACCTAATAAAAGTGACGATACATTTAAACTGGCACTCAAAGTTAGCTCAAAGAGCTTAGAAGGTAATGAATCTTTTATGCAAGATCTAATATTAAGAACTGTTAAAGAATCAAGCTTTGGTGAAACTAAGAGAATTGAAGAGCTTCTAGAATTTATCTCATCTGATAATGAAAAATCAGTTATTCAAAATGGTCATATTCTCTCTATGAGTAATGCTGCTTCACAAATAAGTGATATCGCATCGACCAATGATCTCACATCAGGATTAAGATTTATTCATAATACCAATCATCTCTCAAAATTTATTGGTGAACATAATGAGCTTGCAAAATATCTAGAATTGCTAAGATCTATAAATTCTAAAATTTCTAATACACCAAGCCATTTATTCACAGCATCAGCACTAGACGAATCAAATTTAAAGTTAAATTTTACAATTAAAGAAAATACTAATCAGTATAAAAATCAAGATCTTGTTTCCCTTCAATCTAATCCTATTGGTTGGATAACTGGTTCACAGGTATGTTTTTGTGCTGAAGCTTTTCCAACTGTTGATTATAAGCATGAAGATGCTCCTGCTCTAACAGTACTCGGAACAGTTTTAAGAAACGGATATCTTCACTCTGCTATTAGAGAAAAAGGCGGTGCATATGGTGCTGGAGCCTCTCAAGACTCAAATAACAAAGTTTTTAAATTCTTTTCCTACAGAGATCCAAAATGTACAGAGACATTTACGGAATTTAAAAAATCTAGAGAGTGGTCAATTAAGAATATTTCAGAAGAACAATTAGAAGAAGGAGTTTTGGGTGTTATATCAAGTATAGATAAGCCATTATCTCCATTTGGTGAAGCCATGAGCGATTTTATGAGTTCATTAGATCAAAAAACTCAAGATGAACGTTTAAGCTTTAGATCAAAAGTTAAAGAATGTAGCTTAGCTGACCTCATTATGGTCTCAGAAAAATATTTATTTAATGAATCAAAGCGCTCTGCTATAGCTGGTCAAAATTATGAAGCAGAGCTAAAAGATTTAGGGTTTGAAATTAAAAATATATAAATTTAAAAAAAGAAAAACCTTTTTTTCTTTAATTCTTTAGCACATCCCCAGTATTGCTGTTGATATTTAGTTGATCTAGTTTGAACTCTATCAGCTACTTTTATTAACCACGGTTTTTTTCTATAAGTTTTTTTCTTATAGCCACCATAGCCCTCATGATATGCAAGATATAGCGATCTAGCATCTAACCTATCAAATCCTTGATAATAACCTTTAGAGGCATACCAACCAATAAAATCTGCTGAATCCTTGAAATTCTTTCTGCTTGCTCCAGAGTTTCCAGTTTCGTCTTTGTAGTCTTCCCAGGTCATGTTGAGTGCTTGAGAATAACCTACTGCTGTAGATTTTCTTTTCCAGGGTATTACCCATAACAGCTTTTCTCTTTCAGGTTTTACATCTGCTTTAAAACTAGATTCTTGATAAACAAATGACATAAGAACATAAGGAGGAATTTTCCATCTCTTTTCTGCCTTCATTGCAGCTTTATACCAACTTTTCTTTTCTTCAAATATTAAACATATGTTATCTGGATTTTGTGGTGGTTGTGTCATGCATGATTGAAGAGAAAAAATCAAAATTATAAAAAATGAAGTTTTTAAAAATTTAATATTCATCAAAGTTTTTCTCCTGGCTCAAAACCTCTAAATGTTTTAAAGCGAGGAAATCTTAAACTATAATTTTCACCTTCCATACTCTGCGTTACTGCATCTGCTCTAATTTCAATTAATTGTCCAATTAATGAATCTTTATATTGCCAGAACTTTTCTCTATTTTCATCAGTCAAGCCACTACCCACATTTAATAAGAAAAATTTTCCATCATCATTACCTTCGACTGTAAATGCTCCTAGTTTACCGGCATGTCTTCCAGTGCCTTCATGAACCTCGGTTACTTTTAACGTAACTTCAATAAAAGGTTTCATTTTTAGCCAAGCATGACTTCTTTTGCACTCATATAAATCATTCTCAGGTTTAATCATCAATCCTTCATAGCCTCGCTCTAAAGCCTCTTTATTCATTTTAGAATAAGTTTCTTCACCCTGCTCTTCATCAAAATCTACAACCGTATAATCAACAATCTTGATGCATGAAGGAAATTTTTTAGCAAATTTCTCTAAATGATGTTTTCTTTCAAGGGTAGTAAGCTTGCTTTTGCCATCATTAAATTCTTTAAGAGGTAAGATATCAAACAAAGCTAAATATGCATCTTTTGTTTTTGCATTAGTTTTTCTATGAACTTGTTTCATTAATGATTGAAAGTCATCACTCATGACTTCGCCATCAAAAACCATATTATTAAATTCAGGTTTGCTTAATGCTTCTTCAATATGAGGGAAATTGCTAAATATTTTTCCATTTCTGCTATAGAGGGTTGTATTATTTTTCTTTGTTATTGCTATTACCCTAACTCCATCATATTTGTATTCAATTAAACAGTTGCCTTTAATCTTTTTTGGGTGTTTCATTCCGTCATGAGATAGCATGCACGCAAAAACAGGTACCCTAAATTTAATATCCATTTTTTTAGCAACATTGTTGACTGTCTTCTCGCTTACACCACACCTCAAATCCTTTATTAAGATTCTTCTATACCAATCATTCCACTCTTCTGAAGTAGCTTTATCCATTAGCGCTAAAATTTCATCCCTGGCAGCGTGACCGGTTTTTTCTCTTTCTATTAAGAGCAAGGCCGAGTTCTTGAAAGAACTCCAACTTAATCCTTTTCCATTTTTATCAGATTTAGGAACTTGTTTAACGCCAAATGTTACCAATGCATCTAAGCACATTGCTAGACCTTCTTGAAAATCTAGGTCATTAATATTTTCTTCAATAACACTTTCTTTAAATAATCTACTATTATCACTTTCAAGTTTTTGAATTATTTTCCAAGGCTTCATTAGTCAGATTTTTCAGCAACTGCAAGTTGTTTTAACCTCGCTATCTCTTGAGCTTGAGATTCAATATGCGAAATCATTTGTTTGGTTATTGGTGTTCTTTCTTGATCACAGATATTGGCATAAAACTTTTCAGTAAATTCATAAGCAAAATTTACCATGTCTTTTACTGTTTTAATTGGATCTAAGACGTTATTAAGATCAGCAGCAACAAGAATTGCAAAAGTACTAGTCTCTGCTTCAAATGTACCAGGATTTAAAGCATTGGCTATTCTAAAAGATTCTTTATCATTAATATCTTTTATAACAAAAAAACCATGAGATAAAGATGCTCCTAAATTATTCATAAACCCATATACTTGGTCTATTTCAAACATAGACTTATCAATGGATATTAAATTTAGAACAACAAGTTTTTGCTCTCGATAATCAATATGATCTTTGCCATCAAAATCAAATGCTTGTTGAGATTTTATATCAATTTCATCAAATTCTTTTATTTCAAATGTATCTGTGACAGGCTCAATTTTTACTTTGAGCTCTCCTTTATTAGAAATTTTTCTTATAAAAAGAAATGTAATTATAAGAAATGCGAGAACAGAAAAACCAATTAAGTATATATCTATATTAGAACTCATCATACTTCAGCAAACTCAAGAGCTTGATTGACGTCAACAGAAACCATTCTAGAGACACCAGCTTCTTGCATTGTTACTCCCATTAAATGATCACTTTTTTCCATAGAAACTTTATTATGGGTTATAAATATGAATTGAACTGTCTTTGACATCTCCTCAACCATATTTATAAAACGCATAGTATTTAAATCGTCTAGTGGAGCATCTACTTCATCTAAAATACAAAACGGAGCAGGATTGAGCTCAAAAATTGCAAAAACAAGAGCTAAAGCAGTTAAAGCTTTTTCACCTCCTGATAGTTGAGAAATTGATGAATTTTTCTTGCCAGGAGGTCTAGCCATTATTACCACGCCCGCATTTAATGCATCGTTTTCGGTAAGAGCAAGTTCAGCAAAACCACCACCAAATAACTTTGAAAATACCTCTTTCATTCTTTTGTTTATTGAATCAAAGCTATCTTGAAATCTTGTTTTAGTTTCAAGATCAATTGTTTTTATGGCGCCTGTAAGTTTTTCAAGAGCTTCAGTAAGATCGTTGTATTGAACATCAAGCTCTTCTTTTCTTTTTGATTCTGCAGCTATTTCTTCTGGAGCTGCCAGGTTGATAGCTCCTAGACGTATGATTTTTGCCTGTATGTCTGCAAGTGAATCTTGGAGGACATTGAGCTCCATGTCTTCATATTTTGAATAATCTATATTTTCAATATTTAAACCAGCCTCTTTAATTTTGGTGTTAGCGTTATCTAAATTAATTTCATGGGTTTTTAAATCCAACCTCAGATTAGTAACTTTCTCTGTAATTGATTTGAGATCTAATTCAGCTACATTTTTTTGATTTTCAAGGTCTCTTAAGCTTTCATTAAACTGAGATTGTTTTTGCCTTATGGCTGTTAATTCAGATTCTGCTTGAGAGCTCTTTTCTACCAAGCCATCCATAATTACTTGAATTTCAGACTTCCTTATTTCAGCTTCTTCAATTAATTTTTTTAATTCGTTTTCTCTGCTCAAGTACTCCTCAGGAGCAGCTAAATTAACTGAACCTAATTGAGCAATGTTTTTTTGTATTTCATCTAAAGAGACCTCAAGCCCTTTTAAATCCATCCCCTTGTATTGTGCTGAATCAAGGTCTGAAATACTTACCTCTGCTTTCTCTAAAACCATTGAAGCATTTTCTAAATTAATTTCGTGAGTTCTTAGCTCAAGCCTTAAATCATTAATTTCTTTCTCAAGATTTCTAAGTTCATTTGATACAACAGATTTATTGCTATCCATTTCTTGCAATTGGTTATCTATATTAGTCTGAATACTAATCTGTGATTCCAGTTGATTACCAATTGAGATTCTTTGACTGTTAAGGTCTTCGAGCTTAGTTTCAGCAATTTTTTTATCTTCCTTGGCTTTGTTAATAGCCTCTTCTGCTCTATTTTTTTTATTTAAATATTCTGCAGTAAAACTTTTTGATTGATCAGAAGCAATTTTTAATATGCTCATTAGGAGTTCTTTCAGCTCAGATAATTTTGAATTCACTTTATCTGCGCTTGATCCAAATGATTTAAGTAAGTCTGTGATTGAATCTAGTAAGTGTATTGCTTTTTCTTTAGGGGTTAGATGTTCGTTATTTGACTCTTTTTCAATAGCATTTTCATAATTACGTGAAGCCTCTTCAAAATCTGATTTTGCATTTTCTGCTAAATTATTAAGATTTTTTATTGAGCCTTCGATTCTTGCAATTTCAGCATCAATAGAAAATTGATTTTTTTGAATATCTTTTATCTCATTTACGATTTTGTCTTTATTTGCTTTAATACCGTCAAAAATATCCTGCTTCGAATCTAATTCATTTTGTTTGATGTTTATTTGATCTTCGAGCGGTTTAATTGATACACCGATAGTATTTTTTTTCTCAAGAGCATCAAAAGCTTTAACAATGGCAATATTTAGCTTTAATTCTTTTTCTTTTGGACTTAAGTCCTTAAATGCAGACTCTTTTTGAAGAGCATCTTTGTAACTTTTTTGAGCTCTCTCAAGAGCTTCTAAATTAGTGGCTTCAGATTTATTGATGTTATGAAGATCTGATTCATGCTTGGCTATTTCAGCACCTATTGTATAAAAATTTTTCTGAGCATCCTCATAAGCATTAATTACAGACTCATTCTGGGTTCTATAATCGTCGATTTGTGCTTGTTTTGAATCTGATTCGGCCTGTTTTATTTTGAGATCTCTATTTAAGCCTTCTAAGTTCTTTTGGAGTTTGTCTTTATTGTTTTTAGCTTCAAGTGAATAAAGAATAGCTATATCAGTTTGTTTCTGATTCTCCTCTTCTTTTAACTTGTTATATTTCTCTGCAGCATTAGCTTGATTTTCAAGCCTTCTAATAAGCCTTTCTATTTCATCCTTTATATCTTTAACTCTTGATAGGTTCTCTTTTGTCTTCTTGATTCGACTCTCGGTTTCTCTTCTTCTTTCCCTATATTTAGAGACGCCTGCAGCCTCTTCAATATGAGTCCTAAGCTCCTCTGGCTTTGCGCTTACAAGCCTACTGACCATTCCTTGTTCAATAATTGCATAAGAACTTGGTCCTAAACCGGTTCCTAGAAATATATCTTGAACATCTTTTCTTCTGCACTTTGTACTGTTTATAAAATAAGTAGACTGTGCATCTCTTGTCATTAATCTTTTGATGGAAATTTCATTATAGGAAGCGTATTCACCACCAATCTTTCCACTAGAATTATCAAAAAGTAATTCAATACTGCATTGCCCTGATGGCTTTCTATTTTCTGAGCCATTGAAGATAACGTCTACCATAGACTCCCCACGAAGATTTTTAGCAGAGAGTTCCCCTAAAACCCATCTTACAGCATCAATTACGTTTGATTTACCACAGCCATTAGGGCCAACTACGCCTACTAAATTTGAAGGAAAAGATATCTTCGTTGGATCTACGAAACTTTTAAAACCTGCGAGTTTTATATGTTTAAGCTGCATTATTGAGAATATTTTTCTTACAGATATATTAAACTATTGTTCCCTTTTAAACCATTCATTTGCCTTAATATTATAGGAATTTACAGGCTGATTATTATCAATTAACAAAGCGTTTTCAGAATAAAAAATAGAAGCTGTTTCAGGGCAATTTAATGATAGTTTTAAATCAAGAGTTTCTTGATTTAGATAAGCAGAAGCCAAATCAAAACCAGGAATGGAGGAATGAATATTTTCTAATTCAAATTCAGAAGAATCCGTGAATTTTTTTGAGGCTATGGGTATTTTTGGACCATTCATTATAAACACTTCTGCTATACCAAAAAAATTAGAGCACTCTGGTGGATAGTTAAGATTTATAATTAATTTAGACTTTGCAAAATCAGGGAATTTTGCGTCTCTAAGTTTTGTGTATAAGGTATAAAAAATAAATTTTTCATCTGTAGTTTGAAAGTATTGCTCTGAGATAGAAATTAAGCTTTCAGCAGCAATAAATTTACTGTCTTCAATGGCTTTATTAATGTAACTTTGCAGCCAGTACACTTTATCTTCATTGCTAATATTGTTATTAAATTCTCTTGTAATGTTTTCAGAAATTTTACTATTAACGTTAATCTTCATAAGAATATCTGAATTGATCTTTTGATTTTTAATTGTGCCTAAGAATGAGTATTTTCCAACAACGGTAAATAAACAAACAAGAACAACTAAAAAAGAGATTCCAAAAATATATCCTTTATTGTTTGTATTTTGCGATAACAGATATGCCAAGATTGGAATGAATGCAAAGAAAGCTAAGAAGTATATAAAAAACATTATGTCTTTCTTCTAAAAAAGAATATTAAAAAAGCAATAAATAAAAATAATACTGGTGCAATCCAAAGAATATACGTACTGCTATTCAATCCTGGATTGTATAAGACTTCTTTTCCAAACCTATCAGACAGAAAAGTCTTAATCTCATCATCAGTTTTGCCTTCTTTAATTAATTCTATAATTTTCTTTTTGATATCCTCAGATACCGGAGCATTAGAGCTTGCAAGTGATCCACTAGTACATTTTGGACATCTAATTTCTTTTATTAAACTATAAAACCTTTCCTCATCTTTTATATTTTCAAAATTATATAATGAATCACCCAAAACATTTGTTGAGGATATAAAAAATATAAATAACAACGATTTAATTATCATTAAAAAGGTTCTCCTTTTTTATAATTGGAGAAAAAACATCACTCCAAATCATTTCATTTACCTCACCCCTGTAATGAGCAATAATTTTTCCATTATTTATTAAAAAAGTTTCAGGTGCGCCAGTGACACCCATATCTAAGGCTAATTCACCTTTTAGATCATGAATAATAAATTTATAAGGGTCACCAAACTTTGTAATCCAATTTATTGCATCAATTCTTTCGTCTTTATAATTTAGCCCCATTATAGGAATACCTTGTGAGCTTAGTTTTACTAAAAAACCATGCTCAATTCGGCAAGTAATACACCAGCTTGCCCAGACGTTAATTAAGTGTGCACCTTCTATATCTGAATTTGTTATAACGTCATCCGAATATAAATCTTCAAGTTTAAACGATGGCATATTTGAAGTTTGAAAACTTGCTCCTGGATAGTATTTATCATCTTCAATATATAAATAAAAAAAGTAAAAAAACATCAGAGATACGCTTAATATAAATACTCTTAAAAAAACTGTCATGAGTGCACTCTATTTAATGACCTAGCTAAAAATAAACCTGAAATAATCATTAATGTAGCTGAAAACCATACCCATCTTATAAAATAATTAAACTGAACATTTACAATCCAACTTCCATCATCTAGTTGATCACCAATTGTTAAATATATATCTTTTAATAAGGAGGCATGTATTGCTGTTTCAGTTGTGATTTGACCTCTAACAAAGTATTTTCTTTTTTCAGGGTTTAAAGAAAATTTATTTCCGTTTTTATTTTCAATTATGAAATCTGCTTTTACAGATTCATAGTTTGGACCTTCTGTAAGTTGTAAATTGTTAAATGTAATCTCATGATTTTTATAAGTTTCTGTTTCATTGATTTTAATATTTAATGCTCTTTCTGAACTAAAATCATTATTAAGGGCTATAGATATTATTAATAATCCAAGTCCTAAATGGGCTAAGACACTATATATATTTACAAATTTTCTATGAAAAATATAAGCATAAATTACCAAGATATATCTACTAATTATTAGTGAGCCAATGAATAATGAAGCTAGCGTCCAGGCTTTGGATACAGAATAAAATTCAAATGATAGAAAGGTAATAAACAAAGAAAATACAAAGCTAATTATTAGAGGGTTATTCAAAAAAGCAAATTTAAGTTTGCTTTGCCACCTAGAATCAATAGAAAAAAGAAGAAACAGGCATGCTAAAAGCGTAATTGGAACAAATATGGCATTGTAAAATGGCGCGCCTACACTTATTTTTTGATCATAAATAAACTCATATATTAATGGATACATTACACCAAGCATTGTTGAAAAAATTAATGTTCCAAAAAAAATATTATTAATTGATATAAAAGATTCTTTTGATAAAGAAACTATTCTTTTATTTGAAATCAATATTGTAAATCTATAAGAAAATAAAATAAGAGACGTCATTACTAATATCCCGATAAAAGCCAGCAAATAAAGGCCCCTCTCTGGATCATTTGCAAAAGAATGAACACTATCTATGATTCCTGACCTTACAATAAATGCTCCAAACAGACTTAATGAAAAAACTAAAATAGACAATAAAATAGTCCAAATTCTTAAGATTGATGACTTTGATGATGCGCTTAGCGAATGAATAAAAGCTGTTGCTGCTAACCAGGGCATTAGGGCAACATTTTCAACCGGATCCCAAAACCAATACCCTCCCCATCCTAATTCATAATATGCCCACCAGCTACCCAAAGTAATCCCTAAAGTTAAAAATGACCAAGCAATTATTGACCAAAATCTAACCTGTTTTTCCCAATTAATACTAGAATTGCCCTCAATCAAAAAAGCTATTGCTTGTCCAAATGCGATTACAAAACCAACATAACCAAGATAAAGTGTTGGCGGATGAATTGCTAACAACGGGTCCTGAAGCACAGGATTAATATCAGCTCCATTTTCTGGAGGTAGAGGAAGTATTGTTTCAAATGGATTGGACGTTAGTAGTAAAAACAATAAAAAACCAACAGTTGTTATGGATATTACTCCAACGGTTCTTGCTTTAAGTGGTTCGTTGTTATGAACTGAAAAATTATAAATTGCTCCCCACAAACTAAGAAATATGATCCAGAGAAACATCGACCCCTCATGCGCACTCCATATCGAAGATATTTTGTAAAAAACTGGCAGATTCGTATTTGAGTGTTGAGCTATGTATAAAACACTAAAATTATCATTTATTGCCAGCCAAACATATATTAAAAAAGAGGAAAAAAATAGAAAAAAACTATGAGAATATATTCTAGATATAAGTTTAATAATATTTACATCGTTAACATTAAAAAAAATAGAAAATAAAAAACATAAAAAAAATAATCCTGTAGCAAGAATAGTTAAAAATTGGGCTGCCTCTATAATCATTATTTTTCTATATCTATACTTGGTGGCATATAGTTTTCATCATGCTTTGCTAATACTTCCTCAGCAATTATGGTTTTATCTTTTAAATAACCCAACACAACAACACCACTGCCTTCTTTAAACAAGTCTGGCACTATTCCATCAAATTCAACATTAATTGAGCCTTGATAGTCTGTAACAATAAAAGATATTTTAGTTTTCTCTCTTATTACTGAGCTTTCTAAAACCATGCCTCCAATTTTTATTCTTTTATTTTCTGGAATTTCCTCTAAGAAGATTTCTGAGGGTGTATAGAAAAAATCTAAATTTGAATCCAAGGCTCGAATAATAAGAAAAGATCCAAGCGCAGATGTAACTAGAATTAATAAAACTGTTTGTAGTCTTTTTTTTCGAACTGGTTTCATTTAATTTTTTTAGAAATTTCTTTTATTTTATATTTATAAAAGACAAAAGAAATTGAAATGCATAATATAACAATTAAGACAACGGACCAAACGTATATGCCATGATTTTGACCATTTTGGCTTTGCATTAAAAGCGCTTCTGCAAGTGAATTAAACTCAATATCAAACATAATCTTTTACCCAGGACTTATTTTTCTCTCTTTTTATAATTTGCAGTTTAGATGAAAGTATTACTAAACAAGCAATCAACCCAGTAAAACCAATAATTGAACCAAATAAAGGATAAAGCATTACCAGATCAATTGCTGGTTTTTCAGATAAAGTGATAGATGCTGGTTGGTGCAAAGTGCTCCACCACTCAACAGACATTTTTATTATCGGTATATTCACTGAACCCACTAAAACAAGAATTGATAAAAATTTATCAGCTTTTTCATTGTTATTAAAAGAATCATGAAGAGAAATAAGACCTAAATACATAATAAATAAGATTAAGGTCGATACAATTCTAGCATCCCAAACCCACCAAGTGCCCCAAGTTGGTATCCCCCAAATTGAACCTGAGATTAGAGCTATAAAAGTAGTGACTGCACCAATTGGTGCTATAGATCTTACAAGATAAACAGATAACTTAACTTTCCATATAAGATAAACAGCGCTTGCAATTGCCATTGCTAAATATAGGGATTGAGAAATAAATGATGCTGGGACGTGAAGATAGATTATTCTGTAAGAGTTACCTTGCACAAAATCCTCAGGTGTTAAAAATAGTCCCCAAAAGATTGATAAAAGATATGTTATTAGTGATAAATAAAAAATATAAGGATATGCTCTGTTTACTTGAAACATATAGGTTTTTGGCGAAGCAAATTGATGTATAAATTTTTTTATCACAATAAATAGATTCTCAATGATAAATAATTATTCTAAATGCGCTCTAATAATATATGAAATTATCATTGGAATAATCATTATTATAATCGATAAGATGCCTAAAAGTAGAAGTAAGAAGCCTGAATAATTTAAATCAAAATTAATAGCAACTACAACTTTTCCTAAAATAATTAATATAGGTAAAAGTAACGGCAATGTTACTAAAGTTCCTAAAACAGAACCTTTGGTTAAACTTAAAGCATTTCCAAAACTAAAGACATTCATGAAAATATAAGTTGAGACTAACAAAACTGGAAGAATTTGATAACCAAAAGCAGTTTGGCTTGTTGTACCAACACAAAAAATGGTGCCTATTATAGATATTGGTACCCCAATAACCAACCAATAAACAAAAACTTTGGAGCCTATAATAAATGACAAGTTTTTTTGTAATATTGCGTATTGTTCCAAGGTACCGTCATTAAAATCTTCTAGAAAAATATCCTCTGTGGCTAACATTATTACTAATAATGCAGCAATCCATAGTATTGAAAAAAAAGATTGTTTTAATTCAACATCAGAAACTTCAACAGTTAAAGGGTATGCAATCATTATCAAAATAAAAACCAATATAGGTCCAAGCCAGCCTCTAGATTTTTTTAATAGCTTTAGAAATTCAAATTTAATTACTTGCATGGCCTAAATTCCTAAACTATCCGAATCAAAATCTAGAAATATATGTGATGAATATATAATACCCTTACCATTGGCAAGTTCTTTTTTTAAAAAATCTACTAAAATTTCTTGTGAATTAGTATCCAATCCAACGCAAGGCTCATCTAGAATTAATAGATCTGATCTATTTAGAAATAGCCTAAGGAGAGCAATTTTTTTTTGTTGTCCGAATGAAAGATTTGCAATATTTATATCAAGAGATTTATCCAAATCAAATACTGATAAATATTTTTGAAGGTCATGGTGATTATTTAAATTCATTAATGCAAGGTTGTCTTCAACATTCAGATATTGTTTTATAGCGTTCTTATGCCCTATAAAACATACTTCTTTATCCGTCAGAGTAATCAAATCGCCTTTTGTAGGTTTTGTAAGTCCGCAAACCATTCTTAAAAGTGTTGTTTTTCCTGAGCCATTTTCACCTTGAATATGTAATGCTTTTCCTTTTAAAAGTTCAAAAGATATACCTTGAAACAATTTCTTGTCATTAATTTTGTAGCTTAAATTTTGTGCTTTAACTAGGGCGTTCATAATCTAATCAAGTTGAAGATTTTTTGTTCTTATTATAAGTGCTGGCAATGGTTTTTGTGGATCTATTCTAGAATATAGTCTTTTTGATATTTCTGAAAAAATATTTGGTTCTATAGAACCAAAACCGCCAACCGAAAAATATAATCTTTTTGTAAAATAAATACCCTGTTCTAAATCTGGGATACTTCTTATTAGAGTATTAACTTTTTTAATATTTTGAACTAGGTTTTTTCTTTTTGAATTATATTCAAACCACCCCCATGAGGATAAGCCAATTAAAGCAATTTTCTTTAAAGCTCCTTTAGCTAGGTTATTTGGATAAGATGAGGGAGGCAGTAGAACTATTAATTCACCTTGGGAAGCAGTAATCAGTTGGTCTAATTTTTCTAGAATCTTATGTTTTGAATCAAAATTTAAGGATATATATTCTTCAAATTTACTATTAGTAGGAAGCTTAATTCCCTGAAGTCTAGATTTTGAGCCAAGAACTATGTAAGTAACTAATTCTTGGCTCAAGATTAAATTATATCTTTGCTAAAGCTTGTTCAAAGTCAGCAATAATGTCATCAACATGCTCAAGACCAATTGATAATCTTACATATCCAGGTGTAACACCAGCTGAGAGAAGCTCTTCTTCATTCAACTGACTGTGAGTAGTACTTGCAGGGTGAATGGCTAAACTTCTTGAATCGCCAATATTGGCAACGTGATAGACCATCTCTAAGGCATCAATAAATTTCTTTCCTGCCTCTACGCCACCTTTTATCTCAAAGCCCATAAGAGCACCATTCCCTTTAGTTAGGTACTTGTCAGCTCTTTCTTTAGCATAACCATCCATTTTTGAAGGATAACCAACTCTTTCAACAGATTCATGGTTTGATAGATAATCAGCAACTTTTTCTGCATTACTTGAATGCTCTCTCATTCTTAGTGCAAGCGTTTCTAAACCTTGAATGAACATAAACGCATTAAATGGACTCATGGCAGCACCCATATCTCTAAGAATAGTCGTTCTAGCCTTAAGTATATAAGCAATAGGTCCAAGCGGCTTTACAGCTTCAGTCCAAACAGCTCCAGCATATGAAGGATCTGGATTGTTTAATGCAGGCTGTCTTTCAGGAAAAGCTTCCCAATCAAAATTACCACTATCAACAATGATTCCACCGATTGAAGTTCCATGACCGCCTATAAATTTAGTTGTGGAGTGTATTACTACGGCTGCTCCGTGATCAAAGGGCTTACATATTACAGGTGCAGCTGTATTATCAACAATTAATGGTATTCCCAAAGGTCTTCCTATTTCAGCTACTTCAGAAATCGGAAATACTTCAAAACTTGGGTTTGGTAAAACTTCACCATAATATGCTCTAGTCTTATCATCAGTAGCATTAGCAAAGTTTTGTGGGTCAGCTGGATCTACAAATCTGACTTCAATACCCATATCTGAAAACACATTTTTAAATTGGTTATATGTTCCTCCATATAAATGTGATGAAGCAACAATATTATCTCCATTCTTTGCAATATTTTGAATTGCATATGCTGATGCAGCTTGTCCTGATGCTACAGCTAGTGCTCCAACACCGCCTTCTAACGCAGCTATTCTATCTTCAAGCACAGCGCAGGTTGGATTCATGATTCTTGAATAAATATTACCTAGCTCTGACAAGGCAAATAAATTTGCAGCATGGTCTGTATTGTCAAACTGGTAACTTGTTGTTTGATGAATAGGTACTGCTACTGAGTTAGTGTTATCGTCCTTCCTCCATCCGGCATGAAGTCCAATCGTTTCTGGGTTTGTATATGTTTTGCTCATAATGTTTCCTTTAGTAAAAATTTTAAAACATCAACTGAGAGAAGATAGTTCTAAGTTCTCTTTAGCCAATTTTTTTTGCGCCGGCAAGCTGATATCAAATAGGCGCATTGTCATTATATTTTATATAAAAGAATAACAACAGGCTAAAGAAGTATTTACTAGCATGTTTAATTAAAATAACTATAATTATTTGAAAGGATTTATAAATATTATGGCAAAAAAATACAATAATTTTAGAGTTGGCGGTTCGCCACACAACGTAAATGAAGACTATGCAGTATGGACAAATGATCTGCTTGAAAGAGTCATAGCTAGTAAAACAGTTATACAGCCTGGCAAGTCCACACAAGGGCATAAGTTAATTGATTCTGATGTTGTATATGTCATTACTAATGGTAGAGGCTCAATGGAGATTGTTGAATATATGAATTCTGATGAAGGTCATGGATCTGATCCATCATATGGCGTCGAGCACAAAGATTCATACGATTTGACAGCAGGAGACGTTGTATTAGTTCAATCTGGGGACTACTGTAAGGTTATAAATCTCTCTGAACATGATCAGCTAACCTACTTAAGAATATTTGATAGAGGCGGCTGGAGAAAATAACTACCTAGTTTAAAGTTATTTCTGCAACAAATGGGAAGTGATCAGAAACTCCTATCTTAGATTCTGGATTAAACCAATGTGGCTTACCTGTATCTAGATATGTATTAAAGTCTATTTTAAAAACGTTTATAGAGCCCTCCACAAACTCTACCCCTCTATTCCGCGAAACCATTATGGTGTCAAGATAATCCCATGACTTACCTCTACTATAGTAATAGGTTCCCAAACATGAGCCACAACCTTCTCTGTGTGCAACATACCAATAATCTTCTTGATTTTTATATACATCAAATTTCTTATCATCCTTTTTGGTAAGATTAAAATCACCCAAAGCTACTGATGGCTCAGAATGACTAGCAATTAGCTCTTTTAACTTTTGGAATGATTCAATCCTCATTTGTGCTGGATGAAAGTTTGAAGGAAAATGAACGTTATAAAACTTTAATGTTTTTTCATTAATATTTATTTCAACCTCAAATATTGGTCTAGTATCTATGGTTTCAAAATTTGGAGAGAAATTTACATAGTGCAGTTTTGGATTAGAAATCTTATATTTACTTATAAAAGCTGTATCAACGCCCCTCTTGTCTGTACTTTCAAGCAAATGAAAGTCTATATAACCATAGGGCTTTAAAAGATTAAAAAGTTGCTCCAAAATATTCATATTTTCAATTTCTTGAAGTCCGATTACATCTGCCCCATTTTTATCGTAAGAAATGATCACTTCTACAAGGTTCCGAAGTTTTGCATTTTTAGTTTCCTCATTCCAGTCTTGAAAAAAACATTCCATCCTCCATCTCTTAACTGTAATAGAATTACATGAGTTCTTGTGCTTTTTAGATTGCTTCATTTCTATAGGTAAAAATGCTTTATCATCTTTTCCAGGGTCATCAATAGTATCGAATAAGTTTTGAGCATTAATAGACATAACACTAATATTTTCTGCATTTAGATGATGTAATGAAAAAAGTAAAATGAAAGTAAAAAAGACCTTAAGCATTTAGATCTCTTATTTTTAATTTCAGATCAAATGGAAGATCTTCTGTTAGTTTGTTTGAAGAGCTATATTCAAGTAATTTATGTAGTTTTTGATCGCTGAATTCTGTAACCTTTCGAGCATTAAGATCCATATGAGCTAAAACTGTTTCAAATATTGCTGATAATTCTCCAGCCTCATTTTGAAGAATACCTACAAAATGGAGTAGCTTTTTATTAACGTTTGCAAGATGGAATGATGGGTATACCTTATCATCTAATTTAAACTCTTTTAAATATCTGATGTTGTCTTCAAGAGTGAATGTTGAAAACCCGCTTGCTAAATATGCATCATCAAAACCAAGGTCTTTGTAATACATGGCTGTATAAACACTATCAAAGAGTTGGTAATAATAATTAACGTTCATATGACCGTTATGGTCACACATTTCTTTAGAAACAATCTTTATTTCAGATTTGTATGGAAGTGGTTGCATTGGTTTAGTATGAAGTAAAAAAAAAGCCCAGTAAACTGGGCTTTTTGATAATTTCTAATATCTTAGAATTTTGCTCCAAATTCAATACCGTATGTTCTTGGGTCGGTAAATGAACCTAGCAATGAACCACCACCCACGTTACTTGATTCACGTAGATTGTTTATGTGCTGTTGATCTCTTATGTTTTTCACATAAAGACCTGCATACCAGTCATCGCTATTTGGAGTATATCTAATTAATAGATCCATAGTGCTTTGAGCATCTAGCTTTAATCTATCCATGTTAAATATACTTAAATCAGCTGCTCCTCTGTATCTGTAAGATAATCTAGCTGATGTTACACCGTTATCGCCATTAAAGTCTTGGGTAATTGACATACCGTATGACTTATCAGCTGAACCTGGAAGATTATTTCCTTTAACGTTCTGAGGAACACCTTCTTCACCTGGACAACCATTAACATAAAGGAATCCAACTGAACAGTTATAACCTGCAGATTTAAAGAACATAGCTCCTGTGCTTGGATCTATGGCCATAGTTGTTAAACCAAAGGAAGCAGGAGCTGGACCAAGATATGCCAATTGAGTTCCTGTTGGATTTAGATAATCAATCAACATAGTATCTGATACCACTTCATGATCAAGGAATAACCAGTTTGCTTCAAGTTTAGTTGTTTCACTTAAGAACACCATCATATTACCTTCAAATCCAGTGAATTCAGCATCGATATTCTTATTTTGAGTGCCTGTGTTTACAACAGCAGCAACAAGGAAACCATCGTTTTGCGCATTAAATACATTCATATTAAGAAGCATAGCTCCATCCATTAGGATGCTTTTTAATCCAAGATCTAAAACACCAGCTTTTTCTGGATCATATTTTGTTGGGTTGTCACCAGCATTAACACCACCAGCTTTAGCAGATGTTGTGTAACTACCATAAACCATTACATCATCAGAAAGATTGTGTTGAAGCGCAATCTTGTATGAGAACTGATCATCAGTTGCAGAATCAACATCAACAAATGGTAATGTATCTCTGTTATCAACTAACATACCGCCAGTTGCCATCCAACTAAGAGCACCTGTATCATTATAAGTCCATGACGTTACATCATCTTCTTGGTAACGTGCACCAACAGTTAATTTAGTGTCATCTGAAAGATCAAAATACATCTCACCGTATAAAGCAGAAGACTGAGTCAGCACGTTTTGATCGTTAATAATACCGCCTAGCTCCCAAGGTATTACCATGTCAGGCATCGCATTATGAGAAGCAGTTATAGCATTAAATGCACCTAATTGAGCAAGATCACATGGTCCACCGGCACCACATGATAGAGCGTTGGGAGCAACTGCTAGCCAACTAAGCATTGATTGATAAAAAGGAACACCAGCTTTACCACTCCAATCTATTCCTGTTAAACCTTGAACAACAGCGCTATATGGATGAACTGCAAAACTTGTCATGAACTGAGATCCAGCAGTTTGAGCTAAGTAAACGTTATCGTTTCTATTTTCAATTTGATATAAACCAACAGTGTAGTTAAATGGGCCATCGTAATCAGAAATCAAGTTGACTTCCATTTGAGTACCATGCATGTTTACATCTGAGAAATCATAAATTCTTTCAGAGTCAACAGTCTCACAAAATTGTCTTTCACCACCAAAACAAAGATATCCTGAAACTGGTGGTACACCTAAAGAAGCTGCTGATCCACCAAATGCAGAAGTAGAATATGATTGATCTTGGTCACCGCTTTGGTGGAAATCCCTAGTCTCATAAGAAACTTTTGCTGTTAAAAGCAAATTATCAGTTAGGTCATGATTAATTTGTAAATTTGCAACTGATTGTTTTTGGAAATGAGATGGCTCTCTGTTCATTGAGACTTTGGTGAAATCAGTAGATGCTGTTTGACCAGAAAAACCATTAGCAACTTCATTTGTATTTAAATGAGCTAAAAATGCAAATGCGCCAGCAAAATGACCTCTAGTATCAGCAGCAACATTCATTCCACCTCTTGCATAAGGACTACAACCATAGAATGGATCTTGTTGACAGAATGATACTTCTTCTTGATATCTATTATCATCACTCTCTTGTTGAGAGTATGTTAATTGGATTTGCGTTCTATCAGAAAAGTCATAGTCTACTGATAATCTAAATGCTTCATCATTTCTATCATCAAACTCATTGCCAGTAACTAAGTTTGTTACCATACCGTCTCTCTTATTAGACATAACTGCTAGTCTAGCTCTTAATGAATCTGAGAAAGGCATATTAACAACTGCTTGAGTTCTTATTGCACCAAAATTACCAACTTCAACATTATATGAGCCACCAAATTCACTAGTTGGTCTTGCTGTAATTAAATTAACAACACCGTTTGCAGCATTTCTACCGTAAAGAGTACCTTGAGGACCTTTAAGAACCTCAACCCTTTCTAAGTCAAAAAATCCTGTATCAGCAACAACACTGTCATTAACACTGTGTCCATTTACAGCTGTAACAACTGATGCAATAACACCAGCTCCTATACCGAATGAACCCATACCCCTAATAGTCCAACCTGAACCGGAGCCAATTGTTTTAGCAGTTTCTAAACCAGGAGTAATTTCTGCAAGGTCAGATACGTCATAAACTTGGTTAACATCAAGTGATTCTGCGTTAACAGCTTCAATTGAAAGAGCCAAGTCTTGAACTGATTCTTCTTTCTTAGTAGCCGTAACAACAACTTCTTCAATCTCTTGAGCAGTTACAGCAAATGATATGATTACAACACTTGAAAGTATTGTATTTCTTAGTAATACACTTAGTTTTGACATTAAAGTCCCCTATATAAAATGTTTAATATGATTAGATTAGGGCAGATGATAGCAAAAATGGATATAAATTGCATATAGATTTTATATATAATTTATTAAAATAAAAAAAAGGCTGGTAAACCAGCCTTTTTTATCTCGCTTTTAGTGTTAAAAATTTCTACTAAATGAAACTCCCCATGTTCTTGGATCGGTATAGGTTGCAAACTGAGCGCCACCTTGGAGTGCGCTTGATGCTGCCCATGTTCCAATAAATACATTGTCACGTATATTTTTAACATATAGAGAAGCTTGCCAATCTTTATCATTTGGCTGATATGTAACACTTAAATCTAAAAAGTCATGTGCAGGCATTCTAGATCTATCTGTATTAAAAACATTCCCTTCTCTTTCTGCTTGATATCTGTATGTAAGTCTAGCCGTAGTAACACCACTATCAGAATTAAAATCTTGATTTATAGCAATGCTGTAAGATTTTTCCGGTGATTGAGGTAATTTATTACCGGAAACATCAACAGCTGTTCCAAGACCAGCTTCTGGACACATAACCCCTCCAAGAGGATTAAATGGAACTGTACATACATATCCAGCCGACTTAAATAATGGTCCTTTGTCAGTAAGAGCATATCTAAGTGCTCCTTGTGCATCAACTAATACTGGTGGTGATAAAATTGCAGTTGCTTGGTTAATGTTTACTGGAGAAATTAGTGAAAAATCCTTGATTTCTGTGTTTACAAACAACCAAGTTGCATCGACTCTTGTGCTTTCGCTTAAGAAAAATACCATATTCCCTTCAAATCCTTGAATCTCAGCATCTACATTATTATTTTTAGATCCTGCGTTAACGATTGATGAAATCAACATTCCGTCAGTAGTATTATCAAAATAGGTAGCATTTAAGAGCAATGCTCCATCCATTAGTATACTTTTAATACCAAACTCTAATACTCCAGTTTCTTCTTGATCATATGGATCTGGTGTACCAGTCTCATTTGGGTTATTACCACCAGCTTTTACAGCTGTTGTATAACTTCCATAAACCATAAGATCATCAGATAAGTCATGTTGAATAGCTAGCTTGTATGCTAGAGCGTCGTCAGACTCAATAACTTGGGTAGGGAAGAAACCATACTCGCCTGTTAACCTTTGCTCTAAGGGGTACTGAGAACAATTAAAAAATGTCAGGCAAGACATAATGTTGTCTGTAACAGTATCATCGTTATATCTCAAGCCTAAAGTTAATTTAGTTACATCAGAAAGGTCATAGTACATCTCACCAAATACAGCAAACGATTCAGTATGAACATGATCGTCATTTATAAAGCCCTGAATTTCTGTTGGAACTTCATATTTAGGTTGACTCATTAATAAAGCCATTAAACCAGCTGGAGCAAGAGTTGCAGGTGCACCTAATACAAGTGCTGTAAAGAAATCAGTACCACCATATCCAGTCAATAATCCCCCAAATAAAGCATCGTTGTAGGGATGTTGAACTGCTTTACTAATCATGTTCCATGAAGCTGTTTGCACTTGATACACATTATGATTTTTAGAATCTAAACTATATGCGCCGAGGGTGTAATTTAAAGGTCCATCAAAATCAGAAATTAATGTAACTTCAAATTGTTGGCCGTAAGTTTTAACAACTGAGAATTCATATGTTCTATCAGAATCAATATTCTCGCAGAAACCTGTGCCTCTATATCCACCAAAACATCCATTCCATGTCATAGGAAATCCTGGGATTGCTGCTAAACCTGGAAATGGCTCACTTGCTACTGAATAATCATTGTCATTCGAATGATAATAATCTCTATGGCCATATGAATATTTAATATTTAATTGAAGATCGTCTGATAACTCATGATTAAGTTCCAGCATTGAGAACATATGAGTTTGTTGATGCTCAGGTTCTCTATTCAAATTTGCATATCTGAAACTTTCAGGAGAAACAGAGTTAGCATATGTATTAGCATCAGCTGTATAGTTCAAAGCAGCTATTAAATTAAATAATGCAGCTGTACTACCTCTTGAATCAGGTGTGGCATTTGGCTGACCTCTTGTCAGTGGGTTACATCCATATAGAGGATGAGGATCACAATATACTGTACCTATGTTTGTTCTATTATCATCACCTTCATATTGTTCTGCTGTAAACTTTAAAGTAGTATCGTCGCCAATATCCCAATCTAATGAGAATCTAGCTCCCCAGGCATTAATATCATTGAAGTCATTACCTGTATTAATGTTATGAGTAGTGCCGTCTCTCTTCTTGCTAACAACTGCAAGTCTTGATCTAATAGAATCAGATATAGGAATATTTATGTGACCATTAAATTGAGTTGTAGAATAGTTACCCAATTCAATATCATAAGAACCACTAAATTCATTTGTTGGTCTTGCAGTGATAATATTGATAACCCCTGCTACCGCGTTTCGACCAAATTTAGTACCTTGAGGCCCTTTTAGAATTTCAACTCTTTCAACATCATAAAAACCTACATCAGCTATAGATGAAGAGTTATAGTTGTGACCATTTGATGCAGTTACAATTGCTCCAACTACTGCAGCTCCGACTCCATAAGAACCAGTCCCTCGCATCGAATAAGAGGCACCAGATCCGATACCTTTATCCATAATTAACCCAGGAACAACTTCAGCTAGGTCACTCATATCTTCAATCATATTTTCTTCAATACTGTCTGCTGTAAAGGCTTCTATAGATAGAGCAATATCTTGAATTGACTCAGATTTTTTAGTAGCTGTTACAACAACTTCTTCTACTTCTTGAGAAAATAACTGAGTTGTAAATAAGAACAGAAAAGTTACTGAAAATACAAAAGTAAATCTTGAAAACTTTTTCATAATAAACCCCCCTATTTGGCATTATTAAAAGTGTATCTTTACAAAACTATAGCACTATTTAGCATATTTATACATATTTTTTAGATATATTAAATATGTTTAAAAAATAAACTAAAAATATTAAATTAAGTTTGGTTGTGTTTAGTAAATTATTTAATTTGGGTTATACCAAGGATGGCATTTGGATATTCTTTTAATGGCTAAAATGCTCCCTTTTAATATTCCGAATTCTTCAATTGATTCAATAGCGTATTGAGAGCATGTTGGAGTAAATCTGCAAGAGGGTGGAAATAAGGGAGATATAAAGTATCTATAAAATCTTATTGGGAGAATAAATAATCTTCTTAAGATCATCTTACAAATTAATTTGGAACTGAATTTTCTACAGTTAATGCTTTTACGGCATCTTCTAAACTCATGCTTGTAGTTTTATCGCTACCAATTCTTCTAATTGAAACAGTTTGTGATTCTTTTTCTCTTTTACCTAATGCCATAATCACCGGTACTTTTGCAGCACTATGCTCTCTGACTTTATAACTTATCTTCTCATTTCTAAAATCCTCATGACATCTAATGCCATGATTCTCTAATTGATTAATAACATCAGATGCATAGTCATCAACATCAGAGATAATAGTTGCTACAGCAACCTGTACCGGAGCTAACCAGAAGGGTAATTTACCTGAATAATTTTCAATTAATACCCCAATAAATCTTTCAAAAGATCCTAATACAGCCCTGTGAATCATAACTGGGCGATGTTTTTGGCCATCTTCTCCAACATATTCAGCATCGAGTCTATCTGGTAAATTAAAGTCAGCTTGAAAAGTACCACATTGCCATTCTCGTCCTATAGCATCGGTTAAGACAAAGTCTAATTTTGGTCCATAAAAGGCTCCATCACCCTCTTCTATTTCATAGGGGAGATCTAACTTTTTAATTGCTGATTCCAGGGCGCTTTCTGCTTTATCCCATACTTCATCAGAACCAACTCTTGTTTCAGGTCTAGTTGATAGTTTGATATCAAACTTTTCAAACCCTAAGTCCTTATATGTGCTTGAAAGAAGCTCTATGAAAAGTTTTGTTTCAGTCTCAATTTGCTCTTCTGTACAAAAAATATGCCCATCATCCTGAGTAAAACCTCTAACTCGCATAAGTCCATGCATTGTTCCAGATGCTTCATATCTATGACATGAACCAAACTCAGCGTAGCGAACTGGCAAATCTCGATAAGACTTTAATCCCTGATTATAAACTTGTACGTGACATGGGCAGTTCATTGGTTTTAATGCATTGGTTCTTTTTTCATTTGCATGCTCTTCATCTATTTCGGTTATAAACATATTTTCTCTATATTTATCCCAATGACCTGATGCTTCCCATAATTTTCTATCAACAACCAACGGAGTATTTATTTCTTGATAATCAAATGCCTGAAGCTTATCTCTCATAAAGTCCTGTAAAAGTCTATATACAGTCCATCCGTTTGGATGCCAGAAAACCATTCCAGGTGCTTCTTCTTGGAAATGAAACAGATTCATTTCTTTACCAATTTTTCTATGATCTCTTTTTTCAGCTTCCTCTATAGAATGAAGATAAGCATTTAAATCTTTTTCATTCTTCCATGCAGTACCATAAATTCTTGTTAACATTTTATTTTGTGAATCGCCTTTCCAGTAAGCTCCAGCAAGTTTGGTTAGCTTAAAAGCTCCAATATGCTTTAGACTTGGTAAATGGGGGCCTCTACATAGGTCTACAAAAGTATCATCATCTTGATAATACAATTGAAAGTCTTCCTCTTGTTCAGACTCTTCAATAATAGATTCTTTATATGACTCTCCGGCCGAATTAAAAACTTTTAATGCTTCTTTTTTGGTTTGCAATTTTTTTGTAATAGATGACTTTGAATTAATAATTTTTTGCATCTCTTTTTCAATTTTATCTAAGTCATCAGGGGCTATAGGTTTTACAAATTCAAAATCATAATAAAATCCATCTTTGATTGTTGGTCCAATAGCTAATTTTGTATTTGGATACAAATTTTTAACAGCTCTTGCAAGCACCTGTGCTGTAAGAGTGTGTCTCATAATTTCAAGACCTTCATCTGAGTCAACAGTAATTATTGAGACTTCTGAGTCTTCATTAATAGGATCTGATAAGTCTCTTTGAATATTATTAACAGAAACAGCAATGGCAGCCTTGGCCAAGCCTGGACCAATATCATTAGCTAAATCAAGACCAGTGGAACCGTTCTCCATTTTTCTTATGCTTCCATCAGGCAATGTAATATTCATATGCAGTATTATATAGGTAAATACTGAATTCTATATAGGTTTAATAAAGCCAGCTTGCGCTGGCTTTTTATTTAAAGATTACTCAGGGTATACCCTTACAAGAAGCTCATCAGAATGATTTACAATTCCTGTTACCGGAAAAGATGAAATTGCTTCAACAACATTTTCATCTGCTGCAGCCGCAGCCTTTGCAAAATCTGACCAGTTATTGAAACCACATGCAAGATAGCCAGCATACTCTGGTCCCCATGCATGTATAAATTCATTACAACCGCCAAAACTCTTTGAGAATGCTTTTTGAAAAGCAGACATTCTGTCAGAAAAACCTGTCATGGAGAGATTCGGTCCAGGTCTCCATTTTGCAAACATTACAAATGGTGGAGGACCATCTAACTCTGTAGTAACTCTTGCAAGTATATGATCAGTATGTGATGCAAATAATTGTCTATCATTACTGTAATCCCTTTCGACATTCATTATTTCTGCAAATTGTTCCATTGTTTTGAAACTACAGACCATATAAAAAGCTCTTTGTGAGCCTTGAACATGTCTATATAGAGAACAGGCATCATAACCATCTTTTACTCCGGCCTTTGTTTCTTCAATTAAATTCTTTTCAAGATCTTTAAACTTTCCGCCATAGGCCATCTCATAAGTTGACATTAAAATATAACCCTTAGACTCAGAATCAGAAGAATCAACTTCATCAGCAATAATAAAAACTGAAAAGATAAGAGATAAATTTATAATAAAAAAATTTTTCATATCATCAATCCTCAAAATCTGATGCTACAGTTTGATGAGTCCCACCATAAGCTGCTGATGAAAAATGCATTGTCTTTATTACCCAGCTATTTTTCTCATTTATCCAAACACTTGTTACCCTTGTTCTGTATGGCTTAATTCCGCCATTTCCATCAGGAACAACACCCTCTGCGTAATATCTTACAAAAACAGTATCATCATTTAACTCATATGCTTCAGGGGCATGAACGTTAACTACTCCAGTACCACCAACATTTTGATTTTTCCAATCCTCTACTGTTTGAATAGTTTTCGGTTTGTGAAAACTGCCATCAGAATTAGTATTAAGTACTCCAGTTGAACTACTCATTGCAACAACAGATGACCAATCAGCACTATTCCTTGCTACCCAATACGTTTTTACTTTTGCAATAACTTCTTTTTCAGCACTTGAATGACCGTCACTAAAAACAAGCCCTGTTGAAAATAAAAGAAAACTAGCTAATAAATATTTTTTCATTTCTCTCTCCCAAATAAAAATTAAGTTCATTAATAATACATTAATAAGCTTTTTTGTGTTATTTAGAATTGAACTCTTTTAAATTGAAAAATATATTTTAAGGAACAAGCCATTGAGATTTGTAACTATCATCCCAACTATGGAGAGCACGCCTATGCCCGGAACTTTTTAGGTGAAGAAATTCCAATGAATCAAATTGAAAGATTAATACAGCAAAATTCATATATCCATCCTCAATATTACCATCCTTAAGATCATATTCATTGGGGTTATCTATCTTAAAAGAGGACCCTTCCCTAACTGAATAACACTTTTTAGACCTAGTTGTTGAGCCATCCCAAGCATTTCGCGTAACAGAGTTATGATAATGAGATTCGATTCTCCCTTGCAATTTTATTTGGACCTTTAATATTGGATCGTAGCCCAAAACAGTAGCTGTACTATTGTTTTTATATTGTTTTATTTTAGGAGCTCTATAATCAGTATGAAATCTCATAAATCTCTCTTTAAGATTAAATTCTCTTAAAACCATTACACGAGAAACTATTTTTGAATCCTCAATAGATGAGACTGTCGGTGAATGAAAAAGAGTTTTTGCATTTTCTACTGCATCAGAGAGAATTTGATCAGCTGTTATTAGAGTCTGTTCGATATTATCGTATGAATCTGGAAGTTCATAATTAGAGGATTTTGCAGGAATCATGACTTCACACTCCAGTCAGTTCCTTGTTGATTGTCTTTGATTTCAATATTCATATCTAATAGCTCTTGTCTTATTTGATCTGCCCTTTCAAAGTCTTTGATTTTTTTTGCCTCTAGTCTTTCTGCAATAAGTCTATTAATTTTATCTTCATCAATATTTTCATTTTTTACAGATAACCAATCCTCATAAGAAGACTGACATATCCCAATTAGATTGGTTGCTCTAATTAAATTAGTCTTAAATATAGGTAATTCATTTTCAGACATTGAATGAAAATCTTTAATCATCTTGTTGAGATTTGCAATTAAGCCTGGAGTATTTAGATCATCTAGAAGAGGTGATATAAAACTGTCAGACAAACTTAAATCTTCCGATGGTTCAACTTCTTTAATCTCATTCAACAAGTTGTATAGTTTATCTAGTAATCTTTTAGACTGATGAATAACTTTTTCGTTCCAATCAAGAGCCTGTCTATAATGAGATGAAAGCAGAGCCAATCTAACTACTTCTCCATGATATGAATCAGTTAAATCTTTAACCAAAGAAATGTTGCCTAAAGATTTGGACATTTTTTCGCCGTTCACTGTTACAAAACCATTATGCATCCAATAATTTACATATGAATTTGGATTATTAATATCAGCAGATGAGCAACAACTTTGAGCAATCTCATTTTCATGATGGGGGAATGTAAGATCTCTTCCACCACCATGAATATCAAAAGGAAGCCCTAGTGTTTTTTTAGACATTGCTGAACATTCTGTGTGCCAGCCAGGCCTTCCATATCCCCATGGTGAGTCCCAGCCTGGTTGTTTGTCATTGCTTGGCTTCCATAACACAAAATCAGCTGGATCCTTTTTAAATGGTGCAATTTCAACCCTACTTCCAGCAATCTGTTCTTCACGATTTCTTTTTGAAAGGCTTCCGTAATTTTCATACGAAGGTACATGAAATAAAACATGTCCATCTTTTTCATATGCATGATTTTTATCAATTAAATCATTAATAAGAGCTATCATCTCCGGAATATATTCAGTAGCTTTTGGCTGGATATCTGGAGTCTTTACCAAAAGCTTTGACATATCTTCGTTATAAATATTTGTATATTTATTAGTTATCTCTTCTATTGGTACTTTTAGTTCATTTGCAGCGTCAATAATTTTGTCATCAATGTCAGTTATGTTTGAGACATATGTAACTTTAGGATAGATATCTCTTAAAACTCTAACTAATGTATCAAAAACAACTGCCATTCTTGCATTTCCGATATGAGCATAGTTATAAACAGTTGGGCCACAGGCATAGATTTTGACATGCTCTGGATTTATAGGAATAAATTCCTCTTTTTTTCCAGAATGGGTATTAAAAATTTTCATTTAATTAATAGATTGTTCTAGATTTATTAAGCCCATTTCCCTTAATTTGCTAAGCAGGGGTAACAACGGCATCCCTCTTATTGTATATGAGGAACCATTAACAGATGAGAATAAATTACACCCTAAAGATTCAAATTTATATGCACCTGCTGCATGAATAGGATTTTCTAATTTTACATAATTAATGATTTCTTCATAAGACAATTTATGCATATTCATTTCGACAGCTTCATAATGCTCCCACAATGATTCACCGTTTTTAAAGATACAAACACCACTATATTGATAATGAGTTGTTCCCGATAAAACTTGCAGATTGCTTATAGCTTTTTCAATAGAACCTGGCTTATCAAAGATTGTATTGTTACAAACACACATTTGATCGCCCCCAATAACAATGTGATCTTGATTCTTAATGCTTACTTCTTCAGCCTTAGCCGACGCTAGCTTGACTACTTGTTCCTCAAAAGGCATTCCTGCCATTTCTTGTTTAAGAATATCCTCATCCACATCAGAAGAAGAAACTTTAAAATCTAAACCTGCATCTTCAAGCATAACCCTTCTGCTCTCAGAGCCTGAAGCTAGAATTATCGGTACTGATGGACTGATACTTGATAACAGTATCTTGTTAGAGTTCATTTAAAATTTCTTAGGCGAATTAATTAAATTAATGAATTCCTCTCTAGCTTTATTATCTTCTCTGAATATACCTAGCATTCTTGAGGTAATAGTACTTGATTCGGTTTTATGGATACCTCTTGTACTCATACACCCATGACTGGCATCAATTACAACTGCAACACCCTTTGGTTGCAGAACATCATTAATTGTATCTGCAATCTGAGCTGTCATAGTTTCTTGAGTTTGCAACCTTTTACCAAACACGTCTACAAGCCTTGCTAATTTGCTTATTCCAACCACTCTATTGTTTGGTATATAGCCGACGTGAGCTACGCCTATAATTGGAACCATATGGTGCTCACAATGAGATTCAACTCTTATATCTCTTACAATAACAGCATCGTCATAACCCTCAACTTCTTCAAAGGTTTTATTTAAGATTTCATATGGATCTTCGTGATAGCCTGAAAAGAATTCTTTATATGCTTTAGCTACTCTTTTAGGTGTTTCAATTAACCCTTCTCTTTCAGGATCATCTCCTGCCCATAAAATAAGCTTTCTTACTGCTTCCAGTACTTCAGTTTCGCTTGGCTTTTTGTCCATGTAATTTCCTATATTTTTGTGGTAATTCTATATGATTTTATTCTATTTTAGAAAGTATTTAAAAATAAAGGGGAGCTAAAGCTCCCCCTTAACAACTCTAATTATAAATTTACATTAAATCTGTAATAATTTTCATAACAACAGCTAGTACAAATGAAGATATTATTACTGCTCTTACAGAAGTAATTGCAGGTACCATTTTTCCCCAAATTGCATTAGCTTCTATTGCAAAAATGATAGCTAATCCTACTAAAAGACTGGTACTGTTCCACTCTGGATGAATCATTAAATTTGTATCAACCTGTCCATGCGCTGAGTAAACCATATACATCAACATTGGTACTGAAAAAAGAGTATTAGTTCTTGATGCCAGTCCTGCTTTTGCTCCAGCAGCTGCAGCATCTCCTTCCTTCATTCCTAAAACAATCTTTTGATTTCTCCAAATAATTCCCCATACATTAAGCATCATAAATGTTCCCATCGTTGCGCCTAATATGATCTCTGTTCCAATTTTTACACTAATTTGATGTAAAAGGACTACTCCGGTTAAAAAAGTAAATAATGCAGCCCATCTGAACCACCACAATGCGTTAGGTGCAAGTTTCTTAAATACGTCAGCTTTTGCATCTGGATCAGCAACTTTTACATACTCACCTTGAACAAAGTTAAAGTAATAAAGTAACCCTATCCAGGCTATGCCAAATAAAATATGAAAGGATCTAAAAAACGCTTGATCGGTTAAAATATCCATGACTCTCCTTATAAATATGCTTTATCTTATATTAGAATAAATTTTACTTTAAATCTAATAAAAATGGGGCCAAAAGACCCCATTTAATAATGAACATTAAATAATTACATCATTCCGCCCATACCGCCCATACCGCCCATATCAGGCATTGGAGGCATAGGAGCATCTTCTTTAGGAATATCAGTTACCATCGCTTCAGTAGTGATCATCATTCCTGCAACTGAACCAGCAGCTTGAATAGCTGTTCTTGTTACCTTTGCAGGGTCAAGAATACCCATTTCAATCATGTCACCATATTCACCAGTAGATGCATTAAACCCATAAGAGCCTTTTCCATCTTTTACGTTGGCAAGAATTACAGATGATTCTTCACCAGCATTAGAAACGATTTGTCTAAGAGGTGCTTCAAAAGCTTTTCTAGCAATATTGACACCAACATTTTGATCATCATTATCACCAGTGACTTTTTCAACTGCTTCTAAGCATCTGATTAAAGCAGAACCACCGCCAGGCACGACACCCTCTTCAACAGCAGCTCTAGTTGAGTGTAAAGCATCTTCCACTCTAGCTTTTTTCTCTTTCATTTCTACTTCAGATCCTGCGCCAACTTTAATGACAGCAACACCACCAGCGAGTTTAGCAACTCTTTCTTGCAGCTTCTCTTTATCGTAATCAGATGAAGTGTCTTCTATCTGAGCTCGAATTTGATTTACTCTAGCTGCGATATCTTTTTCATCCCCAGCTCCATCGATAACTGTTGCATTATCTTTATTAAGAACAACTCTTTTTGCAGTTCCTAAATCTTCAATTGTAGCTCCCTCTAGCGAAAGACCAACTTCTTCAGATATGACAGTACCACCAGTAAGGATAGCGATATCTTCTAACATAGCTTTTCTTCTGTCACCAAATCCAGGTGCTTTACATGCTGCTGCTTTAACAATACCTCTAAGATTATTCACAACCAAGGTTGCTAATGCTTCACCTTCAATATCTTCTGCGATTATTAAAAGTGGCTTTCCAGCTTTGGCTACAGATTCTAGTAAAGGTAGTAAATCTCTAATGTTTGAGATTTTTTTATCAAAAAGAAGAATTAATGGGCTGTCTAGTTCAACAGTCATATTGTCTTGATTTGTTACAAAGTATGGAGATAGATAACCTCTATCAAATTGCATACCTTCAACAACATCTAATTCATTTTCAATACCGCTACCCTCTTCAACAGTAATAACACCTTCTTTACCAACTTTTTCCATTGCTTCAGCAATGATTTCACCAACAGCATGATCGCCATTAGCTGAAATAGTTCCAACTTGGGCAATAGCTGTGCTGTCTGCACAAGGAACACTTAATCCTTTAACATGCTCAACAGCAGCTGCAACTGCTTTATCAATTCCTCTTTTCAAATCCATTGGATTCATTCCAGCGGCAACAGCTTTGTTACCTTCATTTACAATTGATTGGGCTAATACAGTAGCTGTGGTAGTTCCATCACCTGCTTCATCGTTAGTTTGTGAAGCAACTTGTTTAATCATTTGAGCGCCCATATTTTCGAACTTATTTTCAAGCTCAATTTCTTTTGCAACCGAGACACCGTCTTTGGTAACTGTAGGTGCTCCAAAAGATTTATCTAAAACAACGTTTCTTCCTTTAGGCCCTAGTGTTACCTTAACTGCATCTGCAAGTGTATTTACACCTTGAAGCATTTGGCTTCTTGCGCTATCTCCAAATTTTACGTCTTTAGCTGACATTATTAATCTCCCTTAGTATTTATATTTATTAATTATTCAATAACACCGAAAATATCACTCTCACTCATGATTAGATATTCTTCGCCATCAACTTTTACTTCGTTACCAGCATACTGACCAAAAAGAACAGTATCACCAGCTTTAACATTTACTGGAACAACCTCTCCTGAATCATTTTTCTTGCCAGGCCCCACTGATATTACCTCACCTTGTGAAGGTTTTTCTTTAGCAGATCCTGAAAGAATAATACCTCCGGATGAAGTTTCTTCTTCTTCAGTTCTCTTAACTAGAACCTTGTCATGCAAAGGTCTTAATTTCATTTTTATCTCCTATTAAAATAATTAATGAATTTTATGTTAGTTTATTAACTAACACACTAGTTATGGTCTAAATAACAGAAATCAATACCTTATATGATTTTTTTATTAAAAATTACTAAGGCAGATAAGATTCCAATTAAATTTGCAATTAAGTCAGCTATTTCAAAAAATCTATAAGGATGGTAATAATGAATTACCTCAATCGTAAGGCCAAAACTAAATATCATAATTAATAAAAATAATTTAGAAATATTAAAATGGCATTTAAGGCCAACAAAAGATAGAAATAAAAATATTAGAGCATGTATCAATTTATCGCTTAGAAAATCTAGCGCTGCTATGTTTGGTATATCAGAAGCTGGCACAATGCTTAAATAAAATACAATTAGTAAACTTAAGAAAAATATTGATCTATAAAGTGTCTTCATGTTTCTGCATAAAAGCTCTATTAATGTATAACAATAGTATTGATGGAATTGTTAACAATGATGTAACTACATAAAAACTCATCCAACCATACTCAAAACCATATAATGTTTGAAATGACTCGACCCAAACACCCGATAGACCTTTTAATGCAAACCCAGGCAAAGTCATAAAGCCTGTAAGCAAAGCATATTGAAAAGCTGTATATTTTTTTGATACTAAGCTTGTTAAAAATGCAATATTTACCGTTCCAACAATACCAGCAGCAAGACTATCCATTGCAACAATAGATGCTAGAGAAATTATATTTTTTTCTGTAATAGCAACATATGCAAATAACACATTTGTAATCATCACTAAAAATGCGCCAATTAAAAGTGATCTAAAAATTTTTATTCTTTTAATTAACAAACCGCCAACAAAAATACCAACAATTGATGCTATTAATGCTACAACTTTTACTACAGCGCCTATCTCAGTTAAGGTAAAACCCATATCTATATAAAAAGGAGTTGCCATGGGGCCCATCACTATGTCTGTTAATCTATAAGTAGCAACTATGAGCAGCAAAATTGATGCCATAAAAAATTTAAAGCGAGAAAAGAAATCTTTTAATGGCTCATAAATTGAATTAGAAAAATTGAGTTTTCCCAGTTCAGGGTTTCTATTCTCGCTAGAAAATATAACCCCGAGAAAACCAATGCACATGAGCGCTGCCAATAACTTATATGTCAAAGACCAGCCATTCGAATCAGCAAAAATTAACGCTAATGAGGTTGCAGCTATTATTGCTAATCTATAACCAAGTTGATAGGCGGCCGCTAAGTTACCTTGATCACTAATATGAGCATATTCAATTCTGAAGGCATCTATTGCAATGTCTTGAAAAGAGCCTGCAAAAGCAATTAATCCAGCAACTATACAAAAAAATAAAAAACTTTGAAGAGGATCAATATTTGATAACAATAATAAAGCACTAATTATTATTATTTGCATTAATGCTATCCAGCTCTTTCTATGGCCATATCTGGCAAAATATGGAACTGAAAATCTATCTACTAATGGAGCCCATAAAAACTTGATTGTGTAGGCAAATGTTATCCATGCAAAAAATCCTATAAGACTCAATTCAACTCCTGCATCTCTTAACCAAGCTGATGTGGTGCTGATAAGAAGTATATATGGCAACCCGGAACCAAAACCCAATGAGAGCATCACAAACATTTTTCTTAAGTTATACATTGCTTAAATACCTATCCCAATCAAAAAAAATTCCTGGATCTGTTTTACGACCTGGAGCTATATCCGAATGACCTTTTATATCTTCTTTGCTAATACCAGTATACTCTTGCAATAGTATCTCTGTAATTTGAGATAATTTTTCGTACTGAATATCCTCAAAAATATCATCTTCAGACCCTTCAAGCTCTATGCCTATTGAAAAATCATTGCAGTCATCTCTTCCTTTATATGCGGATACGCCAGCATGCCAAGCTCTCTGATTAAAAGGTACAAACTGGATTATTTCTCCAGTCCTTTTTATTAGTACATGGGAAGAAACTTTTAAACCATCTATTTCTTTATAAAAATCATCTAATCTAAAATCTAGTTCATTCATAAAGAATTTTTCAATGTGATTAGTGTTATATTTTTTGGGAGGAAGGCTTATAGAATGAATAACCAATAAATTAATTTCAATATTTTCTGGTCTTTCATTAAAATTTGGGGATTTTAAAAACTTAATATTTTGAAGAATATGATTTTTAATTTCCATTTATCTTAATAAGGGAGGTAGCTTGAAAAAAATATTTTCTTTATCTTCTCCGCTTTCATTTATTAATGCTCCAGTATATTTTTGTAATTCTTTAGCAATTTCTTGAACTCTTTCTTCAGGTGCAGAAGCTCCGGCTGTGATTGAAATTCTATTGCATCCATCTAATTCAGATAAATTAAGATCTTCAAAACCATCGATTAGAACTGACTTGCATCCACATTTTTCTGCTAATTCCTTTAACCTATTTGAGTTTGAGCTATTTTTTGATCCCACAACAATCATATAATCAGACTCTAGAGCTAATTGCTTCACCGCATCTTGCCTATTTTGCGTTGCATAACAAATATCATCCTTTTTTGGTACTTTTATATTTGGGAATCTTTCTTTTAAGATTCCAATAATAGATTTTGTATCATCAACACTTAGAGTAGTTTGAGTAACAAGTGCTAAATTATCTGGTTGAGAAACATTAATCTTTAAAGCTTCGCTCTCATCCTGAACTAAATAAATATTACTTAATTCTTTATTGATATGTCTGCCCATAGTTCCTTCAACTTCAGGATGTCCTTCGTGACCAATTAAAATAATGTCTTTTTCTGACCTAGCGTGTCTTACAACTTCCATGTGCACTTTTGTTACTAACGGGCATGTTGCGTCAAAATATTGAAGATTCCTAGACTTTGTTGTTTCTTCAACTTGATCTGAAACACCGTGAGCACTGAAAATAACCAGAGAATTATCTGGTATTTCATCAATCTCCTCTACAAAGACAGCACCTCTATTTTTTAAATCTTCAACAACATGTTTATTGTGAACTACTTCGTGTTTTACATATACCGGACTGCCATAGATCTCTAAGGCTTTGTTGACTATATCAATAGCCCTATCAACTCCAGCACAAAACCCTCTTGGGTTTGCTAGCTTTATTTCTTTACTATCACTAGGCATTATCTTTCTTAAAGAGCTCCAAATAAATTAAAAGCACTGCACCAATAGTAATTGATGCATCAGCAATATTAAAAATAAAAAAAGAAAAATTATTAATTTTCAAATGAAGAAAATCAGTCACATATCCATCAGGCAATCTATCGAATATATTTCCAAGCGCTCCTCCAATAATTATCGATAAAGCTAATTTTTTCGTGTTGTCATTTTCATTTTTTAAAAGCACCAACATATAGCCAACAATTAAGATTCCAGCAAAAGTAAGCATATTAGACATCGCTCTAGAACCAAGATCTAAAAATCCAAAAGCTATTCCTGAATTAAAGGTTAGA
>CACEBI010000007.1 GCA_902557705.1 uncultured SAR86 cluster bacterium
TCATTTCTTCTGCAGGTCCTTCAGGATCACCACAATAACCTTCAAGAGGCTTTGCATCTTCAACCGAACCTGATTCTGTTATGGTAAATGAAACTATAGCGTAGCCCTCAGTACCTCTTTCTTGAGCTCTTCTCGGATAAATAGGTTGAACTTTAAATAAAGGAACGAACTCAGCTTCGGTATCATCGTCAAGGAATTGTTGAGGAATATGTTCATTCGCTTTAATGGGTGTTATTTTAATTTCCTGAGACTCTAAACCTATGGAAGTTAAAGATGCGAAAGGCATTGTTAGCAAGATCATTGTTAGTTTAAGTATATGATTCAATTTATTTGAGCCCTCATTATTTATAGATTATCGTTTAGAAATGTTGAAGCATCTTCTTTAGTTAAGAATGTTTGTTCTGAGTTAGCTAATACTCTTGCTGCTGAGTGTATCCTTAGAAAAGTATCTGATATGCTTTCAGCATCATACATTTTCATCTGGCAAAGAAGCGTTTGCATATCATTGTAGGATTTCACGAGCTCGTAAGAACTACTACCTTTTTCCCAATTACTCATATCTAAATCAATATCCATTAAGCACTCTAAAACATTATCTTTTGATGTCTCTTGAGATTCTTTAACAGAGTCAAATTCATCTTTTAGATTTAGGATTGCATCACTTGCAACAATAAGCTTTATAGTATTTCCACCTTGTGATATGTATTTTCTTTGTTCTTTTCTTAATTTATCAATAGCAATCTCATATTGGTTATCACGATTTATACTCTCAAGGTTTGATGCATATAAAATATGTTCTTTTAGAGCCATATCTCTTTCAAAAGCTATTTTTTCTATGTGTAGTTTGTAGTCTTTATCAGAATTGAATCCGGCATTTAGTGCCTCATCACTGACTTTTTCACAACCCAGAAGAAGTAGAACACCCAAAACAGGCAATAACAAATGTTTACTCATTAATTTTATCTCTTAAGTAACTGTATACTCCAGATTCTTTATAATTTAAGTTATTCAAGTCTAATTTGGTTTCTGCTGTGAAATCTATTTCTTCAAACCAGTGCCCAACACCATTAAATCTATCTTCATAAGAGGTAAATACAACATATTTCCCTAGAGGAACCTCATTAAAAGAGTAAGATCCTTGAATTGAAGAAACTGCAACAATTGCATTTCTGCTCTTAGCAAATGCATTTAACAACTCCTCAAAACTTTTATAGCCAAGATCTTCATCAGAAACTGAATTGAAGATTTCTGCGATATTTGATCCAAATGTAGAATTCGAATTATTAACTAGGGCAACTAAGGCATCCCTATCATCTATCGATAGGAGGCATTGTTGGATTTCTTTTTCAGTATCCCTGAGGTTGATTGCGCTATTGCAGTTACTAAGTTCAGAATTTAAGGAAGCAACTCTTTTAGTATCTTTTTCAATAGAAAAATTATCTTGTATCTCTTTAATTCTGGCATTCAAAGCCACTATTTCATTTTGAATACTTTTAAGCTCATCATGTAATGGGCTTGATTTGTAGGCAGATGTATTCCGTCCCATCTCAACCCAGTTAACATTCTCAGTGGTATAAATTCGAGATTTATTATTTGCATCTGTTTGAATTTTATATGGCATGCCAAAAGTAATATCAATGATTTCCCTAAACCCTAAATCAATTGAAAAGACATCCCAAATTTTGCATGGAGAGTAGGAGGAACGCCTACAATAGCCGGTCTCAGTCATACTGTGCTCTTTTACTTTTATATCTTTAAGATTTTCATCCAGCCATCTATCATTTGGCCATGCTTGATAGGAGTTTATGGTATCAGTTTTACCTACACTTGCGCCTTTCTGCAGCCCTGGTAATGATTCGCCATACTCATTAATAGAAGGAGATATAGACACAGATTCAGTACCATCGCCATAACCTCCGTACTTAAAGAAGTACTCCTTCATTTCTTGCTGATCGGCATCTTCAATATCTCCTCCAACAGCCTTGCCCTTCCATTTGTATGGACCCAGTTTTACTTTTTTGATTATGTAATCAGATTGATTAGAGATTGTATATGCTATATCAATGTCTGGCGGACGAAAAGTATATATATCATCTGGATCTTTGTATCCAGCTACAAGGGTTACTTTTGATGCCTGCGCATTCTTTAAGATAGCGCCTTGATCCAAGGCCAGTTTATAAATCTTTTTTCTAATAGCTTGAGCTTCTTCTTCCTTTAATGTGATTTTGTCTTGAATAGGTTTGCTCTCTTGGTCAGCATTACTTGATGCCTTTTTAATTTCAGAATTAAGTACATCAATGTTATCTGTAATTACAGCACATGCAGATTGAAGTTCTTCCACGAATACTCCGTTTTGATAATAGCTTTCAATTTCTGCAAGAGAGCCACTAAGCATATTTGGGAACTCTTCGTTCATTGCATTACAAGCATCAGCTACCTCTTTTTTGGCAATATTGTACTTTGCAGAATTTATGAATTCTTTTAGCGGAAAAACAAAGCTCGAATCAAAATCAGTTTGAATTGGAAATAAATAGATTTCGTTACCAGCAACTGGTTTTATCGTTCCGTTTTTCATGGTTAGAAAAACATCACCACTCAAATTGGATGTCTTGGGTGAGCAACTTGCAATAAATATTAAAGCTGCAATAGATAAGGTCTTAATAGTTAAAGTTTTCATAATTTATCCTATGGTATTATTTGAAATAATAGTTTCAATAATTAAATATAATATTTTTGCTGATGTTTGCTCATAAAGAGCAACTTGCTGAAGGGCAGAATCAACGAATAATTCTTGAGTAGACATGCTTGACATAATGCTTGAGAGCTCATCCTCATTTACTCCAAATATTAATGCATATTCTTTAAGTAATTTGGTTGTAGCCTCGCTGTAGTTAGCATTTTGTTGGTAGGCTGATCTGGACAAAATATCATTTGTGGTCATTGTTGAGTCAATTAAGGATATTGCTTCTTCTTTAACCCCTGCTGCGAGGCTAATAACTTTAAGAAATCTAAATCCTGCAAGCGTTCTCATTGCGCTTTGCTGCAAAGCAGAACTTGCACGAATTTCACTCATCTGAAGAGAGGATGAGTAAGATGAAATATCTTCATTGCTAGGATCAAGAGTTTCAGCAATAAGCTTCATGTAAGCGGCAAAGGCTTCAGTATTGTTAGCTTGTTCTTGGGGTGCAGAACTTGCATAAATTGACCCCAGTGATTGAGATGATGAAATTGCCGATATGGAATCTAAGTTTCCACCCAACATATCAGCCAACAGCCCTGCATATTTTGCATTTGCTTCTGTATAAATTTGCATTTGTTGGGGTGCAGATTGAACAAATAATTCATTGGAAGAAAGTTCACCTTTTATTGTTTCTAACTTTTCTTGATAGTTACCAAAAACAGGCAAAGCTAAACTTACAATACATGTGGCAATTATAGATATACTTTTACTCATAATAATCTCCTAGTTATATCACCATTCAAAAATAAAAGTTTATAAACATTTATTATGTTTATAAATATTACATAATTACTTTAAAATTACCATTAATAAGTATATTGATACTAAAAGGTGGGGACGAATTAAGGATACAAAAATTATCAGCGCATGATTGGAGAATATAAAACCTATACTATTGGATGTTCTAGATTCTTTTGTTCATAAATTAATAACCTTTTAAGCAGGGTTATTTAATTACAACTTGTTTCAGTATCGTAGTCCCAGGTAATACCGGCATCAGTGAAATAACCATCCCAAAACTCTAAAAGGCCAATGTCCATATTTTTATCATGTTTGCACTGAAGATAATAAACGAAAACATCTGGTGGATTTTCACCAAATTTAGGCATCATATTTCTGATCTTTATTCTATTTTGAGGGTTATTTTTAAAATCCTCCCAAGTAATACAATTTTTTCTATCTCTACATGATGAGATAAGATTCAAATTTTTTGAAAATTGCATTAAGTCTGAGAATATTATTATTCTTCTATAATCGTAGTCAGATGAAAAATCTATTTCTTTTATTCTAGAAAGCTCTTTAATTTGCTCCATTATTTGTGAGTAACTTCCTGAAGAATTCTCTAATCCACCAAATTTAGCTTTAGCTTTTGATAAGCTGTCGTTGAAAAAAGCCATCATTTGCTTCATCTGAGTTTCAGGCATGCCAAAAAAAGTTGGTCGATCTAATTCGTGTTTTGACTTTTTTTCGCCATTTCTTGGTCTGCACTTTGAAAAAAGTGGTTCAATTTCAGTAGCCTGCGCATCTTTTCCAGTAATATTGATGATTGTGACTTTGTCATAAGGTGGAATATCTTCCATAGAAGCTTTGTTTAGGATCTGATTTTCCAGAAGGCTATATTGAGAGTCGTTAAAGCCCTCTGTTGTATCTACAATTACAGCATGGTGACCATATTTTTCATCTGGTGGGCACCAATCATATTTGTTACCAAATCTATCAGTATCTGCTTCATGACTTGATTCTCTTTCTGCTGCCATGCTTCCAGCAAAAGGCATTATTAAAATGAAAAGTATTATTTTTTTAGTCATCTATTTCCTCTACTATACTAAATAATTCTGCTTTTTCTCTACTAAAGAATTCAATATATTTTTGTTGCATTTCTGCATATTCACTATAAATCCTATCTTCATTTTCTTTACCAATCCTTGCTACCTCTTCATCTGTTTTATATTCGTCAATTAGATGAGAGTAATTAACAGAGAATGGCTTAATAAAACTATAATCTAAAGATTGTGAAAAATATGCTGGGGGAGGTGTGGTTCTGAATTTCTCATTTTGTTCTCTATACAGGCTCATTGCTGAGTCTAAAACCTCTTTAGTAAGAGTATTGAATTGTTCGTAATACTCAACAATTTTTTGTAATTGATCAACATAGAATTTCCATGATTCATTTGCATCAAGACGATCCTCATGTTTTTGATTAAGTCTAGACAGCTCAGCGCTCTCGGTAGAAGTAAACACAAGCGTATCCTCATGTTTAATTTTATCCAATCTTTTTTCTGCCGCTGCTCTTTCTTCGCCTAGCTTGCCATATCCAGGTATTGGATCTTTAAAGAAATAAGCATCTAGTAGAGTTAAAAACGCAAAGAAAAATCCAACAAGCATTAAGAAAAACCCTCCAAATGTTATTGAAGAAAGATCATCAAATGGATATACAGCTGCTGTAATTGCTTCATTAGATATTGCAATAGCAGCCTCTGGATCTAGTGTCATATTTGCTTTCTCTGTCATAGCTCTAAAAACACCCATGACAGCATTTATATAGATTAATATTAATAAATAGATTCCAAGGAAGGGCGTATAAAAAACTTTACTTTTACTAGCACCTACCGGATTAAAATAATGGGTTAGTATGAGTATTCCAACTGCAAATGAAAGACCAACATTTACCAAAGAAAGCATTACAGAGGTGATAACAGCTTCACTACCTGAAAGAACTTCTGCGAGCCCTGTAATATTTAATGAAACCTCTGTTACAAATAGAACAATAGGAACTAAAATTTTAATAAATTGGAATTGTTTTTTGTGAACTTGTGGCTCTCTTCCAGCCATTAAATTGTTCTGAATTTTAAACTGTCTTACAGCCTCTCTTGCCTCTCTTCTTTTTTCAACTGCTTGCTTAACCCTTAATCTATATGACTGTAGGTTACTATTCCATGCAGCAACCATTTTATTAAACTCTTGCATGTAACCATTGCTATAAATAAGCCTTTTTTCATCTCTAAATACTCGTTGAATGTCTATATCTGTGCCTTCTATAACCCAGCCTTTTACCTTTCTAATCTCTTTGTTGTAATGTGATTTAACAAAATGTACTAATTCTCCTTCAGTGGCACACATTCTATCTTGGCTCGATGGAGGTGCGTTGTTGGATCCTTCATTCCTACCTTTTTCACCAGGCTTAAATGTTTTTTCAATGACCTCTAACTCAAGGGGGCTCCAACGCTTATCTACAAGCTCTTTAGGAGCTTTATTGTTTTGCGAACCATTTTGAGCACCAGATTTTTTCTTACCAAATAACTTATTTAACAATAAAGCGCCTGCAGCAATGCCTAAAATTTTTCTTAACATATTTTGTAAAACCTAAAAATTTAAATTTGAACCTTATAATATAATCTTTTATTTTATTTACGTCTAATTTATATGCATAATTTATCTTTTTGCATTGTAAATATAATAAATTATATTAATATACCCCCTATGGGTATATACCTTTATTTTTTATTTTTTATTCTAGTCTCAACCAATATTGAAGCTAGACCTATCTCATATTCTGGTGGATCAACATTGATGATGTTTTCAGATAATATGAAAGACGCTCTTTATTATCATTATTCTCCTTCATATAAATATTCTGTAGGGATTGAAAATCTTAAAGATAAGATTTTAAGAGATGATTATTCATATTTAAGATTTACCTATTTAATAAATAGGAAGAATAATCTTCATTCCCAAAGAAACTTATATTTTCAGTCAGGGCTAAGTAATAAAAGTAGTAATGATCTTTTCTATGGGATACATGGTGATTGGGAGACTAGGAGATGGTTTTTGGGTTTTGATACTAAGAAAGTAGAAAACAAAGTAAAAAGCTATAAACAAAACCACTTACAAATAGGTTTTGCTCCTTATCTTGGAGAATATGGAGATATACATACTTGGTTAATGCTAAAGACTAAAAAAACTTCAATAAAAGATAAAAGGTCCTCATATCCAGTTTTAAAATTTTTTAAAGGTAATACGCTTTTAGAATTTGGTTATAACAATAAGACTGAGTGGGACATACATCTCATGTACAGGTTTTAGGAGAAGATATTATGAAATTACTTGTAACTACATTATTCATTGTTTCATCATGGGCAATAGCCTCAGAGCCACACAATCACGATGGTCATTCAGATATGATGCATCATTCACATGAAGGGCATCTACACAATGAATTGGTTGATGGTGAAAAGCTTGAAGTAAATCCTGATAGGTTTGATAAATTTGTTTCAAATCTATCCAATGCTCAAGTTGCTGTTATTAGTGTAAAAGGAATGGTATGCGACTTTTGTGCGAGAGGCATTGAAAAAACATTTCAAAAAGATAAGTTAGTTAAAAAAATAGATGTAGATTTAGCAAAAGGCAAAGTGTTGCTCGCCTATGATAAAGATATTCAAATTGTGTTTGAGGATATACAAAATAAAATACTAGCTAATGGTATAAATGCCATAAAAATGCAGATTTTAGTTATATAAGTTTAAGTAAATGAACGATAAAACCACAAATTTCATTTCGCTCTTTGCTTCGTCATCAACTTTAATATGTTGTGCATTGCCAGCAATATTTGTTGTGTTAGGAGCAGGGGCATCTTTTGCAAGTTTGATAACTGTATTTCCCTTTTTAATAACGCTATCCCAATATAAGCTATACATAACATTGTTTGCTTTAATAATGCTAGTCTTAGCAGGTTATATAAATTATAAAACTTTTAATATGCCTTGCCCCGCTGATCCAGAACTAGGTAAGCTTTGTATGAAAACAAGAAAAAGATCAAGGTACATATATTATCTTTCCTTGTTATTATTTATGTTTGCAACAATTTTTACATATATCATCCCGAGGTTAATATGAGTCACCCGTGTCACAAAGAACAAATTCCAAGCATTAAAAGAATAGAAGGCCAGGTTAGAGGCATTTTAAAAATGGTTGAAGATGAAAAATACTGTATCGATATACTCAATCAATTAAAGGCTGTAAAAAATGCTATCTCAACCGTAGAGGGGAAAATACTTAAAAATCATCTTCAAGCATGTGTAAAGGATGCTTTGACAGACAGTAATAATTTTGATGATAAAGTTGATGAACTGTTAAAAACTCTTAAGAGATAGAAGCTATATAGATTAATGGTGCCCAGAGGTGGGATCGAACCACCGACACAAGGATTTTCAGTCCTTGTGTCTAATTAAGAAATCCGTTAAACAAAGGTGTTTCAAAGGTAACTGTACATATTACTGTGCATACTTTTACCAATCTGATTTAAAAAAGTTGAAATATTTTGGTGAAGACACGCCTGCATAACTTTTTCTCATACAATATTTGAGTCTACCTTTTTCATATCTATAAACATATGCCCCTAATGGACCCCATGCCCTGAGACATACTTCAAATACTTCATCTCCATAGTCGTGAATCCATAGATTTTTGTTCACTTCAATAGTTTTTCTGGTGTTTTTCATTTTTTCTCCTTTAGTTGTTGATTAACCACATCACTTTTCCACCTTGCCGGAGTTGGCAGGTTGGAGGAGAACTTAATCTCGCTCTTGATGTTTGATCATTATAACAATCTTTAGATTGAAATTCTTAATAAAATCCCCATATAAATAAGTGTAAAGAAAGAAATAAATTCCTTATTTCAGATTCCATTACTCACTTCAACTCACCTAATTTTGGGTGCGTTTTTTATGGAGAAAAATATGCAAGTATTTAAATGTGAGATTAATAATCCTAATGGAAAAATTAATCATAACGTTCATTGTGATTGGGATGACCAAGGCAATCTACATTTTTGTGAACACGATCTAGGAGAGGGCGTTAAAGAATTTTGGGGTACTGATGAGTACGAATACTTTATGATGATTCATCAAAAGGATGTCGCAAAATTTGTTCTTTGTTCTTTTTGGAAAGGTTTTACTTTTGAAGAAAGATTTACTGTTAAAGATTTAAGAGAATTATGTGATGAATATGAAATTGAGTACTCTTCTGATAACTGGTTTTAGTCCAAAGATTCTCTGATTGCTTTTGCTAAAACCGTAATCAATGGAACTGATACTGCATTTCCTGCTTGTTTATATAGATGAGAATTCGCCATCTCTTTTGGTAATTTGAAACCTTTTGGGAATCCTTGGAAGTTGAAACATTCTCTTGGAGTTAACTTCCTATAACCATCATCGGTTAAAACAAGAGGTACGTTATGACCACCCGTACCCATGTTTGCAGTAAGAGTAGGGCATCTGTTGTTTTTATTTTCTCTGACATACTGTCTGCGCCATTGATAAAGAGTATCTTTAGATTTCATAGTCTTTCTGAGTTCTGGATACATATATTTATCTTGTCTGTAATAGAAGTTTTCCATTACTTCACCTGATTCAAGAAAGTCTTGGATGCCTTTATTGCTTTTGACTCTTTTGGGAGGAAACCTTTTAGCAAACTCTCTACTAACTAAATTTTTCTTTCTTGAAAATTCCCAATTATGCTCACCTCTAAAGCAGATCAAGAAAGTTCTTTCTCTATTTTGAGGTATTGGCGTGTAATCACAGGTATTTAACACATCAAAAAATACTGAATAACCATTATCTTGAATAATATTAACGACGGTTTGAAAAGTTTTACCCTTATCATGAGATTTAAAGTTTTTTACATTTTCTAAAAATAGAACTTTTGGTTTTCTTTTTAATTCATTAATAAGTCTAATGATTTCAAAGAATACATTTCCCCTGTCATCATCAAAACCTTTTCTATATCCTGCAATTGAAAATGCCTGACAAGGGAAACCACCACATAAAACATCTACAGGTTTAAGGTCTTTACCTTTAATTTTTCTTACATCCTCTTCATGCAATGTATGTGAGAAGTTTTTTCTATAGGTAACACATGAGTTTTTATCAATTTCATTTGCCCAGGCAATTTCAAAACCTGCTTTTTCAAAACCAAGTTCAATACCTCCAACCCCAGAGAAAAGTCCGCCAACTTTATACATTTTTTCGATTATATATTTCTTCAAGTTTGTTTATGAGTTCATCCGTACAATCAGTTGGATATGATTCATAAACATGATTTGATTGATCGTATATAGACTTGTGGTTAAATAATTCAACTTCTTTTGAACTTTTTTTGAAAACTGCAAATTCAATTTCATAAAAACCTGGATCCAGTTTGAATTGATTAAGATAACAAGACTTTATTGCTTCAATGTAAAGTTTGGTCTTTGTCATTTTTGATGAATGAATAATTTGCACACAATTTGCTTTGGTATGGATAGGTAAAAACTGATTTTTTCTCTCATTTACTGGATCATAAATGAAAACATCATCTTTAATCATTGTCTTCATTCCTTTTGATCTTGGAGGTATATCAACTTCTTCTATAGATCTGAAACCTTTTATATATCTAATAGGTTCATTTTGATTAAAACTTAAGTTGTGTTTCATAAGATCACTACCTTTATAAATTCCAAGCAATCTTAAAGTTGCAATTTTTTCTGATAGATTTGAGTTTGGCATTTGAATTATATTTTTAGAATTATCCTTAAGGTAAATACTATCCATTTTTAGATTTTGATCATTTATATCTAATTTATTGAAGAAATTAAATAAATATAAATCATCAAACTCAGACTCCACATAAACAAAATAATGATTATCATCAAATTGTGGCATTCCAAGACCTGTCAAGAATTGAGAGTTCCTTACAGTCTTAACTTCAATAAAAGGATTATTCTTTTCATGAATCCATTCATCTTTAACAAAATATGACAATGGAACTATATCCCCGTTATTTCCTTTAAGACCAATAACATCAGCACATTTCTTTGCGCTTTTTTCATTATAAAAAAAGAAGTCAGGATCAACTTTAAAATCCTTGTCAGCAAGCAAGTGATTAAAAATTATCCAATTAACACATTGGTTAGCAAATCTATCAATAAAACCACCAATTTTATCTGATCTACCACCAATAGATATTCTACTAAGAGGATCTGATTCAAATTTTAATAAACACCATTTTAAGAGTGGCAAAAAATCTAGTTCGCTTATTTCTATTTCTTGATATTTATTTATATTCATTATGTATCTAATCTAGCAAATGTTAATTATGCCATGTTAGTAATTCTATTAATTTCTTTCCTTGAGAATTTTTATGCACAGTTCCTAATGTGTGTATAACTGTGCATATTCTTAAAATCTAGAAACTCTCGAAAAACCCTTTAGGAATGGTGCCCAGAGGTGGGATCGAACCACCGACACAAGGATTTTCAGTCCTTTGCTCTACCAACTGAGCTATCTGGGCAATAAATGAAAGAGGATTATAGAAAAGATTCCACCCAATGTCATTAAGATTAAATTTTTAATTATTAGCTTCGAACCCTTTTATTTTCTGGATCATAAAGCGACCCTTTGCCAACTATTTTAACCGTAATAGGATAAACACCATCACCATCTTCATTAAAGTATTCAATGGCTAGCTTTTGACCTTCTTTTGCAAGTTCAGCAGGCAAATAACCCATAACAACAAACTCTTTTATAGAAGGGCAGTAAGACATACCGGTGGTATATGATCTCCTTCCTTTGCTATCCACCGGGACTTCTCCAGAAGCTGGATCAATGATTGGAGAAATTCCAACAGGATATCTTGGAACTCCAGATACATTGAGGTCATCCACAGTCATGGTACACAAAATTGCACATGGGTCTTCTTCTCTATGTTTCAAATGAGCAGCTTTTCCATGAAAATCTGCTTCTTTAACAAGAGGCCTTTGAATAGCTGCTTCACATGCGTTGTATTCAGTTTCTAGATCAGCACCCTGAAGCCTAAAACTTTTTTCAAGACGCCTGCTGTTAGCATAAGTTTCTATCCCTACAGGAATTACTCCAACTTCAAGTAATGAATCATATAATGCCAAGCCTTCATCGCTATTATTATTGAGATAAATTTCCCAACCGCTTTCACCAACATAGGATATTCTTGCAGCCCAGACATCAATAGTTTTTCCGCCCGATAAATTAAGAGTCAAATTTTTTGCTGTTACAAATGGAAAATTATCTAAGCTAATTTCATCTGCATCAATAAAATTACCTAATGCCTCTTCAGCTTTTGGACCCCACAAACCAAGAGTAGCTATATCATGAGTTCTAATAGTGATTTTAGCATCAAGATTATTGTCGTCTCTATAATTACGTAATGTAACCCAATCTCTGTTTCCATCAGCACCACCAGTTACAACTCTATACTTGGTATTACCAAGTCTTGAGATTGTTAGATCAGCATGCACACCACCATCTTCATCAAGGAAATTAGTGTATATAACTTTTCCAATAGGAGTATTCCCGCCGACTTTAGCAACTGAAAGATATTCGAGCATTTTCTCTGCATCTGGACCTTCAATATCCATAATTGGGAAATGAGACAGGTTTATCATTCCTACAGAATCACTCATCGCAAGATGTTCAGCATTTGCAAGTTCATAGGGCACATGACGACTATCCCATTCATTTTCTCTAACTGGAATATCATTTAAATAATCTTGAAGTTTTTCTCTATTGCTTTCATATGCAAATGCTCGCTCCCAACGTGCAACTTCATTATCAAAATATCCACCAAGCTCTTTTTCTCTTTCATAAAAAGGGCTTACAAACTTTTCTCTTTCAGTGATATAAGGTTCTCTAGGATGAACAGCAGGAGTATATATAGTCTGAGAGTTTTCAAAAGCCCTAGACTTAACAAATTCTTTTTCTTTTTGCTCTGGGTACAGACGTGCAATATCAAATGAATGCATATCAACTTGCGTTTTACCTTTTACCATAAGCTCAGCACATAGTCTTGCGCATCCAGGACCATCTTTGACCCAAACGGCTTCACATAACCAGAACCCTCTAACCTCAGGACTTTCTCCTATTAGAGACCCAGCATCAGTTGTAACAGACAATAGGCCATTAAATGAGCTTCTTTCATCCCAACCAAGTTCATTTAATATTGGAGTTGTTTCAAAAGCTTTTTCTAGAGGTTCAGCTATTTCTTCTAAATCTAGATATCGCATTGAATCTGAGCCCATTGTTTTTTCTGGATTGCCTATATCTTCAGGATCAACTAGGCGTGGTTCTTTATCCTCATAGAAACCCCACTCAAGCATTCCGCCATGAAGTCTCCCAGTATCTCTAACGTAAGCTGAGTTGCCCTGATCGCGAAGAAGAGGGTAAACAAGAAAATCTTCAGCGCCTTGTGCTTCTGGAAGTGGTCCAAAAAACAATAAGGGATGCTCTAACGGCATTAATGGAACTGGAACTCCAGCTTTTTTACCCATCAAAGGTCCCCATATGCCTGAGCAAATTACGACTTTATCTGCTTTTATAAATCCTTTATCAGTTTTGACCCCAGTAACTCGCCCATTCTCAACTTCAAAATCTATGGCTGGTGTGTCTGTAAATGTTTTCAAAGCACCTTTATCTTTTGCACTCTCAACAGCAAAACTGACAACATCTTGAGATCTCGGTATTACTAATCCGGCATCTGGGTCCCACATTGCACCCATTAAAGACTCTTCATCTAACAATGGAAATTTTTCTTTAGCTTCAGCTGCTGAAATAAGTCGTACATTGGTTCCAAACGCCTTTCCGGAGCCCACCTTTCTTTTTAATTCTTCCCATCTAGCATCGTCACCTTTTCGGCAAATTTCTAAACCACCTTTCTTTAAGAAAAAGCCATTATCTTCATAAAACTTTCGGCTATATGCTGTTGTCCAACAGCCTAATTTGTCATGAGTAGTGTTATACACGAAATCAGAAGCGTGAGCCGTTGATGCAATATCTGATGGTATTACGCTGGATTTTTCTAATCCTACTATATTTTTTTGTCCCAATTCAGATAGCCAATATGCAATCATTGAGCCAACAATGCCGCCTACACCAACGATGACTACATCTGCTTCTGATGGAAATTTTGAGTTTGTATTTTCAGTCATGCTTAAATTTAACTCTAATTTTTTATTTTGTAAATTAGAATTTTTACTAGAAAAAAATTAAAGTTTTAATATGTTTTTAGGGTTGTGTGAGGTATCTTTTTGGATGTTTATATTCTTTATTCTAACGCCTTGAAACCAGACGCTTTTTCATAATCTTCATTGTTAAAAAATTTATCCATTTGTTCAATTAACCACCTTCTATTGTCGGGATCAGACATATCTAAGTGTTTTTCATTTATCAAAGTTGTTTGGTGAGACTTCCATTTATCCCAGGCTTCTTGAGAAACGCTACTTTGTATCTCTACTCCCTTTGGCCCAGGCATAGGAGGTACAGATAAAGCAATCATTTCTTTTTGATATTTTTTACAAAAAACTTTCTTAGTCATAATTTTTCTATTATAGACTTAATGGGCTTCGGCATACCGTATTTATCAATATTACTTTTATTAACCCATTTATATTTTTCATTAGTTTTTAGTTTAAAGATCTTTCCATAACTATAAATATTTATTTTTATATCCAAATTAAGATGAGATAGCTTATGTTTGATACTAATCTCTTCTAGAGTTTCAATATCATCTTTCCATGGCAAGGGATGGTTGGGATTTAACTCAAGCGGTGTCCACAATCCCTCCCAAAATGATTCTTCTAATTTTTTAAATAATAAAAATGAATCGTTACTTCTTGCTAAAGCATAATTTATTTTTTTGGTTGGGTTTTGTTTTTTTGTTTCTTTTTTGTTTGCTTTAACTTTGAAAGCACTGTTACAACCTTTTTGCAAAGGACAGATGCCACAGTTTGGTTTTGAGTTATGACAAATCGTTGCACCCAAATCCATTATTCCTTGGGTATATGAAAAAATATTTTTTCTTGGAGTATGTTTATTAGATAAATCCCATAACTTTTTATTTGATTTATGAGTTGAATCATTATCAACTGATTCATATCTTGAAATAACTCTCTTCACATTAGCATCCAGAATGGGATATGGAATTTGATATGCTAAAGACATTATTGCTCCAGCTGTTGATTCACCAATTCCTGGAAGCCTGACAATATCATTAAATGATTTTGGGAATCTATTTTTAAAATCATTTAAGATAATTTCTTTTGCGTTGTATATATTAATTGCTCTTCTATAAAATCCTAACCCGGTCCATAAAGCTAAGATTTCCTCCTCATTGGCTGTGGATAGTGATTTGAGGTTTGGGTATCTACTTATAAACTTTTTAAAGAAAGGAATTACAGTCTTTACTTGAGTCTGTTGTAACATTATTTCTGAAATCCAAACTCTATAAGCAGTTACATTTTTTCTCCACGGAAGCTTGCTTCTACCATTTTTTATATACCACTTAACTATTTGTTTTGATAATTGAGAATCTTGATCACAATTCTTTTTCATAGAGATTTGTTTTTTTATCTACCATGCCATCTGAAGTAAATTCATATTGAATAGGAGCACCAGTAGGTATTTCAAGTTTAACAATATCTTCAGATGAAATAGAATCTAGTTTCATTATTAACGCTCTAAGAGAATTTCCATGAGCTGCAATCAATATGCTTGAACCACTTATAACCTTTGGCATAATTTCAGTTTCAAAATATGGAAGTACTCTATCAGCTGTATCTTTGAGACTTTCTCCGTCCGGAGGTGGTATATCAAACGATCTTCTCCATATATGAACCTGTTCCTCTCCCCATTTTTTCCTGGCATCATCTTTATTTAATCCCGCTAGACTTCCATAGTGTCTTTCGTTGAGAGCTTCATTTTTTATTATTGGTATTTCTTTTTGATTTAAAATTTCAAGAATAATATCCCCAGTCTTTTGAGCTCTTGAAAGCATAGATGTATACATAACATCAAATTCAATTTTTTGTTCTAGGATTAATTTACCTGCATTTTTTGCCTCTGAAACTCCTTGATCAGTAAGCCCTGGATCTTTCCATCCTGTAAAAAGATTTTTTGCATTCCATTCACTCTGACCATGCCTTACCAATATTAAATTTCTAGATTTCATTTTTAATTTTGTAATACTTTTACTTCATTTTAATAGATAATACACGCATGGATAGGTTTATTTTATTTCTAATTGAACATTACTATTATTCTGTTCCACTTTTAGTAGCCATAGTTTTATTAATAAGATCAAGTGCTAAAAAAGGCGGAAAGAAAATTACTGCTCAAGACTTAATAAATTTAACGAATCAGAATAAGGTAAAACTGATTGATTTAAGACCTGCTGCTGATTTTGATGATGGTCATATTACAGGATCTATTAACATTCCTTTTGCGAATCTTGATGATAGAGCTCATGAAATAAAAAAATATGAGGGCATATCTTTGGTATTAATTTGCGAGACGGGTAGCCAGTCAGCAAATGCTGGTGAGAAACTTCAAAATTTAGGACACAAGGATACTTTAATTTTATCTGGAGGAATTAATAATTGGAGAATGGATAATCTGCCTCTAATTTAGATACCAAGTTCTTTCATTTTTTTTGCTAGAGTATTTCTTCCAAGACCTAAGAGAATAGCCGCCTCATTTTTTTTACCATTACTTTTTTCTAAGGCTGCCTTAACTATAATTTTTTCTATTTTTGGATTCACAATATCTAGCAGATCTTTGTCTATAGACGTTGCAACATTTGTAACCCAATTATTAAAACCTTCTTCCCAAGAAGAAGATGGGATCTCAGAGACTTCATGATCTTTAATTTCTTCAGGTAAATCTTCAACCTTTACATTTTGAGTTGGTGTCATTAAAGCTAACCAATAACATGTATTTTCTAACTGTCTGACATTGCCGGGCCAGTCATACTTTGATATAGCATCCATAACTTCTTTTGATAAGACCCTTAAATCTTCACCCAAGGAATCCGAATGATTTTTTAAGAAATATTTTGTTAAAACATCTATATCTTCCTTTCTATCTCTTAAAGGAGGAACATTAATTTTTATAACATTTAATCTATAAAATAAATCTTCTCTAAATGATTTTTGAGAAACTAAGTTATTAAGGTTTTGATGAGTGGCTGCAATAATTCGAACATCTACTTTTATTGGTTTGTCTCCACCAACTCTATAGAATTCTTTATTAGACAATACTCTTAATAGCCTGGTCTGAGAATCCAATGGCATATCACCTATTTCATCAAGAAAAAGTGTTCCACCATTTGCTTGCTCAAATCTACCTATGCGTCTGTCAACGGCTCCAGTAAAAGCTCCTTTTTCATGACCAAATAGTTCAGATTCAACAAGCTCTTTAGGAATATCAGCCATATTAAGAGCAATAAATGGCATGTCATGTCTTGGACTATTTTTATGAAGTGATTTTGCAATTAGCTCTTTGCCAGTTCCTGATTCACCTTGAACTAAAACGGTTGCTGTTGTTGTTGAAAGTTTGCCTATCGCCCTAAAAACAGCCTGCATAGAAGCTGATTCTCCAATAATATCTGTTTTAGGTTTTGACTTAAGCCCTTTAGTCTTCGGTTTATCTTCAAGAGCTCTGTTAATAATCTGAATAGCATCATCGAGATCAAACGGCTTTGGCATGTATTCAAATGCACCTCCGCCATATGAATCTACTGCGGCTTGCATATCAGTAAATGCAGTCATAATTATGACTGGGATATCCTCGTAATTATCATTAATATGCTTGAGTAAATCATAACCAAGCATGCCTGGCATCTGGACATCTGTAAGAATTAAATCAGGCTTATCATTCTTCAACTCATTCACCACATCATCACCAGATGAAAAAGTTTTAACATCAAAACCTGAAGAGCTAAGACTTTCTTCTAAGATTATCCTTATTGCGTTGTCATCATCAGATACCCAAATTTTATGCACTTTTTACTTCCTCACTTATAGATTCAATATTAATAGGAACTAAGATTGAGAAAGTTGTTCCACTCGACTCACTTATGAAAGATATCGCTCCTCCATGAATTCTAATAATATCTTGAGAGATAGATAGGCCAAGCCCAGACCCACTTTCTTTTGATGAAACCATAGGAAAGAAAATTTGCTCTTGAATGTCCTGTGGAATTCCTGGCCCATTATCAATAATACTTACTTCACACAGAGTTGAATGAATAACGCCATTAATAGGCTGACTATATGTAACTCTTGATTTAATAGTTATGAGAGGATCTTCAGTTAAAGTTAATGCTTGTTGAGCATTTTTAAAAATGTTAAGAATGGCTTGTATAAAAAGATCTTCATCTCCATAAACCTCAGGTATGCTTGGATCATAGTCTCTTTGAATCTTTAAATCTTCATATTCATCTGCTTGCGATAAAGCAAATACTTTTTCAAGTGCTGAATGAATGTTAAATAATTCAAGTTTTGGTTTTTTTGGAGGCGTGAGTATTTTTGTAACAATATTATTCAATCTTTCTGTTTCATTGATAATGATATCTAGAAATTTTTTTGAGAAATCATCATTGAGCTTATTCATTAGGATTTGTGCACTACCTTTTATCCCAGATAATGGATTCTTGACCTCATGCGCTAATGTTCTAGCTAAGTTTGCTGCAATTTTTTGAGTCGAAAAAACTTTTGATGAATCAATAATTTTATGCAAATTGTCGACGCACAAAACTTCTAAGATTAGCAATTGATCTGATTCAGACCAATTTACCGTCAAATCTACAATTCTATATTTTTCATTGTCTCTTTCTAATTTGAAATCTCTTTTGATGATTGTATTTCCAGTATCAAGACAATCATCAATTAATTGTTTTAATTCGGTATTAGTTTGAAATGAAAACTGAGAATTTATATCGGTATGTTCATCTGATATTTTCCAGTTATTTGTAATTGCCGAATCGTTTACCCAAACAACTTTCAAATCTTTATCAAGGACTACAATCTCTGAGGTGATTTGATTTAATATGTTTTGATTAAATATTTCAGGATTGTTCATTAAGTGAATCGACTCCTTTTACAAGGAGTCGATATTTTTAGTGAGATTACTTGGTTAATGTTCCCACAATGTGTGCCAAAATTTTATAAGGATCAGCATTAGAAGCAGGTCTTCTATCTTCTAAATAACCATTCCAGTTATGCTCAACGGTATAAACAGGAATTCTTATACTTGCACCCCTGTCACTTACACCATATGAGAATTTATCAATGCTTTGAGTTTCGTGTAATCCAGTAAGCCTCATGTCATTGTCTGATCCATAAGACGCGATACCTTCTTCATGAACTTCACCGAGCTTGTCACAGTATGAGTTAAATAGCTCTTCAGAACCACCAGTTCTCATCGCTTCATTTGAGAAGTTGGTATGCATACCGGAACCATTCCAATCACCTGTTTTAGGTTTAGGATGAATGTTTACACCAACCCCAAACTCTTCGGCAATTTTAAATAGTAAATATCTACTAACCCAAAGATCATCAGCTGCCTTAATACCTTTACCAAAACATTGGTATTCCCATTGTCCAAGAGCAACCTCTGCATTTGTACCTGTAAGCGTAATTCCTAGATCAAGACATGCTTGTAAATGTGCATCAGAAATTTCTCTTCCAACAACATTACCCGCGCCAACACCGCAGTAGTATTCTCCTTGTTCTTTTGGTGTTCCATTTTCCCAACCAAGAGGCTCGCCTGTCTCAGGATCTGTAAAAAAGAATTCTTGTTCAAAACCAAACCACCATTCATCACTAACAACCTCAGCGGCTGCTGCTCTGTAATTAGATGGGTGAGTAGTGTGGTCAGCTGCTTGCACTTCAGTCATGACGATATCATGTCCATTAGGGTTAGCATATGTCTGAACAGGTAAAAGTAAACAATCAGAGCTACCACCCTCTGCTTGTTGTGTAGATGATCCATCAAATGACCAATCTGGAGGTGTATCAGCTTCAGTAGCCTTCACCTTACTTCTCATATTGGCTTCAGGCTGGTAACCATCTAACCATATGTATTCATAAGTTTTATATTCTGCCATTATTTCTCCTAATAAAATTTTATTTAGCATTATTAATAAAGCAATTTACATGCCATTATTATTTGAGCTATATGCACAATATTTGAACTATTTGTGCGCTATTTTAGTGCATTAATATTGATATTGCATTAAATTAATGCAATTATTTTAGATCAAAAAAATCTTTGATTTTTGTAAATTTTTCTTTGATAGATTTATATGAATGATTTCCACCATAAAATATATCTATATAAGAGCCTCTGAAATAACTAGAAGATTCAGCATAGTTGAGAATTTCATCACCAGATTCTAGTAGTATTAAATTATTTTTCGGTTCTAAAATTTTCTTATGATGAAGACTTCTAACATAAGAAATATCATCTTTTGAAATAGTAAATTTATTTCCAGTAGCATAATTTTCATTTTTGCCAAGATGGATCTCAAAATCCTTCAGTGGAGGTATAGCCGGGTTAATTAGTACTGATTTGGTTTTATAAAGTTGAGCAAAATAAAGGGCATAATAACCTCCTAATGAGCTACCCATATATAAAATATTTGGACTATTTTTCTCAATAAGGCTTTCTATTTGTTTATGTGCTTCTTTGAAATCATCTTTTAAGTCGGGAATTATAATCTTTGTTTGAGATGTCTTATTTTCTATAAATTTTTTAAACTCCTGAGCTTTACCGGAATCACTAGAAGATTTAAATCCATGGAAATAAAGAATAGTGTTAGACATTATTTAATAAACTGCTAATTTGCTCCTTACCTGAAATACCTGAGACAAAAATACTTTCTAACCATTCTGTTAAGAATTTATTTTGCTGAAGTTTCTCATCAAATGATTGTCTTTTGGATTGGTTCATAAAAAAAGGAAGAGGCTTTTCGCCTTGATAAGATAAAACTTCTGCTAATTTTGCATCCAAACTAATTTGTATTCTAAGAATAAAATTGCTATGGATATTTTTCTTAAATCCGCTTTGCTTGGCTTCAAGAATTATCGTGTGCTTAGTTTTATTTAATACAAGAAAATTAATCTTAAAAGAAGATTGATTTGGATTAATTGATTCATAAAAAATTTCATCTGAGAGAAAATTATTTAACAACCTTTTAAGTCTAATGAAATTTGCCTCACATACTGCTAGGTGATGAGATGTTGCAGGCAAAGTTTTTAACATATTCAAATTCTATATTCTTTTTTTATAGGTGTATATTCACCACAAGCTGCTAAATATTTTTTTACGCTGATTTTTTCTTCTTTGCAAAAAGATTCAATAGCATTTCTAAAATCCTTTTTTAAAACATAATGATATGAAGTAGATATTCTTGGTTCAAAACCTCTTCTAATTTTATGCTCTCCTTGAACACCAGGATCAAAAAAACTAATCCCATTTTTTATGCAGTATTCAATCCCTTGATAATAACAACATTCGAAATGCAAGCTATCAATATTTATTGATGAGCCCCAATGTCTTCCATAAAGAGTATCTTTATTTTGAAAGCATAGTGATCCAGCAATTTTATTTCCTTCAAGTTCAGCAAAAAAAATAACAGGGCAAAGTGCATCTTTATACTTGTGGACCAAATTAAAAAAATCAAAGTTTAGATAGGGTGCTTGCATTCGCTCATGGTAAGTAGATTGGTAAAACTGATAAAAAATAAGCCAATCATCCAATGTGATATTAGTATTATCTTTTATTGAGAAGCTGATTGCTGAATCATAAATTTTCTTCCTTTCGGATTTAATATTTTTTCTTTGCCTGGAAGTAAAAATTTTAAGAAAGTCATCAAAGTCTTTATATTCTTTATTGTTCCAAACAAATCTATAGCCACTTCGCTCTATAAAGTTTTTTTCAATAAGCATTTTAGAGAGATCATTATTTGGAAAAAGAATGTGCCATGTTTCTATATCATTTTTTTTCATGTAATCAATTACTGGTTCAGTAAAATTTTCAATGCCAATAGATTCAGAGGCTATGAATTTTCTCGTCTCGCAAGGTGTGAAGGGGATTGCGCTAAGTAATTTTGGATAATAATCTCTATTAGCCCTTCTTAACGCATAGGACCATTGATGATCAAAAACAAATTCCCCATGACTATTATTTTTTTTATATATTGGAAGAAAGCCTGAAAGATTTTCTTTTTCATAGAGAGCTAAATGAAATGTTTCCCAGCCATTATTAACATGAACAGATTTACTTTTTTCTAATGCATATAAATATTCATATGACATGAAAGGCTTATCTTTTTGATCAATGATCTTATTGAAATCAACAGATGAAATTTCAGATAAGCTTTCAATAAATTTGCTTTTCATTTTAAGATGCCTAGATCAGAAAAATCTCGATTGCAAAGCCAATCGAAGCTATCATGCCAGCCCAATTATTCATTTTGAATGATTTTAAGTATTTCCCCTGATTAACAAGACTATTTTGGTAAAAATAAATACAGAACAATAGAAATAATATTGCAAGAAACAAAGGTGAAAATTGATTAATATAAAATATTAATAAAAGAGAGAAATAAAATAATAAATGAAGAATCTTGCTAATTATTATTGCTTTATCTCCCCACAATATTGGAGTTGAATTAATTCCAATTAATTTATCATCTTCTATGTCTTCTAGCGCATAAATAGTATCAAAACTAATGATCCACAAAACCGTTCCTATAAATAGAAGCAATATTGATAAGGAGAAGTTTGTTGATACAAGACTATAAGATATTAGAGTTCCTGATCCAAAGGTTATGCCCAGAAAAAATTGAGGTGCTTTTAAAAATCTTTTTGTTAGCGGGTATATTAAGATAAAAATGGCGATAAACAATGAAATTTTAACAGTTGTCTTTGGTACGAATATCAGAAGACTCAAACAAGAAGATGCCAATATGGAGAAAAATATCCATGCGCCTTTGAGGCTTACCTCACCTTTGGCAATGGGTCTATCTTTCGTTCTTGAGACTAATTTATCAAACTTATAATCACTAATATCATTAATCACACAGCCACAAGACCTTACTAGGATTGCCCCAGCTAATACAATAAGGTAATTTTCAAATTCGATATAACCCTCATTGAGAGCTCCCAACATAAGCCCCATTAGTGATGGCCAGAGTAAAAGATAAATGCCCACAGGCTTATCTAACCTAGCAAGTCTTAAATAAATCATTAATTTACTAATCATCTGCATCTATTAAAAAAATTTCCATCACTGAGAATTTATAGCCTTTAACTAAATATTTTGCTTTTCTGCCCCAATACAAGCTTGAAGCGTTTTCAAATAAAGCATAAACGACTTTATCTTTAGTAAAAATATCTTTTTCAAAGAGAATATCACCAAGGGGTTTATTTCCAAGATTTCCTAGTTGCTCCAATCCGCTTGAAATTGTTTCAACAGGGATTATTGTTTGAGCAAAAACTATTGGCTCATTATTGCAAAAAAGAATAACTTCTCTTAACTTTATTTCATCAGATGTACAGTCGATAAAGTCTTTATCTTCTTGTTTAACAAATGATAGTTTGTCTTGAATAAGATGAAGGTTAAATGATCCATTTTTTTTTATTCTTTTTGTAATCGGACCTTTTTCTAGAAGCCAGGAACGTATTTCATTATTTAATATTTTTGACTCTACAGACTCAAAATTTTTCCAAGATGATATTTTCTTTAGCTTCATTAATTTCTCGATAAATCTGATATTATAACGCCCGTACTTTTAATCAAAGTAAAAATAAAAATATGAGTATGAAATTAAAAAAGTATGAATGTATTGTTTGTGGTCTAATATATGATGAAGCTTTAGGCTGGCCAGATGATGGAATAGAACCTGGAACAAGATGGGAAGACGTGCCTGAAGATTGGTTGTGTCCAGAGTGTGGTGTTGGAAAAGAAGATTTTGATATGATTGAGATAGAATGATTGAAACTCCCAAAAATTTAACAAGAAATATTTTACTTGGAATGTTTTTGGGTTTTGTAGTTGGCTCTCTTCTATACTATGTAAGTTTTTTCTCAGACAGTTTCCTAGAGTTTATTAAAGTATATGTCTTTAATTTAGGCAGTGCTATTTTTATAAATCTACTTAAGCTTTTAATTGTTCCTTTGGTATTCTTTTCTTTAGTATCTGGTATCTCATCTCTTACTAGTATGCAAAGCTTAGGCAATATAACTTTAAAAACAATTACTCTTTATTTATCAACTACCGCTATAGCTGTTTCTCTATCTTTATTTATTGGCTCCATCTTTAAACCAGGCGCAGGGTATTCGTCAGAAATTGCACCGCCAGATCAGCTACCAAAAGGTCAGGGAATATATGAAACAATTTTAGATATTTTTCCATCAAATATCATTGAAGCTATGGCACAAAATCAGATGCTAGCAGTTGTTTTCTTTAGCATTTTATTTGGCCTTGCATTGAATAAAACAAACCATCTTACAAATAACTTCAGCGAATCATTTGAAAAACTAAATACTGTGTTTATGCAGCTAGTCATAATGGTTATATCTTTTGCGCCAATTGGGGTATTTTGCTTAATTGGTAAATTTGTAATTACAGACGGATTAGATATCTTCCAAGAGGCTTTTAAATATGTACTTTTGCTAATAATAGTATTGTTAATTCATGCAATCTTTACCTATTCACTAATCCTAAAGTTATTTACTAATCTAAGCTTGCCTACTTTTTACAAAAAAATGAAAGATGTTGCTATATTTGCTTTTTCAACATCCTCAAGTGCAGCAACCATTCCTGTAACGTTAAAAACTGTCCAAGATGATTTAGGGGTAAATAAAAACGTTTCCTCTTTTGTAATTCCTGTTGGAGCTACAATTAATATGGATGGAACTGCAATTATGCAGGGCATGGCTACAGTTTTTATCGCACAAATGTCTGGAATAGACTTAACGCTTTTTCAATACATCCAAGTAGTGATTCTTGCTGTTGTAACTTCAATTGGTACTGCGGCCGTTCCCTCAGCAGGAACAATAACCTTAGTAATTATTTTGCAGCAATTTGGCTTGCCGCTAGAAGCTATTGGAATAATTTTAGCTGTTGATAGAATTTTAGATATGTTACGTACTTCAGTTAACGTAACAGGAGATGCTGCTGTTGCATGCATAGTTGCAGATTCAGAGAACCTAATTGATAAAAATTTATTCAATAAATAATTAAAAATAACGTCTTTCTTATAATAATTTGCTAGAATGCATCTTTTTAAAATGGGGATATATTGATGAATACTTTACTTTTACCACCGGTCCTAGGCGTTGTTGGAATGTTAGCAGCAGCTCTAGTCTATATGCTAGTGATGAAATATCCAGACGGCGAAGATAAAGTAAAAAAAATTGGTGATCAGATTCATGCTGGTGCACTTGCTTTTATGAAAACTGAATATAAATACTTAACAATTTTTATTGTGGTTATAGTTCTTTTGGCATGGCGCGCGCTTGGACCTTATACAGCAATATCTATAATTATTGGAGCAATTTGTTCATCAGTTGCTGGTTTTATTGGCATGTATGCAGCTACTAAAGCAAATGTCAGAACAGCAACAGCAGCTCAAAAAGATGGTCCTGCAGCAGCTTTGTCAGTCTCATTTTATGGTGGCTCAATAATGGGTTTATGTGTTGCATCATTGGGCTTAATAGGTTTAGGAGCTTTATATTATTTTTATGTTCCAGCAGGTATTGACCCACATAAACTTGAAGGTTTTGCCATGGGTGCATCTATAGTAGCTCTATTTTCTAGAGTAGGTGGTGGAATTTTTACAAAGAGTGCAGATGTTGGAGCTGATCTTGTTGGTAAGGTTGAAGCTGGAATTCCTGAAGATGATCCAAGAAATCCAGGCGTTATCGCTGACAATGTTGGTGACAATGTTGGTGATGTAGCTGGAATGGGATCAGATATATTTGAATCATATTGTGGCTCTATGATCGCATCAATAGCAATAGCCTATACTCTAGGCAACGAAGACATGATGATGCTTCCCTTGGCACTAGCATCAACTGGTTTGATAGCATCAATTATTGGTATATTCATAGTAAAACTTCAATCTGCGAAAGCACCTGCAAGTGCTTTAAGATCTGGCACACTTTTAGCTCCAGTAATATTTGTAGCAATGGCCTATTTTATTATCGATTCTTTTAATGGAGTTGGAATGAATGTTTGGTGGTGTGTTATTGCCGGAGCTGTTGGTGGGGTATTAATAGGACTCATCACAGAATATTACACAGGTGGAAGTCCTGTGAGAAAAATTGCTGAATCAGGAGAAACTGGTTCTGCGACAGTAATGATTTCTGGATTATCTGTTGGAATGCAGTCTGTTGTAATACCTATTGTTATTTTGGCTGGAATTATTCTTGTCTCAACTCAATTATCAGGTATTTATGGCGTTGGAATTGCTGCAGTTGGCATGCTTGCAACTGTAGGTATCACAATGGCGATTGATGCATATGGGCCTATTGCGGATAATGCTGGAGGTATTGCTGAGATGTCAGGTATGGGTGAAGAGGTTAGAGAAATTACTGATTCTCTAGACGAATTAGGAAATACTACTGCTGCAATTGGAAAAGGTTTCGCAATTGGAGCTGCAGCTTTAGCTGCTTTAGCTATTATTTCGGCTTTTTCAGCTGTTGTCGGGGCTAAAAATCCTTCATTTACATTAGCTCTGACAGAGCCAATTGTTTTAGTTGGGATGTTTATTGGAGTGTGTATACCTTTCTTGGTTTCTTCAATAACCATGACAGCTGTTGGTGATGCTGCTTTTGAAATGATTAATGAAATAAGAAGACAATTTAGAGAAATACCAGGTTTAATGGAAGGCACGGCAGAACCTGATTCAGAAAAATGTGTTGAAATTGCTACTGAAGCTGCATTAAAGAAAATGGTATGGCCAGGAATAATAGCAGTATCAATGCCAGCAATTGTTGGTTTTGGTCTTGGAGCACAAGCTTTAGGAGGCATGTTAGCCGGAGGTCTTCTTGGCTGTGTATCGCTTGCACTTATGATGGCTAATGCTGGTGGAGCATGGGACAACGCAAAGAAATATGTTGAAAAGGGCAATCTCGGTGGCAAGGGTTCTGACACACATGCGGCAGCAGTTGTTGGTGACACGGTTGGCGACCCCTTTAAAGATACTTCAGGCCCGTCCATGAACATTTTAATTAATGTTATGGCAATCGTCAGTTTGGTTATAGCTCCGCTTCTAAGCATATAATTTTTTCTAAATAAACACAGATCCAGAGATTCTTCTCTGGATCGTGTGTAAAATTAACTGATGCAGAAAAATATCCTAATAATAGGCTATGGAGATATTGCCAAAAGGTTAATAAAAGTTATCGGCACTGAATCAATAAATATTTCTGCTATTTCAAGAAATGATTCTAACAATCAAAATATAAATAAATTTAACTGGGATTGGCTTTCAGATAAAAAAATTGATTTAAAAGCTAAAAATTTTGATTCAGTAATAATAATCCCCAAGCCTAGCAGCCTTGACGAGAAAGGTTATAAAGATGGCTTTATAATTGCCACAAAAAATATCTTAAACCTATTATCAAATCTAAATATTAATAAGGTAATTGCAATATCTTCTACTAGAGTCTATGGCGGTCACCATAAAGGTGCTGTAGATGAAAAATCAATAGAAAAACCCTCTGAATTTAGAGGCAAATTGATTCTAGAATATGAAATAGCTTTATCCCAAATACTTGGGCCTAAACTTACCATTCTTAGATTCTCAGGTTTATATGACAACCAATCAAAAAAGACTTCTCATAATAAATTACATAGAGATCAAGCTGCAAAAATAATAGCTCATTTTATTGAATACAAATCTGAAAGCAGCCGAGCTAATATTATTAACTGTTCTGAGGATTCAGAAATTCTTTTTTCTGAAAAATCAATTATAAATACTAAGTTAAAACAGACAGGATTTAAATTTTAAAAATTAAACTAGAACAATAACTCTAGGCAAAATACAATAAAGTTATGACATCAAGTATGACCGGCTTTGGGCATTCAAGGCATATAAGTAAAGAAACAGAAATTTACTGTGAAATTAAATCAGTCAACCATAGATTCTTAGATATCTCTATCAAGCCTAATGATATTAGCAGTGAGCTTGATCTATTTATAAGAGATACTATTTCTAAAAAAGTTAAAAGAGGAACATTAGATATCAGATTAAAATTAAAATTTCCATCTAGCAATTCATACATAATCAATAAAGAGTCTTTAAGGAATTTGAGCAAATCAATTGATGAAGTTAAGCTTTTAGAAATTAAAAAGCTAACTTTCTCAGATATAAAAGACATTCCTGGAATCATTAAGACAGAACAACAAATTCAAGTTAACCAAAACTTAATAAAGAAAGTTTTTAAAGATGCTTTTAAAACTTTTCTGTTAAATAGAGCTTCAGAAGGAGAAAAAATAAACAAATTATTTTTATTTAAATTAAATAAAATTAATAAGTGTATTTCTAAGTTAGAAAGCTCTAATAAAAAATTATTAAAAGTAAGATCCGAATCTCTTAAAAAGAAAGTACATAATATATGTGAAACTGTTGATAATGACAGGCTTGCTCAAGAAGTGGCCTTGCTCGCTTTAAAACATGATGTTGCAGAGGAAATAGAAAGAATAAATTTTCATACCTCATCTCTAAGAAAGGAATTGATGTCCAGAAGTGGAAGCGGAAAAAAAATAGATTTTATATTACAGGAACTATTTAGAGAAACCAGTACATTATCAGTTAAATTAGATATACCTAAATATAAACAAATAGCATTAGATATGAAACTTATAGTCGAGGAAATGCGCGAGCAGGCTCAAAATATTGAATAATAGAAAGGGCAATTTATTCGTTGTTGCTGCTCCATCTGGCGCAGGAAAATCTTCTTTAATTCAATCAATCCTTGCCAACTTTGAAAATATTGAACTTTCAATATCAGCTACCACAAGATCTCCAAGAGAAGGAGAGGTGGAGGGTAAGCATTATTTTTTTGTTACCGAAAATGAGTTTAATTCATTGAAAGAAGAGGAAGCTTTTATTGAATGTGCAATTGTACACGACTATCAATACGGTACTTTACATAAATATATTGATGAAAGGTTAAATAGAGGAATAAATGTAATTTGTGATATCGACGTTCAAGGCTTTAAGTTAATTAAAAAAACTGGGATCGATCATATTTCAATATTTATCATTCCTCCAAGCATTGAAGAGCTAGAAAAAAGACTGCTAAAAAGGGGCCTAGATTCAGAAAATGTAATTGATACCAGGCTTGAAAATGCAAAGGAAGAGTTGAGGTGTGCTGAAGAATTTGATTACAGAGTTTTAAATGATAACTTCGAACAAGCCTATGACGAAATAGTTAATATTATTATTAATGGAAAATCACCCAAAAATAACGATAAAATAAATATTAAGATATTAAGAGATATGTTGTCTTAATGGCTTATTAGAAATAGAATACGCTCCCTAGGAGAAATTATATGGCTAGAATTACAGTAGAAGATTGTTTACAGATTGTACCAAGTAGATTTGATCTCATTATCATGGCATCAAAAAGAGCTAGACAGCTAACAACTACTAGCAGAGACCCTTTGGTAGAGTGGGACAACGATAAACCAACATTAGTCGCACTTAGAGAAATTGAAGCAGGTCTTCTTGACAAAGAAACACTAGATAGAACTCTAGAAGAAGATGTATTGTTAGATGGTTTTGCAGCACCGGGTACTGAAGAAACAGAAACAGTCGAATAAATGAATTATGGAGAACTAATTTGAGTGAATCGGTTCTCCCAAATCATCTGATTAATTTTTCTGATAAAAGTCTATTAAAACTCCCGTCATCTCTCTATAAAACTTCTAAAACATACCTAAATTCGAAAGAGATAAAAAAAATACAGAAAGCTTACTCGTTTGCTTTTTATGCTCACATGGGTCAAAAAAGAAAAGATGGCTCAGACTATATAACTCATCCAGTAGCTGTAACAGAAATATTACTTGAGCTCAAAATGGACTGTGATTCCATATGCGCATCATTAATGCATGATGTGCTTGAAGATTGTAATGTTCAAAAAAGCAACCTAGCTAAAATGTTTGGTGATGATGTAGCTCATATTGTTGATGGGGTAAGTAAGTTAGGAAAAATAGATCTTAAAAATGTAGCTGATAAGAATGCCAATAATCTTCAAAAAATGGCATTAGCAATGGCAAATGATGTAAGAGTTATTTTAGTTAAATTGTGTGACAGGCTGCACAATATGAGGACCATCGAATTTGTTCCAAGAAAGAAACAAATACAAAAATCAAAAGAGACTTTAGATTTATATGGCCCATTGGCACTAAGAGTGGGTATGCAAGACATAAGGGCAGAGCTTGAAGATAGGGCTTTTAAATGCCTGCATCCAATGCGTGCTGATTTATTAAAAAGTGCAATTAAGACTTCAAGTGGCGGAAGAAAAAAAATAGTACAAAAAATAAGGAAAGAACTTAAAAGTCGACTTAAATCGAACGGAATCGAAGACGCTGGGGTAAAGGGGAGAGAAAAAAATCTTTATAGCATCTACAATAAAATTAAAACTAAACATAAACCATTTTCAGAAATACTTGATGTATACGGTTTCAGAATTTTGGTAGATTCTGTTGATGACTGTTATAGATCTTTAGGCATTATTCATAATTATTTCTCACCAATTGAAAATAAATTTAAGGACTATATAGCTATTCCAAAAACTAATGGCTATCAAGCCTTGCACACAAGCTTACTTGCGCTAGATGCCTTTCCTATAGAGGTTCAAATTCAAACAAGAAGTATGTGGGCAACGGCCAATATGGGTATTGCAGCACATTGGAGTTACAAAACAGATGATGATGCTGGTATTGGAACAGGGTTAAGAGCTAGCAGATGGTTATCAAGTCTTATTGATTTGCAAAAGAAATCATCAAACCCTACAGAGTTTGCTGATTCTCTTAAAAAAGACCTTGATTCTGAAGAGGTCTATTTATTCTCTCCTAAAGGAGATATTTATGCTTTAAAGGCAGGAGCTACTCCAATAGATTTCGCATATGAAGTGCATACTGGTCTTGGCGATAGTATTGTGGGTTGTAAAGTAAATAGAAGAGAGGCTCCTTTAAATGTTGAACTAGAAAGTGGTCAGACAGTAGAAATTATTACATCAAGTAAAACAGTTGAAGCAGATCCTGCATGGCTAAACTTTGTTGTAACAGGTAAAGCTAGGAGCGGAATTAGGGCTAGACTAAGAACTCAAAAGGTTTCATCAGCAAGAAAAGCTGGGAAGTTTATGCTGGAATCTGAGTTACAAAGATCTGGAAAGTCTTTAAAAGATTACAGAGGCATTACTTTGAAGAGAGTTCTTGATTCAATAGGAGTTTCATCTCTAAACAAACTTCTTACCGAATTAGGCTCAGGAAAAAGAACTGGCAATATTGTTGCTGAGAGATTTTATTCTGGATTAAAGATTAGAAAAGATACAGACGCCAAGAAAATTAAACCTGTTTTTATTCATGACAATCATATCGAGGGAGTTTCGGTTGTTTTTGCAAAATGTTGCCATCCTGTCTATAAAGATCCTGTAATAGCACACTCTGATACAGAAAGAGGGATTGTTATTCACCATAAAAGATGCAAACAGGTTGCACCATTTATCTCTAAAGATCCAAGATATATTCCAGGAAAGTGGGCTGTTAATACCAAAACTCATGTTTACACAGCAAAGATCAATATCGTTACTATTGATGAAATGGGTGTTTTAGCTGATTTAGTTTCAGTTTTCACAAAGGCAGGCATAAATATTGAACAAATTAATACAAAAAATATTGATAGCACATTTGCTTCATTTGAAATGGAGGTAGATGTTGAAGATCTTGAAGAATTAAATAATATAATGTTAAAGATTAGATCAAAAAAAATAACAACAAGCTGTACAAGACTAATTAACGAAAAATAATAAACCTTAAAATTTAATTTTAGGTACAATGCATATCAAAAATAAATCCAAGATATAAATTATGACCAAGAAAATAATTTTCACAGAAAAAGCTCCAAAAGCCATAGGGCCATACTCTCAAGCTGTTTCAGCTAGGGGATTCACATTTGTGTCTGGTCAAGTTGCCATCAATCCAGAAACTGGAGACTTGATGAACTCTTCAATTAAAGATCAAGCAGAGCAGGTAATAAAAAATCTTACGGCAATATGCGAAGAAGCTAATGGGTCACTTGCTGATATTGTAAAACTTACAATCTACATTACTGATATGAATGACTTTGCAGTTGTAAATGAGACAATGCAAAAATATTTTTCAGAACCTTATCCAGCAAGAGCAACAGTTGAGGTTTCAGCCTTGCCGCTTGGAGTTAATGTGGAAATGGATGCAGTTTTAATTTGCCATGAGTAAAAATCTTCTCTCGATTAGTGATTTATCTAAAAAAGAAATTTTAGATCTCATAGAATTTGCAAAAAATTTCAAACAAGATGATGGCTCTTTTCGAAAAGAAAATCTATTTCCAGATAAAACTATTGCGAATGTTTTCTGTGAGCCAAGCACAAGAACTAAATCTTCTTTTGAAATAGCAGCCAAAAATCTTGGATGTTCAGTTATAGGTTTTGATATTTCAAATTCATCTGTTGAAAAAGGTGAATCAATTTATGAGACTGTAGATGCACTAAGTTTAATGGGTGTAGATCTGTGTGTCCTAAGACATCCTGAATCAGTTATTAGGGATCTAACAGAATATCTGCCTGAAATGGTATTTATTAATGGAGGGGAGGGTTCTATATCTCATCCAACCCAGGCTTTAATTGATCTAATGACTATAATTGAGCATAAAGGTTCTATAGATGATCTTAATATAGTTATTGTTGGTGATCTTGATCATTCGAGGGTCACATCATCTTTTGTTGAAGGTATCTCAAATTTTTCATTTAATTCTCTAACTTTTTGTGGTCATCCAAGTATGTCTGCAAAATATGCCAATCCTGCATTAGGAAGGTATGAGCCTGATCTCGATACAGCACTTCATGATGCAGACGTGGTCATGACGTTAAGAATACAATATGAAAGGTTTGAAGAAACGCTTAATCTTGACCTAGATGAATACAAACAAGCATACCAACTTACATCTGAGAAGCTTGAGCAAGCAAAAGGTGATGCAATTGTTATGCATCCAGGCCCTGTGAATTATGTAGAAATTTCAGAAAGCGTGTACCAGTCTGAACAATCTGTAATTAGAAACCAGATCGCAAATGGTGTTGCCATTCGAATGGCTGTTTTATCAAGATTTTTGAGCAGCTAGGATTTTCTTAACGGTATCAACAATCGCTATAGTTGTTTGATCAATTTCAATATTCACTAAATCTTTTTCTTTAAGTTTGTCTAAATTTGTAATTTTAAGGGTTTCAGGAATAAGATGAATATTAAATTGATTTTTGAAAACCTTTCCTATAGTTAAGCTACAACCATTAATGCCAATATAACCTTTTTCTAAAATGTAATCTGAGTATTCTCTTGAAATTGATATTTTCATATCTTTGGTATTTTCTTTCTCAAATATTTTTTTTACCTCTCCAGTAAAATGAATATGTCCTGATATAAGATGACCACCTATTTCAGATGAAGCTTTAATTGATCTTTCTAAATTTACAATGTCGCCTTTTAAGATATGTTTTAAATTAGTCTTAAGCAATGTTTCTTCTATAACATCAAATTTAAGATTTTTGCTACCATTATCTTTTGCGGTGAGGCACACCCCATTAACTGAAATACTAGCTCCTTTTTTTAAGCCCTTATTAAAGTTTTTAGGAGTTGTTATATGAATACGAATAAAATCACTGAAACTCTCAACCTTTAATACTTTAGACTTAGAGGAAACTATGCCTGAAAACACTTAGGCACCCCATTGGTTTCTATATTCTTGAAGACTATCTAAATGTGATTCAAAGCCTGGGTTTGATTTTGAATACGATATCAAAGTATCTAAATTAATTATAGATATAACTTTCATGCCATATTCTTCTTCAAGCTCTCTTCTTGCAGATAGATTACCACCACCTCTTTCTTGCCTATCTAATCCTACAAGCATTACCTTAGGATTGGCTTCAATTGATTTAATCATTTCTATAGATTCTTTTGCAGCAGTGCCTGCAGATATAACATCATCAACAATTAAGACGTCTCCTGAAGGATTGTTACCAATTACACTTCCACCCTCACCATGATCTTTAATCTCTTTTCTATTAAATGATAAAGGGTATTTGAAACCATCTTTATCAAGAATCATAGCAATTATTGAACCAAGAAAAATACCTTTATATGCAGGCCCATATATACAATCGAACTTTAAATTAGCAGCTTCAATTGCTTGTTTATAGCAATATGCAAGCTCATAAAGATAACCACCATTAAGCATTCTGGCGGCATTAAAAAAATAAGGACTTTTTCTTCCAGACTTTAGTGTGAAGTCACCAAATTCTAGTACTTTGGCGTGTAAAGATAGTTCAAGAAATTTTTTTTGATAGTCTTCCACTTATTTCAAACAGGCTTTTTGTTTTTCAATGATATCAGCAATAGCACAACTTCCAAGCTCTAACATCTGATTTAATTGATCTTTTGTGAAGGGTGCTTCCTCAGCTGTGCCTTGAATTTCTATGAGTTCAAGTGAATCTGTCATAACAAGGTTTAAATCTGTTTCAGCATTACTATCCTCTTTGTAGTCCAAGTCAAGGATAACTTCATCATTTAATATACCCAATGAAACTGCAGCTATATGTCGCTTAATTGCTCTATGATCGTCATGATGATTTTGTAGAGCAAGAAATAATGCGACACAACCACCTGTAATGGAAGCAGTTCTGGTGCCTCCATCTGCTTGGATTACATCACAATCAATATTTATAGTTTTTCCTTTAATATATTTTAAATCTACGGCTTGTCTTAGCGATCTGCCAATTAACCTTTGGATCTCTTGAGTTCTGCCACTTTGCTTGCCTCTTGCAGCCTCTCTGCCCATTCTTTCATTTGTAGATCTTGGAAGCATGCCATATTCTGCAGTAACCCAGCCCTCATCACTACCTTTCATCCATCTAGGAACATTAGTATCAATAGTAGCAGTACAAATTACTTTCGTATTTCCAAACGAAACTAATACAGAGCCTTCGGCATGAATATTAACATTGGGTTCAATCGTTATATCTCTTAGTTGATTAAGCTTCCGATTGTTACTTCTTTCCATAATTTGATCCTATGGATGATTATCCAAATTTTAAGATAAATTCTCTTTTACAATTTTGCTGACTAAGCCCATGTCAGCGGTTCCAGCAGGAATTGAATTTTTTATAACACCCATGACTTTACCCATGTCTTGCATAGAAGTAGCACCAGATTCTGCGATAGCATTAGAAACTTTTTCAGAAATTTGAGATTCGTCTAACTGTGCAGGCTTGTACTTAGATAAGACATCAACTTCAAGCTGTTCTTTTTCAGCAAGATCTGATCTGCCGCCATTTGTAAATTGAGCGATAGAATCATTTCTTTGTTTAATCATTTTATTGATAATGGAGAGAGCCTTTGCGTCATCAACTGTTTCTTGATTATCAATTTCAAACTTTTGAACTTCTGATTTAAACATTCTTAAAGTGTCGCGAGTCGTATCATCTTTATCAAGCATTGCTTGTTTAAGATCAGATTGAATTTCAGAAAGAAGGGTCAAGATTATCTAAAGGATCTTTGTCTTGGGAAAGAAAACTTTCTATTTGATTTTCTGGCACGTTTAACAGCTGCTGCCATTAATCGCTTTCTTTTTTCAGTTGGTTTTTCATAGAACTCTCTTGCTCTGATTTCAGGGACAATTGCTGCTTTTTCGCAGGCACGTTTGAACTTTCTAAGACCAATGTCAAAATGTTCTGTTTCTTTTATTATAATTGAAGGCATAATGTGTCGCGTAGTTTAGGCTGTAATTAGAAAATTTGCAAAACATTTTATTAAAAATTTATGAAAACTTTAGGAATTGAAACTTCTTGCGATGAAACCGCTATTGCAATATATGATACTGAAAATGGCATTATTGGTGAATCTGTTTTTAGTCAGATTAAAATGCATGCTGAATATGGTGGCGTTGTCCCCGAGCTTGCATCAAGAGATCATTGTGTAAAAATTGTAACGGTTTTAGAAGAAGCTCTTGGTGATATTGATATCAATACTATTGATCAAATAGCCTATACATCAGGACCAGGACTACTGGGAGCTTTGCTAATTGGTGAAAGCTTTGCTCAAGGTCTATCAGCTGCTCTACATATTCCCTTATTGCCAATTAATCATCTAGAAGGACACTTAATGTCTCCAGTTATGGAATTTCCAGAAATACAAACTCCATATATTTCTCTTTTAGTAAGTGGTGGCCATAGCATGATTGTTGATGTTAAAGAGAGGGGCGCATATGAAATATTAGGCCAATCACAAGATGATGCTGTTGGCGAAGCTTTTGATAAAGTTGGAAAATTATTAGATCTCCCATATCCAGGAGGCCCCCATATTGAAAAACTTGCTTTAAATGGCAATCCTCATGCTTATGATTTTCCTAGGCCTATGATGCATAGCGATAATCTAGATTTAAGTTTTAGTGGATTGAAAACTTCAGTTTTGTATACCGTCAGAGATATTGAAAATATGACCGATGAGATTAAATCAGATATAGCCGCTTCTTTTCAGCAAGCTGTTATTGATGTTTTAAAACGTAAGATTAAAAAAGCTGTTGAAGCAAGTGGAAGGTCTGATGTAATTATTGCTGGTGGTGTTGCCGCTAACAAAGCACTTCGTGCTGCTATAAAAGATCTAGAAAATTCACTAGGGATAAGAGTATTTTATCCATCTTTAAAATACTGTGGTGATAACGCTGCAATGATTGCTTTTGTTGGATCTTTAAGATCTTCTGATAAGATTCAACCTAAGGCTTCTCATGTAAGAGCAAGATGGCCTTTAAGTGAATTAACTAAATGAAAGACATTATTTATATAAAAGATCTTCGAGTAAAAACAATCATAGGTATATTTGATTGGGAAAGAAAAGTTAAACAAGAAGTAAGCATTGATTTGGAGTTCCCATTTGACTGTAAAAAAGCAGCTCAGACAGATTCAATTGAAGATACAGTCGATTATAAAGCTATTGCAAAAGGCGTAATAAAATTTGTAGAAGATTCATCATTTCAACTTCAAGAAACTCTTGCTGAAGGCATAGCCTCCTTAGTAAAAAATGAATACGGAGTTGAATCAATAAAGCTAAGGGTATCAAAACCAGGGGCTATAAGAGGCTCAAAAGATGTCGGCTTAATTATTCATAGATAATGCAATATTTCTTATCTCTAGGAAGTAACATAAATGCTGAAACAAATATCATTTTTGCTATCGAGCAATTAAATAAAATATTAACAAATACCAAATTTTCATCTATTCACAAAACCAAAGCCGAAGGATTTGAGGGTGATGACTTTTTAAATTTAGTAGTAGCAGGTGAGTCTGATCTTAATTTTGATGACCTTAATCAAAAACTTAAAAATATTGAAAATGAATCTGGCAGAAAAAGAGATGTTCCTAAGTTTAGTGCTAGAACATTAGACATTGATATAGTTCTTCAAATTGACGAAGACGAAATATTATATGAAAGTGATGAGATAGAAAAATATTCATTTGTATCAGAACCACTAAAAGAAGTTTTATAAATGGCAAAAAAATTTACAATTAGAAAGATTCATAGATACCTTAGTATATTTATTGCTATTCAGCTTTTGCTTTGGACAGTCTCTGGAATTTATTTTGCATTTAATAAAATTGAGATGGTGCGGGGAGAGCAATATCGATTACCCTTAGAGACCGAATACAGAATTTTTAAAAGACTCGGACAAGAAATTATTGAAACAAATGATAATGGAGTAAAAACCTACTCTTCTTATCCTCAAAATTTTACAATTAATATGCTTTCACCTGAAGAGGCAATAACAATTGCAAAGGAAAAAACATCGTTAAATCCTGTAAGTGTAAGTTTAATTGAAAAAGTTGAGAGAGGTGTTGAGTATAGAGGTAGGAGATTGCCTATATATAAAGTCTCTACTGATACTGATGATGGAATTAATATTTATGTTGATTCTATGACAGGAGATATAGCTGCTATAAGATCTGATTCATGGAGAGCGTGGGATCTTTTATGGGCTTTACATATTATGGATTACCAAGATAGAGACAATATTAATAATTTGTTATTAAAGATATTTTCTGTTCTTGCCCTAATCAGCTCAATAACTGGAATAGTACTTTTTTTTAAAAAAACTATTTAAAGTTATTTTCTACAATTGACCATGCGCCTTGTGAAAGAGGGTAGACTTTCATTCCTCTGTCTTCAGCATGCTTGCTTGATGCAGTTCCATCTCTAACCCTACCAAGAATGCCCTGGCATATGGCGCCTACTTTAAACAAGCTGAAGGCCATATAGAATTCCCAATTAGCTGATAGATCTTTTCCTGTAATTTCAGAGTACATATCACGATATTCCATTTCATTAGGAATACCCATTTCTTTTAATTTTTCATGATCATAAAATAATGGCTCTGTTCTCCATGTAAGACAGTGATAACAAAAGTCTGCGATTGGATGACCTAAAGTAGAAAGCTCCCAATCAAGAACACCTATGACTTCTTGGTTCTTCATTATCATGTTATCTAGGCGATAGTCTCCATGAACAATTGAGGTCTCATCATCATCAGGAATATTTTCTGGTAACCACTCTATAAGATTATTCATTTCAACAATATTGTCTGTCTCAGATGCTTTGTATTGTTTGGACCATCTTGAAACCTGCCTTGCAACATAATTACCAGGTTTTCCATAATCCTCTAATCCAACTTTTTTATAATCTACACTATGAAGAGCAGCAAGTGTTTTATTTTTACTTTGATAGACTTTAATCCTTTGTTCTTTTGAAAGTGAGGGGAGCATATGATCCCAATAAATATCTCCATCTAAACAATCCATAACAAAAAAAGTGGTTCCAGCTACATCTTCATCCTCACAAAGACCGTAGGTTTTTGGAACAGGAACGTCAGTTTGACCAAGAGCAGTGATGACTTTATATTCTCTGTCGACAGCATGAGCTGAAGGCAGAAGCTTGCCCGGTGGCTTTCTTCTTAGAACTAGGTTTTTATTATCTGTGGCAATTTTGTAGGTAGGATTAGATTGACCGCCCCTAAATTGCTCTATTGATTTTATTGAACCAGCTCCAGGAACATGAGCATCGATCCATGGTTGAAGCTTTGAAGCATCTATTTTTAAATTTTCAGCAACTTCTTTTGTTCCTGAAAATATTTTTTCATATTTTTGAGCATCGCTTGTCATGAGAGTGATCTTCCTCCATCAACTTTAATAACTTGCCCTGTCATATACTTTGAACTAACAACAAATTTAACAGTTTTAGCGATATCTTTTTCAGATCCCATCTTCTTAAGCGGAATATTAGCTATTACTTTTTCCTTTTGTTCATCAGTCCAAGTTACATCAGGTGGTTCGAGCATTGCACCTGGTGCAATCGCATTAACATTAACATCTGGAGCTAATTCTCTTGCAAGAACCTTAGTTATCGATTCTAAACCCCCTTTGGCAGAAGCGTATATAGAAAAATTTGCAACGCCTTTGCTTAAATTTGTATCCGTAATATTTACTATAGAACCCCTTGATTCAATTAACTTATCTTTTAGACCCTTAATTAAAAATAATGGACCTTTAAGATTACTTCCAATCAATTTATCCCAGTGCTCTTCAGAAATTTCATCAATAGGTGTTGGATAAAAGGTTGAAGCATTGTTTACTAGAACATCGATTGAATCAAAGCATAGTTTAGATTCATCAACCAATCTTTGAACATCTGTTGAGATGTCTAAATTGGCTTGAATGATTTTTGCAGAGTTGGGGTTATAAGAATTGATTTGGTCTGCTAAATCCTGTGCATCCTTTTTTGAAGAATTGTAGTGAATAATAATATTCCACCCCATATGAGAAAAAGTTAAGGCTATTTCCTTGCCAATTCTTTTTGCTGCTCCTGTAATTAGTATGGTTTTATTCATAAAGATTGATTAACTATTTGTTTGTATATTTTATGCTTTTCTTCATAAATTTTCTCAGTTGGAATATTTTTAAGAACAGAAAAATCAGCTTTAATTGTATTTGCTAATAATCTTAATATTAAATCTTTAGAATCTGAAAGATGTGGTAAGCAGCATAAATCACTGATCAGTGAATGATTTCTTCCCATGTTAACCTTAGGCAAAAAATTTATAAGTAATTCACTAGACATATCTTTGGTAATTTTTATTAACCTCATCAAAACATCTGATGAGTTTTTATGCTCATTAGGGACTGGAAGATTGTCTCCTAAAGAAAAATCGTTATTGACCTGAAGTTCGGCCCATCGAACGAGGTCATTTGAACTAGTATCACATATAGGAACTCTTAATTTATTGAAGAAAGGGGAGTGCATCTTATATTTTATTATCACCTTAAAAAATATATTTGGATTTTCTGAGGTTAAGGCTCTGTGAGTCTCATTCCAAATTCTGTCAGGTGAAAGATTTGCTATTTCACCAGAGCTAACAATTTTTTCAAGCATTTTTTCAGTGCTCTCATGAATAGTAAAATCTTTTAAATGTTCATAAGTATGGAATCGAGCAAGCCTAATAGCCCGCAATGGGTCTTCTGAAAATGCATCTGATACATGCCTGAATATCTTATTTTTTATATCATTTCTGCCCTCATGGGGATCAATAATCTTCCCATCAGTGTCCTTTGCTATGGCATTTATTGTTAAATCTCTTCTCAATAGGTCTTCTTCTAGCGTTACCTCTTTACCATAATAGAAATTAAAACCGTGATAGCCATGACCAGTCTTTCGTTCAGTTCTTGCAAGTGCATATGCTTCTTTTGATGTTGGATGAAGAAATACAGGGAAATCTTTTCCTATGGGTTTAAAACCATTAGATACCATTTCTTCAGGAGAAGATCCGACAACAACCCAATCTATGTCCTTAGCTTTTTTATTCAGAAGGGCATCTCTAACGGCTCCACCAACCTCATATATCTTCATTATTTTTTAATTTGAAATATTTTTTTATCTTCCAATCTTATAGCTGTAAGTTTATTTCCCCAAACACATCCTGTATCAAGCCCTATTATATTATCTATATTTGTCTCACCATTTATTGACGCCCAATGTCCAAAAACTATATTTTCTTTGTTTTTTAAGTTTTCTTTTGTTTGATGAAACCAATGTATATATCCTTTTTTAGCAGTTTTACTTTTTAAATCTAGCTTAAGCGATCCATCATCTGACAAATATCTCATTCTTGTAAAGTAATTAATAATCACTCTTAGCCTCTTATATCCTTTTAAATTTTCGTTCCATTTCTTTGGTGTATCCCCCCACATCTTTGCAAGAATATTTGATGCATCATTTTTAAGTGAAGCTTGAACTTCTTTCGATAATTTTTTTGCATCATCTATGCTCCAAATAAAGGGTATGCCTGCATGTGAAATCCAAAAAACCTCGTTTGTATCTTTTATTTTAATTTCAAGAAACAGGGGAAGGGTCTTCAACCACGATTGATATTGTTGTAAATTTTTTGATTCAAGAACTTTTTTAAGTGATTTATCTTTTTTTTGATACTCTATAAGATATAGTAAATAAAAATCATGATTCCCCAAAACCCCAGATACTGATTTTTTGTTGTTAATGCAGAATTCAAGAACTTTATGAGAATCTTTACCTCTATTAACTAGATCTCCAGCAAAAATTAATTGATCTGTCTCTTTATTAAATTTAACTTTTTTTAATAGTGCTTCTAGTTCTTTGAAGCATCCCTGAACATCACCAACCACATAATGCGCCATTTATTCTTGATATTGCTTTGCAATTTTTAAGTAATTTTCTAATGAAACTTCTTCAGGCCTAAGATTTTGATTAATTTCTAATGTATCCCAGTCTAGATTAGCTTTCTTTAAATTATTTTTAATATTTTTTCTTCTTGAAGAAAATGACATATCTATTATTTTAAATAAATTATTTTTTGTTGATACATCTATGACATTTTTCTTAGGTGAAAGCCTTATAAAGCTTGAGTTTACCTTTGGCTTAATATCAAAAGACTCAGGGGGAACATCAAATAAAATTTCGGTATTAAAAAATGCAGATAGTTTGATAGAAAGTTTGCCCCAATTTTTTGTACCAACAGTTCCATTAATTTTTTCTGCCACTTCTTTTTGAACAAGAAAATGCATATCTTCAATCACATTATTCCAGTCGATAAATTTTAAAATTATTTGTGTTGAAATATTGTAGGGAAGGTTACCAACCACCCTGTATCTTTTGTCTTCTAAAAAATTTAATGGCGTGGATAAGATATCTCCTTGAAAAAATTCAAATTTTGCAGGACCTTTAAAATGTTTTGAAAGATAGTCGATATTATTTTGATCAATATCAATTGCCTTAATAGAAATACCATCTTGATTTAAAGTGTTTGTTAGAGCTCCCATACCAGGCCCTATTTCAAAAAAATTTGAGTTAGTCTGTGGCGAGATTGCCTGCCCCATTTCAAAAATAATTGCTGGATCAGATAGGTAATTTTGACCAAATTTTCTTCTAATATCTCTCGAAATCATTAAATTATTTTTTTAGCAATTTTAATTGCCTCTTTTAGTGATGATGTATCAGATTTTGCAGTTCCTGCAATATCTAATGCTACTCCGTGGTCAACGGATGTTCTAATGATTGGAACACCTAATGTAATGTTAGTTGTTGAACCAAAGCTCAAAGCTTTGATAACTGGTAAAACTTGATCATGGTACATACCAAGGTAAGCATCTGCTTCATTTAACATTTTTTTTGTAAATGCTGTATCTGCAGATTTTGGATAGGATATATTAATTTTTTTTCGTCTTAACTCTTTTACAACAGGTATTAAAATATTTTTTTCCTCTGAACCAATTTTTCCTCCCTCTCCGGCATGTGGATTAAGTCCAAGCATAATAATTTTTGGGTTCTTTATTTTAAATTTATTTTTTAGCTCATCATTTAGAATTTTTGCTTTAGAGATAATTAATTTTTTAGTTATTGCTTTTGCAACATTTTTAAGCGGAAGGTGGGTTGTTGCCAATGCTACTTTAAGCTTATCTGAGCCAAGTAACATTAATACATCATCGCTAGCAGCCTTTTTTTGAATGTATTCTGTATGACCCTGAAATTTTTTGTTTATTGAAATAATATTCTCTTTGCTTATTGGACCAGTTACAAGAGCAGTATTTTTATCATTGAGCGCATTATCAATAGCAAAATCTAGGTTTTTCAATACATAGTTTGCATTTGATTTATAGAGTTTGCCAGGTGTTAAGTTATTACATTTAGTCACACAAAGCACTTGAATATGATTTTTTTTGTTTTTTTGTATGTTGTCTAGATCATTTATTTGCAATAGCTTTATCTTTTTACCTAATTTACTAGCTCTATCTGTTAGTAATTTAGGGTCTGCAAGACAAACAATAGGAAGTTTAATATCTGTCCAAAATTTGGAGGTGCAAAGTTGTATTATTAGGTCTGGCCCTATGCCTGAAGGCTCGCCAGGAGAGTAAATAATCTTTTTCAATCTAGATCTTTTATTTCAACAAAGGCCTCAGCTCTCATGGAGCGTAATGTATTTTCAAGCTCTTCATCATATTTTCTTCCGTAGAGGATTTGATAAGCTCTATCTTCAATAAGGTCTCTTGTCATGTCATAACTTCTTGTATCCAAAACCTCTAGGAAATGAAAACCAAATTGAGTTTGAAATACGGGTGATATTTCTCCAGCATCTATTTCAATCATAACTTTTTCAAACTCTGCCGCTAATACACCTTTACCCAGCCAGCCCAATTCACCACCAAGGCTTGCTGAGCCTGGGTCTTCAGAATATTCTTTAGCTAAGTCTGAAAATTCTTCCCCATCAAGAATTCTTGACCTGATTTCATTAATTTCTATCTCAGTAGCTTCTTCGTCTCTTATCGTTGAGGGTATAAGCAAGATGTGCCTTGATGACCACTGATCTTCATACTGAACAAAGGGACCTTTCTTATCAACCAACATTAAAACATGGTATCCAGCTCCACTCTCCAAAGGCTCAGAAATAAACCCTATTTCTTTTTTATTTACAGCATTAGAAAATAATTCAGGCATTTCTATTGCTCTCCTCCATGGCATTAATCCGCCATTATTTGCATTACTGCTAATAGATATTTCTTTAGCTATATTCGAAAAATCCTCTCCACTATTAATTCTTTCAATTGCATTAATTGCTTGATCAAGACTCTTGACCAATATTTGTTGAACTAGAAGCTCTGGTTCAAGAGACGCTAAAGACTCATCTGTTGCTAGAAAAGCTTGGAATTCTTTCTCAGTTATACTTATCTCAGAACCCACTCTACCTCTTTGAATTCTTTGGATAATCATTTGTTTTTTTACATTTTCACGCAAGTCTTCATAGGACTCACCACCTTGCTCAACATAATCTATGAACTGCTGAAGCTCCATTTGATTATTTGCAGCTATCCTTATTATTGAGTCATTTAGTTCAGTATCGCTTATTCTTACGCCAGCTCTATTAGCTAGCTGCAACTGAAGTTCTTCAATTATAAGTGACTCAATAACTTGCTCCTTAAGGTTATCCATTGGCGGTTTTGGAATGTTTTGTTCGTCATATCTCAGAATCATGTTTTCTAGACCAGAATTAATCTGCGATTCCATAATGACCCCATCATCCACTATTACTGCTACTCTATCCAAAATCTCAATTGCAGCGAAAAGGCCAGACGATAAAAAAAGTGATGTGATAAAGGTAATATGTTTCATATTTATTGTACTAATAATTAAATAGAGAATTTTTAAATAACTTATTCATTTTATCAAAAGAAGAATTCAAACCTTTTAACTCAAACTCAAAATTAATTCTGCTTTTGCTTTCAATATTTATAACATTATCCCATGCATCGGCTAGAGTGGGGTACAAAATTTCTTCTTTTACAAGGAATCTGGAAAAATTTCTATCAGATCCGGTGATTCTTAATGCTAAGCAACAATTTTCATATTCTATGCCTACAAGACTTTCTATGTTTTGACTTGTATTGTTATCTCTTTTTAATTTTGCAATAAATTTGAAATTTGGATTTAAATCAATATCTGCAAAGAATTCTGAATAATCCATCTCAATATTAAAATCACCCGCCATTCTTCTGAATCTGTGAGCATAACCTATATTGCCAGATTTAAGTTTATGTTTAAGAGTGATTCCGCCTAGAGGCATTTTCTTTTGATCTTTGAGGTAGCCACCATAACCCATAATCATTGTATTCATGCTGGGCATCCATGATGCCATAATTACCGCAGGTCCCTCATCCAAATTCATTCTCATCATAGAGCTCATTGAGTTCATAGAATCCATTTGGCTCATTGAGTTTATTGACGGACTCATCCATACCTTTCTGTCTTTAAGATAATATTTCTTAGAAATACTTAAAGATGCTTTCTCCATTTCCATTTTCATTTGGGAGTAATTAATACTTAGCGTGTAAAAGCTTTGATCACCAATTCTATCCATCCCTGAAAACCTATCATTGATAAATAACTCGTTATTTGGAGATATCTCATTGCTATCAAAGATAGGGTTGTTCTTTTGATTTCTGTAGGCTGTATAACCATAAATAAATCTTGGCTTTAAAATATTAATCGTAGAACCATTTTTATTTACATAAATAGAGCTAATATCTATAAGTGCATTTGGTACATTGATGCTTTGAGTCTTTTTTGATGAATGAGTAAGATCGTAGTCAATACTTTTTAGACCAACTCTTGATAAGACATTAAAACCATTTACATTGAAAGTTTTAGATATACTAAAATCTGAAAATATTCTTTGTCCCTCGTCAGGATTTTCAATTAATCTTAAGTAATTATTATCCATTGCTTGATAGCCAAAATACCCATGAATGGTATTAGCCTTAAATGTTGATATGTCGAGATCTTCAGAAAAGATAAATCCATTTATATTTTTTCTGTATTTTAAATTTAGGGCAGGAGATTTTTTATATCCATTTGTAAGAATGGGATTGAGTGACTGGTAGGTTTGATGCTCTATATTTAGCTTTGTATTTTTAAATCTTGTCTGAATGGAGACATTTTGATTCAAATTTTGGATCCTTCTGTAGCCTATTGATGTTATATCTCCAGGTATATCCCTCAAAACCAAATCATCTGAAGATTTTGACCAATCAATATTTATAGTTGAATGATTTAAATTTAGTACATCATTAAATTTATATATCCACCTAGAAGAATCAGAATTCGATGTTTCTTTTTTAAACTCATCATCTTTATTAAAATATATGATATCTAGATTTCTATAGTTGTTTTTTTCCCCATGAAGCGCTCTGTAATTAATTTCAAGACCCGAACCTCTTTTGGCTATATGTCTTGGGGCAAATGTAATATCCGACTTATTAGTAATAACTTTGTAATAAGGAAGCATTAAATCAATGCCATCTGATGAATAAGATATTGATGGCTCCAAAAAGCCACTCATTCTCTCATCTGAGGTAGCAAATGGAATGTAGGGGAATGCAAAAATTGTTGAACCAGCTGCTTTGATTTTAATATTTTTTGCTAAACCTCTATTTGTCTGTGAATCTAGAACTATTTCATCAGCTATAAGCAACCAGCCTTTGTCTGGATTTGAACAAGATGACATGGAAGCTCCAAATAAATTTATTGTGTCATCAAGATTGCCGCCTAGCTTATCAAAATTAAAAACTAGATTTCTTTCTTTTGAAAATGCTATGCCTTTATTAAGAGCAATTGAATTGTTATCTTTATTTAGATAACCATCCTCAGACTTAAAATAAAAATTTGTAAGGAAAATTTCTCCCGAATCTGAAAATTTTACCTTTCCATTATCTCTATCTAGTTCCGCATTTTGTGCTTTTAAGAGCCCTTCAGGAAAATCTAGCGAAACATTCCCATACAAAACCAATCTTTTATCATCAGTAATTTGAAATTTATCAGAATTTATTTCTAAATCTTCATTTTTTTTAACTTTTCCAATGTTTGGGACGTACGAAATACATGAAAGAGTATTTTTTTTAGATTGAACAAGAACGTCATCCACCAGAAACTCTCCATTTGAATGGATTGAACAAATTGCACCTATACAAATAGGCAGGAGATGTAATCTCTTCATGTATATATTCTATACCTCATAGCTTTGAAAGAGTATTTAAAGAAAAGTTCTATTCTTTTATTGAATTTATATATTCTTCAAGTTGACACATATGATCTTTTCCAAAAAAGATTTGATCATCGATTAAAAATGTTGGAATACCGAAGGCACCTTTTTCTACTGCCCAGGAGGTATTAGCAATTAGTTGATCTTTGCATTCCTGAGTTTCAATAATCTCAAAAATTTTTTTATGATCGATTCCATCTTTTTTCAGCGCCTGCTCAAGAACATCCTTTTCTTGGATATTTAAATCTTTTTCCCACATTCCAGACATAGTACATTCAACATATTCTTTTAAGATATCAAGCTGTTTAGCAGCAATCGCTCCCCTTTGAATAAGTAAAGAATTTTGAGGAAAATTAGAATTATTTTTAAATCGATCAATTTTATGTTTCTTTATCCATCTATTCATTTCTACAAAAAAATAATCAGCTTTGTTCTTCACATCAGCGTTTGCTATCAGGGGTGGAGTATTATTAGTAAGTTTAAATATTCCACCAGCAAGACAAGGGACATAATTAAATGATGTATTTGTTCTTTTCTCGAATTCAGGTATAACCTTATGTGCAAGGTAGCCATTAGGTGTGGCGACATCATATATAAAGTCAACTATCATTTAGGTTACAATTTTTAAAGTAAGAACAATTAAACAATGTTATGAAAGATTTTTCAAAATATTCTGCAATTATTATAGGTGCCGGAGATGCAACAGGATCAGCGCTTTGCAAGAAATTCGCTCTTAATGGTTACAAAGTTTGCGCTGTAAGAAGACCAGACAATTTAGATAAATTCAAACAACTTGAAAATGACATTAAGGAAATAGATGGATGGATCAAATGTTTTGGAGTTGATGCAAGAGAAGAAGAATCCATTCAAGATTTATTTAAGCAAGTAGAAGAAGAAGTTGCTCCTATTGATGTGGTAATTTTTAACCCAGGTGCAAATGTTTTTTTTCCAATAGAAGAGACGACTTCAAGAGTTTTTAGAAAAGTATGGGAGATGGCAGCTTTTGGAGGTTTTCTCACCGGCAGAGAGGCAGCAAAGTATATGAAAAAGAGAAATAGAGGGAGTATATTTTTTACTGGTGCCACAGCTTCTATGAGAGGGAGTTCTGGTTTTTCTGCTTTTTCAAGTGCTAAATTCGCTCTTAGAGCATTAGCTCAAAGTATGGCAAGAGAATTAGGGCCTCAGGGAATTCATGTCGCACATTTTGTAATTGATGGCGCAATAGATACTGCTTTTATTAAAGAAACTTTTCCTGATATATATGCTCTCAAGGAAAAAGACGGTATCCTTCAACCAGAGGCTATTGCTGATGCTTATTGGTTTGTTCATACTCAACACAGAAGTGCATGGACCCATGAATTAGATTTAAGGCCATATATGGAAAAGTTTTAATAATTAAGGAAGAAGTTATGAGTTTAAAAGACAAAGTTATATTTATATCTGGCGGCAGCAGAGGCATTGGCTTGGCTATGGCAAAAAAAGCAGCTCATGATGGTGCTAAAATTGTGATAGCAGCAAAAACTGCTGATCCGCATCCAAAATTACCTGGGACTATCTACACGGCTGCAGATGAAATTGTTGAGGCGGGTGGAGATGCCCTGCCTATTATTTGTGATATTAGAAGCGAAGATAATGTTCGAGATGCTATTAATAAATCGGTTGATCATTTTGGTGGCATAGATATTTGTATTAACAATGCTTCTGCAATTCAGTTAACAAATGTCAAAGATACTGAAATGAAACGATATGATCTCATGCATCAAATTAATGGAAGAGGTACCTACATGGTAAGTAAATATTGTTTACCGCATTTAGAAAAGGCATCAAATCCTCATATTCTAAATCTATCTCCGCCTTTAGATATGCACCCAAAATGGTTTGCTGGCACCGTTGCATACTCAATGGCTAAATACACCATGAGCATGTGTGTTCTGGGTATGGCTCAAGAATTTGCTGATAGAGGTATAGCTGTGAATGCTCTTTGGCCTAGAACAGCAATAGCAACTGCTGCAGTTCAAAATCATCTTGGCGGTGATGAAATTATGAGACTATCTAGAAATGTAAATATTATGGCTGATGCTGCTTATGAAATTTTAACTAAAGATTCTAAAACCTTTACTGGTAATTTTTGTATTGATGACTTAGTTCTTCATGAAGCTGGTGTAACAGATTTTTCACAATATGCTAATGTTCCGTATGGGGAGCTCATGCCTGACTTCTTCGTTCCTGATGATACTCCTGTACCTGATGAAGTTAAAAATAGTTAATTGAATAAAGAAGAGGCATTAGAACTAGCAAACAAAACTGGCTTTAATGCCATTGAAGTTGATGTCTTAAAACTTGAGGCAAGTGGAAGAGAGTACTATAGATTGCATTTTGATAAAGCAGAGTCTTTGGTTATGTGCTATCTAGATCCTAAAAAAGGCAATCATACTAAATTCCTTCATGTTTCAAATTTTTTTACAAGCTTAAATATTAATTCTCCTGAAATTATTTTAGCTGACCAAGCTACTGGGGTAATTGTTCAACAAGATCTGGGAGATAAATGTTTAATAGATATGGACCTCAATGAAAATCCTGAATTACTTAAGCAGTCAGTTGAGATTCTATCTACAATACAAAGAGCTCATATTCCTCAAATAGATAAACTTGATGAAGAATCTTTAATGATGCAAATGGAAACAATCCAATCAATTTTTTTAGAAAAATTTTTATCTTGTCAGAAATTAAAAGAGCTAGAAATTTTGCAGTCTAGAGCACTATCTAAGTTATCCGAACAACCATGGATGAATTGCCATTTTGATTTTGAAAGAAGAAATCTAATGGTAGATTCTAATCATGAAATTACAGTAATAGATTTTCAGGACTTATGCATTGGCCCTGTTGGTATAGATTTAGCTGGAATAATTGTAGATCACTACATTTCTTATTCTGATGAATTGATTAATAATGCTCTTAAACATTATATTGAAAGTAGTCAGTTAGATGTTTCTGTTAAAGATGTTTTTGAATGGTTAAGGTGGGGCGGTGTTCAGCGCAATATGAGAATTTTAGGTACCCTTAGCAACTTATACATTCAAGATAATAGAGCTTTTAGATTAAAGGATTTACCTGGAATCCTTGAAAATTTGATTACTTTAATACCCAATGATGAATTTATGTCCTTAAAAGAGCATTTAAGTTCTGCTGTTATGCCAAAATTACATGAGGAGTTAGAGGCTTTATGAAAGCTATGATTCTCGCAGCTGGATATGGCAAAAGAATGATGCCACTTACAGAAAATTTACCAAAGCCATTATTAAAAATTGGCAATGAGTCCCTCATCGAAAGAAATATCAATGCTTTATTAGCTGCGGGATTCAATGATATTATCATTAATGTCTCCTATCTTGGAAGCATGATTAAAAAACATGTTTTAGAGATTTTCCCAAACGCTAATATTAGTTTTTCTGAAGAAGAAATTCCTCTTGGAACCGGAGGGGGAGTTCTTAATGCTATTGGGTTGCTTGGAAAAGATCCTTTTTTGCTTATTAATGCTGATATTTACCATCAAATCAATCTAAAGGATATGAAGCAGGATGTAGATATTGCTCATTTAGTTGGTGTAGAGAATCCCGATCACAATATTGATGGAGATTTTTCACTGAATGCTGATGAAGTATCCATTAGTAATAATTTAAATAAATGCACATGGAGCGGTATATCGATTATCAACCCGATAATATTTGATGGATTAAAAATAGAAGATGCGCCATTTGATATATGGAGATCTATACTTATTGAGTACGTTCAAAAAAATAAAGTCACCGGTGAATTTTCAGACTCTACTTGGATAGATGCTGGTACTATAGATCGCTTAGAGCTTGCTAATAAAACCTATAAAGACGAAAATTAACCCATGAGTGAAAGTAAATATATTATTGCACCATCAATTCTATCTGCTAATTTTGCAACGCTAGGCGAAGAAGTTGTAAATGTTCTTAATGCTGGGGCAGATTGGATACATTTTGATGTTATGGATAATCATTATGTGCCCAATTTAACTATTGGACCTATGGTATGTAAATCTTTGAGAGATTTTGGTGTAAAAGATTTTATTGACGTTCATTTAATGATTGATCCTGTTGATGAACTAGCACAAAGTTTTATAAAAGCTGGGGCAGATCTGATTAGTTTTCATCCCGAAGCTTCAAAGCATGTTCATAGATCAATTCATGCAATAAAAGATCAAGATTGCAAAGCAGGCTTAGTTTTTAATCCAGCATCTTCTTTAGATATATTAGAAAACGTAATTGAAGACCTAGATCTAGTTCTAATAATGAGTGTTAATCCTGGATTTGGGGGCCAATCATTTATTCATAGCTCTTTAGATAAAATAGAAAAAGTTAGAAAAATGATAGATGAAACAGGTAAAGATATTCGCCTTGAGGTTGATGGCGGAATTAATAACGATACTATTAATCTTGCAGCAAAAGCTGGAGCTGATACATTTGTAGCTGGATCAGCCATCTTTAATACTGATAATTATGAGCAGACCATTAGCACGCTCCGCGCTCAAATTACTTAGTTTTTCTCTTTTAATTTCTCTAAATATTTCTGCTGAAAGTAAAGGCTTTATCTTCTTAGAAAAATATTTATCCCAAATAGAAGTCGTTTCTAGTCTTGAAGATCGAAAAACTGGCTTAATGTATAGAAAGAGCTTGCCTGATGATAGCGGTATGATATTTGTTTGGGATAGAAAAAAAATTCAATGCATGTGGATGAAAAATACTTCAATACCATTAAGTGTTGCTTATATTGAAGATACAGGTGAAATAATAGGTATTTATGATATGGTGCCCTTATCAAGGAAGTCAGTATGCTCTAAAAAGCCTGTTTTATATGCATTAGAAGTAAACAAAGGCTGGTTTAAAAAAAATGGATTTCATGTTGGCGACTTTATTAACATAAGCGCAGTTATACAAAATGCTAAGTAAGGAAGAGTTTCAAGAACATATTAATTCAGGATTTAATATTATTCCTGTTGTTGAGGATTTGCCCATTAAAAATCAAACACCCTTAACTTTATATTCTCAGGTATCAGAACAGAATAATACATTTCTACTTGAGTCTGTTGAAGGTGGAGATAGGTGGTCACAGTACTCAATTATTGGATTTAATTGCTCAGATACCATAAAGGTCACTGGAAATGTTGTTGAACTAAAAAATAGCAACAAGGTAACTTCTGTTACTTCAGATGACCCATTAGCAGAGATACAGAAAATTACATCAAGCTTTAAATCACCTAATATGATTGATTTACCAAGATTTCATGGCGGGTACGTAGGTTTTTTTGCATATGAAAGTGCACGATATGCTGAAAAAAGAATTTCAGATCTTTCATCCAAGGAATCTAAATTTAAGAAACACATGCCTGAAATTTTTTTAGTTAAAGCAGAGCAGTTGGTTGTATATGACAATTTTAATAATTCTGCCCAAGTTATTTTTAATGCTGACCCAGCTGAACATTCATATGAAGTTGTTCAAGAACGAATAAATGAAATGAAGGCATACTTTTCATCTAGTTCTAATCTAGAAGAATTAAAATTTAAGGAACCAAAAGGCTCTGTGCATTTTGAATCAAATTTTAAAAAAGAAGAATACCTAGACGCTGTAAATACAATAAAAAATTATATTAAAGAAGGTGATGTATTTCAGGTTGTCCTCGCTCAAGATTTTTACTCTAAGTTTGATTTAAATCCTTTTCATTTATATAGAGCCATAAGAAAGCTTAATCCATCTCCCTATATGTATTACTTGGATCTTGAAGAGTGCCAAGTAGTAGGGTCTTCGCCTGAGATTTTGGTGAGACTTGAAGATACTAAATTGACTTTAAGGCCAATTGCTGGAACAAGAAAGAGGGGTAAAGATTCAGAAGAAGATAAACAAAACGAAGAAGACTTGTTAAATGATCCAAAAGAGTTGGCTGAGCATCTGATGCTAATTGATTTAGGAAGAAATGATGTTGGTAGAGTTTCAGAAATAGGTTCAGTAAAAGTGACAGATAAAATGGTTATTGAAAAATATTCACATGTCATGCATATAGTCTCAAATGTAGAAGGCATTCTTTCCAAGGATCTCGACTATCTTGATGCGCTAAAAGCTTCATTGCCAGCGGGGACATTATCTGGTGCGCCAAAAATTAGGGCGATGGAGATAATCAATGAATTAGAGCCCAGTTCAAGAGGCATATACGGTGGTGCTATAGGATATATTTCTTGGAATGGAAATATAGATACAGCAATTGCTATAAGAACTGCTGTTATAAAAGATAACAAAATTCATGTAGGTGCTGGCGCTGGAATAGTTGCTGACTCAGTCCCAGAAAATGAATGGTTAGAATGTATTCAAAAATCTAAAGCCTTTGTAGACGCGCTGGAAATGATCTCATGATATTAGTAATCGATAATTATGATAGTTTCACATATAACCTTGTCCACTATGTTGGTGAATGTGGCAAGGAAGTATTGGTTGTTAGAAACGATGAAATTTCAACAGAAGGAATTGAAGACCTTAATCCAGAAAAAATAGTAATTTCACCAGGGCCTTGTACGCCAAATGAAGCGGGAATATCTGTAAAATTAATTCAAGAAGCAAAAGCTCCAATCCTTGGAGTATGTCTTGGACATCAATCTATAGGAGCTGCTTTCGGAGGCAAAATCATAAAAGCTCCAGAAATTATTCATGGAAAGCTATCAAAAATTTCACATACTCAAGAAGGCATTTTTAATGGCATTGAGAGTCCTTATTCAGTTGTTCGTTATCATAGTCTTGTAATAGAAAAAGATTCTCTGCCAAATGAGCTTGAGATTACTGCAGTGTTAGAAGAAAACCCAGATGTTATTATGGCAATTGAACATAAAGATAAACCAATTTATGGAGTTCAATTTCATCCCGAATCTATTGAAACAGGGCACGGCATGAAGCTTATTAAAAATTTTTTAGAGTTATGATTAAAGAGATTCTTAACAAATTAAGTCGAAAGGAAGATCTTTCAAGTCGAGAAATGCAGGATGTTGTAAATCACATTATGTGTGGTGAAGTCGAAGATAATGATATAGAAATTTTTCTTATAGCTTTAAACGAAAAAGGTATTCAAGAACCAGAAATAACAGCTGCAGCGACCGTTATGAGAGAAAAATCTCTTAAGTTTAATATCGGAGATGGAACCCATATAGACACTTGTGGTACAGGAGGAACTGGACTACATACTTTTAATTGCTCAACTGCATCATCTTTTGTTGCTGCTGCTGGTGGAGCATCGATAACAAAACATGGAAATAAAGCTATTTCTAGTAAATCGGGTAGTGCTGACTTTCTAACAGAAGCTGGCGCAGACATAACTCACGATAGAAATAAATTGCTAAATGTGTTCAATCAGGTTGGATTTATCTTTCTTTTTGCACCCTTGCACCATGAATCAATGAAATACGTAATGCCAGCAAGACAACGAATAGGCAAGAAAACAATATTTAATTTATTGGGGCCACATACCAACCCTTGTGGGGCAAGAAGACAAATAATTGGAGTTTATGACAATAGTCTTTTAAGTACTTTTTCAAGAGTTGCAAAGAATTTAGACATGGAGCATGTCATGGTCGTTCATGGGGAGGATGGTTTGGATGAAATAAGCATAACCGGCCCTACGAATGTATCCGAATATAAAGATTTTAAAATAAATGAGTATGCAATATGTCCTGAAGATTTTGGAATAGCATCTGCTCCATTTGAGGATATTGCTGCTCAATCATCTGAAGAAAGTTTGAGGATGGTACAAGAAGCTTTTGCTGGAGAAAAATCTGCAGTTCAAGATATGATTGCTCTCAATTCAGGTGCAGCGCTTTATATTGCTAGGAAGGTAAACTCAATAAGCGAGGGAGTAGAGCTATCATTTGATTTAATGAATAATGGAAAAGCTGCTGACAAATTAGCAGCCTATGTAAGGGTTTCAAATATCTAATGACTATTCTTGATGAAATTGTAGAAAACACTAAGACGAAATTAGCCCAACAAAAGATAGACTTACCTATTGAAAATATTTTAGATCAACTAAAAAAAATAGAGCTTCCTAAAGCAAATTTTAAGAATAATATAGTTGGCAAAGAACAGGCTATCATTGCAGAGATAAAAAAAGCTTCGCCCAGCGCAGGCTTAATAGACACCAATTTTGATCCAGTAAAAAAAGCAAAAGAATATGAATCCTTTGGCGCATCAGCACTTTCAATTCTTACCGAAGAAGATTACTTCCATGGTAGTGTTGAATACCTTAAGGATGTAAAAAAGATAACTAATCTACCAATATTGAGAAAAGATTTTATGGTTGATGAGTATCAGATTTATGAAGCTAAACTGATAGGTGCAGACTGTATTCTTCTCATTGCAAGTGTTCTAAATGATGAGCAAATAAAAGATTTTGTGAATTTAGCAGAAAAATTAGAGCTAGATTACTTAATTGAGGTTCATGATATGGATGAATTAAAAAGAGTTCAGAAATACAAAGATGCCATCATTGGCGTTAATAACAGAAACCTGAAAACTTTTGAGGTCGATTTAAATAATTCCATTAATCTTAGAGGAGAATTTCAAGCAGAAAATATTTTTGTTGCTGAATCTGGAATTAAAAACCAATCCGATATTGATTTGCTTAAAGAAAATAATATTCATGTTTTTCTTATTGGTGAGAGCCTTATGAAAGGAGATTTTGCTTGAAGCTAAGAGAATGGCAAGCAAAAGCATTTCCCTTATGGTGGGCAAAAAAAAGAGGTATCGTTAAAGTAGTTACAGGAGGCGGTAAAACAGTTTTCGCCATTCACTGTTTAACTAATTATCTAGAAGAAAATAAAGACCATTCAATTTTTATTGTCGTTCCATCTATAGCTTTACTAGATCAATGGTATGAAGGATTGCAAAAAGATTTTAATGAAAAAGAAATTGCTTTAAACGGAGGCGGAGAACATTTAGAAAGTTTGTCCAAAATAAACATATCCACCATTGATTCTGTAAAAAATATTATTGGCTTGTTCGATGCATCTCAAACCCTTCTGATCGTTGATGAGTGTCACAAAATTGGTACAGAAAAAAGAGGAGAGGTTCTCACCAATAATTGGCATGCAACTTTAGGTCTCTCTGCAACGCCTGAAAGAGATTATGACGATAACTTTTATATCATCATCAAAAAGATCTTAGGAGACATTATTTTTGATTACGATTATATAGATGCCAGAGAAGATGAGGTTATTGTTAACTTTAAACTTTTATATGCCTATGCAGCAATGACGCAGGAAGAAGAAGAAAAGTATAAGAAATTTACTAAAAGTATCCAGAGAAGGGCAGCCACCATTGGTGGCAATGATATGAATGATTACCCTTTAAAGATGTTGATTTTTAATAGAGCCAGAATGGTCAAAAATTCTAAAAATAGAATTCCTTTTGGTATTGAATTACTTCAAAAACATAAACGAGATAGCTGGATTGTTTTCACAGAGAATAAAAAACAAGCAAAAGAATTTAATAAAATCATTAATACTAAAGGATATAAATCAGCTATCTACAATACTGATTTAGATAATGCAGAGAGAGAAGAAAATTTAAACAATTTTAAAGCCGGAAATTTAAATGTATTGGTAAGCTGTACAGCACTAGACGAGGGCTTTGATATGCCTGAAGCGGACGGAGCAATGATTTTGAGTGCTTCTTCATCAAAAAGACAAAGAATTCAAAGAATGGGCCGGGTACTTAGAATAACTGCTAATAAAGAAAATGCACTTATTGTGACGGTATATTCATCTAAAACGGAATTTGATAAATTGAGGGAAGAATCTAATAGATATAAATTAGAGGGCGTGCCAGTAAAATGGCAGAAAATGAGCTTATAATTAAAACGTGGTTAAAGAAATTAAATTAAAACATGAGCTGAAAGAATGGCTTATTGATACTTCTGAAGTGAATCGTATTGAAGATATCAGAAAAATAAAGTTACAAGATCTTAAAAATATATCAACCAAGAACAAGCATGGATATGAATATGAATTTGAGATGTGGGAATTTTTTCTATCATTAAAACCAAATTATATAAGTGATATCAATAGACCCGCATTATTAAAATTAGATGAGGATATAGACAAAAATAAGCCAGATCTTGATGGTGATTTAATTGACTCATATAAAGCTAAAACTCAATGTGACATAGTAGCTATTTTTGATAGACATATTTTTTTAATTGAGTGTAAGTCTACAAAAGAAAAAAGGGGTTATACCGATCTAAAAGCAGCTGCAAGTGATGTTTTTAATTTAAGAGCATATAAAAACTCTAGAATAGACTTTTTATTTGGTGAAAATAAATTTATTCCAATTCATATGATTTGTTCAAAAGGTTTTGAATTAAGTTCAAACGATCATAAACAATGTTACTTGAAACATCACACAATAATTTTCTCTGAAGAATATAAGCATTATATCGAAACAGTTAGAGATAATAGTGAGAGTGCTGAATTTGCATACATACAGCTTTTAGGATTTTATAGAAAAAATAAACCAGACTATGGTCTGGCAAACTATTCTTCTTTTTTTTCAACTTCTGGAGAAGGTAAAAAACACAAGGTTTATACTTTTTCTATTTCACCTGAAGAAATGTTAAAGATATCTACTGTTTCACATCAAGCTAAAAATTTAATTTTTGAAGATGAGCCAAGATCCATAGAATATTATCAAAGATTATTAAAAAAAGGCAGAATCAGAGATATTTCTGAATGGCTAGAAAAAAATAGTCAGCCTTTTCCTAATAATATTCTTGTAAGTTATAGGGGTGGTTCTGATTTAGTATGGGAAAAAAATAACCATAATCAAGGTACTGTAAAAAATAATAAGATTAAAAAAAACTTAGAAACAGAAGTCAAATCTGTTTCTAACATATCTGGACAACTAAAATTTAATGCGTGTCCTGGAACTTTTCATGTGATTGATGGTCAGCATAGATTATTTAGCTATACCGGCGTAGAAAAAAAATCAGGTGGAATTAGGGAAACTCATAGATTAATTGTCACAGCATTTGAGGGTATGTCTATAAAAGAAGAAGCTGAGATGTTTTTGGATGTTAATCAGAATGCTCAACCAATTTCTCCTGGAGTAATACTGGAAATTCAATATGGAATAAGACAGGTCTTTTTAGATAACCTTGCAACATCTGTTTTGTTCAGATTGAGAGATGACAGTACTTCAATTTTGTATAAAAAGATAAATACTGCTGAAGGTAGAGGGCGCTTAAGAACCAAAAATTCTCATGGCTATATAAAAGACATGAAAATCCTAAATGGTGAAAAGTACACATCTGGACACTTTTGGCCAATAAATAAAAGTAAATCTTGGAGCAATTTAGAAGAAGCAGGACAGAATATTTATGAACATATAAATGCATTATTAAAATTAATTGAAAATGAAATACCTAAGCTTTGGTTTAAGCCAAGGAAAGATGACTTTAAGAATAATAATCGAGGAATACTCCAAGACATAATTTTTGGTGGAATAATTGGCGTAATTGATAGGGTTACTATTGGCGAAATAAAAAATTCTGAATCTTTTTCTGAACTTACTGAAAATTGTAAAGATTACATAATAAATCTAGCCAGAGGAATTAAAAAAGAAAATAAAGAAGAATTACAAGAACGAACAATTAATGTTGGTTATTATAGTCCTGGTGCTAGAGGTGCTGGTGAGGTAACTGCGTATTTCATCCATAAGTTTCTACCAAAAAAAGATTATCCATGGTTAACATATCGTCGCGATGCAGAAGTTATTAAATTTATTGCTGATGAGACTAGAACTAAAGAGGAAATGGAGATCTTAGATAAATATCAAAAAGGCCTTTTAGTTGAGCTGAATAAGGCACCAAAGGATATTGAGAAAGTTAAAAGAAAACCAATGCATAAAAGAGGCGCACTATATCACTCAACAATGAAAACCATTATTCAGGCAACCTTTAGTCATCAAAAGCACTTAAATGGTGATCCCTGGGATGCTTTGATAATTCCTGCAGAGTTAGATAAAGATCCTAAAACTGGATTCCCACTTGACTATAAAATGTGGAAAAAAGAAAAAAAAATAGGAGGGGCTAATGTTAATTATGGTCCGTTTCAGAAAGTTGAAGGTGAAGAGTTAGCATTTTTATTATCGAACCCCAAGTACATAAGAAAATCTGTACCAGGAGGTCATGATGATAAAGAAGAGAGGATAAATAAAACAATTAGATTTATATGGGATAATTTAATTATTCTTCCAAAAGGACAAAGAAAACCAAAGAAACCCCCTTCAGATGATAGTCAATTATGGGCCGAAGGGTCTAAATACATTAGTTTATTTTATGAATTTAGATCTTATTCTGAAGGGACAGATCCATTAGATCCTCATTATTCCATGGGTGTAAATACATTAGAACAATTAGGAGGCCCAAAATTTAAGACGTTTGAATATTATGAAGAAGAGTTTAAAGAAATGGTATTAACTGTAAAAGACGAATTAAATCTTTTAGAGGAAGAGGTTTATAAGATATCTAATGCTTAAATTATTTAATTGAATTTGCATCCAAAGTTTTTATTCCAATTTTATTCCATTGCCTCAATAAATCATGATCATTATCTATGCAATATAAAATCTCATCAGGAGAAAAATTAGTTTCAAAGATTTGTTTTTTTACTTTTAACTTATTATTTTTATCATTATTTTCTCTCATTAATAAATTTATCTTGAATTTAAAATAGTTTTTTAACCATAAAGTAGAGCTGTATCTATACCTTTCTGGCCTGCCAGTTAGAAAAATAATTTTGTTCCCCTTTTTATATTCATCATTTACTAAACTTATAACATTATATATAGGTTCATCATTTATAAGCTCTGAAAAAAATCCATCCCAATCTTTTTTGCCTTCAAGAAAATGTTGTCGATGATCATTATTAGCAATGGTGCCATCAATGTCGCAAAGGACTATATTCTTTTTCACCTTTAAAATTCGTACCTAAAGTTGGTAGAAAGAGAATGATTAGATTTTTCGGATAAATCAGGTGGATCATTGTCGATTGCAGATGACAACTGAACCTCAATAGAAAAGTTTTCAGATAGCGGTAGTTCTAATGTTATTAAAGCAGACACTTTATAGTCAGTCTCTAGATCCTTAAGTGATGGTTGATAGAAGAGGGATGTTGAAAGTGAATTCTCTCCCTCAAGTTTAAAAACTTTATTAAAATAAAGATTTAATCTTTCAACTTGTTTATTTGATCCGCTTGAGCTTTGCTCATCTTCATGCATAACACTAAGGCCAATCTTTTGATCTTTGCTGATGTTGAACCTATACCCAAAACCTATTAGATTTCTTTTTTTATATGATTGAAAAGGGTTTCTGCTTGATTGGATATATGTTTCAAAATTCTTATTTCCTTCTGATTTCAATAACAGTCTTCCGTGAAAAAATGACGATTCATCTTCAATCAGATCATCTTTTGTTCTTTCAGATTTACTTGCTGTAAATAGAGACTCAATTACTTCGTTGTTATTAACGTATGTAAAATTTAGACTGTAATCATCTCTATCTTCGTTGCCTCTTGAGCCACTAAACGAGACACCTGCTGATTTAAATATTCCGATTTCATCAGAATGCCTTAGGCTTTCTATGTCTACTATAGGTTGTGAATAGATAAAATTTGTTGTTATCAAAAATAAAGGCAAGACTATATTTTTCATTTAATCTATATGTGTGCGCTTGTTGATGTCATTACTTTAGCGGTATATTTCATAATCTTTTTTGTAGGTATCTCTAATTCTTCTCCACCGTTCTCAACAGCTTGTTGGGCATGAGCATCTTCATCTGCTCTCATGGTTTGTAGAATTTCAATTGTTTCTTTGTCTTTTGAAGATATTTTATTGAGATGTTTATCCAAATGTATCACTACTTGTTTTTCTGTTTCTTCCACAAAACCCAGGCTAACCTTTTCTCCATATCTTCCAAAAATTGCACCTATTGCAAAAGAACCTGCATACCATAATGGGTTAAGTATTGATTCTTTACCATCAAGTTCATCCAATCTTTTTTTACACCACACCAGATGATCTGTTTCTTCCTCTCCAGCCTCAATTAAATGCTCTTTTATCTTTTGATCTTTGCAAACAAGTGCTTGTCCTCTGTATAAAGCTTGTGCAGCCACCTCTCCAGCAAGGTTCACCCTCATCATTTGTATTGATAAATCTTTTTCTTTTTGGGAAAGGTTATCGGTATTATCTTGAATTGAATCTGCAGGATAAGCTCTTCCAGTTCCTGATTTTTTATTTGAAAGTGTTTTTAAGGCAATATCAAATTCATTAACAATGTTATTTATTATGTTCATTTAATTCCTTTAAAACCAATATCTTTCCTGTAAAAAGCACCCTCAAAGGATACTTGATCAACGAGATTATATGCTTTAGCTTGTGCTTCCTTCAAGTTATCGCCTAGAGCTGTTGCACAGAAAACTCTGCCCCCAGATGTCAAAACTTCATTGTTACTGGAAAGTTTAGTTCCGGCATGAAATAGTTTTATTTCACCCCCATCATTGTTTGGAAGTGAAACTAATTTATTAGATTCATAACTTTCAGGATAGCCTTGTGATGCAATTACAACGCCGCAAGAATGTTTTTCAGTCCATTCAATTTTATGAGATTCAAGATCATCATTTATGGCAGCCAAACAAAGTTCTACCAAACTTGATTTAAGTCTCAATAGGATTGGTTGAGTTTCTGGATCTCCAAATCTACAATTAAATTCTAAAACTTTTATTTCACCATCTTTAATCATTAAGCCTGCATATAAAAATCCCAAGTAGGGTGATCCTTCAGAAATAAGGCCATGCATTGTTGGAGTCATAACCTCGTCAATAATTTTTTGATGAATTTTCTCATCCACTATTGGAGCAGGTGAATATGCACCCATGCCACCTGTATTAAGCCCAACATCACCTTCACCTACAGCCTTATGATCTTGACTTGTAGCCAGGGGAATAATTTTATCTTTGCTTACAACAGCAATGAAGCTAGCTTCTTCTCCTTCTAAAAAATCTTCTATCACAACACTACTTCCAGCTTCTCCGAATGCTTGGTCTTTAAAAATACTATCTAGCGCACTGACAGCATCATTCTTTGTATTGCAAATAATTACACCCTTACCAGCTGCCAGGCCATCAGCCTTAACAACGGCAGGAAATTCAATTTCATCAAGGTACATAAGCGCTTTATTGTAAGAATCAAAAGCTGCATAGCTTGCTGTGGGTATTCCATATTTAATAAAGAAATCTTTTGAGAAAGTCTTTGAACCTTCAAGTTGAGCAGCAGCTTCAGATGGACCAAAAGTACTAATATCGTTAGCTTGAAGAAAATCAGTCATTCCCATAACAAGAGGCTGTTCAGGGCCTATAATCACAAGGGCAATATTTTCGTTCTTACAAAAATCCGCTATTTCCTTGAAGTTATTTAAATCTAACGAAATATTTTCCAACTTTTCTTCTAACGCTGTTCCAGCGTTGCCTGGACAAACAAAAACTTTGGTCACTGCGTCATCTTGTGAGGACTTCCATGCTAGAGCATGTTCTCTTCCACCTGATCCAATGACTAAAACTTTCATTAGTGCCTAAAGTGTCTTGTGCTTGTGAATACCATCGCGATGTCGTTTTCGTTTGCAGCCGCAATCACTTCATCATCTCTTATTGATCCGCCTGGTTGAATAATTGAAGAGATTCCACTTGAGGCAGCTTTATCTATACCATCTCTAAAAGGAAAGAATGCATCAGAAGCCATTGAAGCACCTTTAACCTCCAACCCTTCTTCTTTAGCTTTTAAGTTTGCAATATCAGCACTAATGACTCTACTCATTTGGCCGGCCCCAATACCTATTGTCT
>CACEBI010000008.1 GCA_902557705.1 uncultured SAR86 cluster bacterium
TAGCCGTTTTTAGTAACTCTTAATGACTCTTTCTCAATACCTCTTTCTATTATTAGGTTTGAGAAAAAAGATTGATTTTTAAGATTTTCTAATAGATTGTGGAAGTCCACAGCTTTCTCTAAAATTTTGGTCCTGCAGAGATAATATCATGTCCGACATCAAATTTTTTAAAGTTATTTTGGAATTTTTCGACCAGTTCTTTTAAGTATGTTTGATAGTTTTCACCATCTGACCATGTCTCAATTGGGTTTAATAGTTTGCTATCAACTCCATCAATATTTTTTGGTATTTCTAAATTAAGCCCTGGAACATGCTGAGTCTCAACATCATTAAGCTCACCATTTTGAATAGCATTAACTATTCTTCTTGTGGTTGGTATATCAAACCTTGACCCAGTACCATAAGGACCACCAGTCCATCCAGTATTTACAAGGAAAACTTTGGAGTTATAAGCCTCTACTCTTTTCATTAATAAATCAGCATACACCCCTGCAGGTCTTGGGAAGAATGGAGCGCCAAAACATGTTGAAAAAGTAGACTCTATAGATGTATCTGAGCCCATTTCTGTTGAACCAACTTTTGCCGTATAACCGCTTAGAAAATGATAGGCAGCTGCTTCCTTTGAAAGAATAGATACGGGGGGTATAAGCCCGGTTAGGTCACAGGTTAAAAAGATTACTGTTTCAGGCTCACCAGCAGCATTCTCTTCTACAGCATCTTCAATATGAGATCTGGGGTAACAACATCTTCCATTTTCAGATAATGTCGTATTGTAATAATCAGGCTCATTGGCTTCATTTAAAAAAACGTTTTCAATAACACTGCCATGCTTGATTGCTTTATAAATTACAGGTTCATTTTTTTCAGAGAGATCTATAGTTTTGGCATAACATCCGCCTTCAAAATTGAATACAGAACCTTGACCCCAGCCATGTTCATCATCACCAATCAATGAACAGGTTGGGTCTGCTGATAAAGTTGTTTTACCAGTTCCTGACAAACCAAAAAATAAGGCCACCTTACCTTCAGAATTAACATTAGCAGAGCAGTGCATAGGGAGAACATCTTTTTCAGGCAGTAAAAAATTTTGAGCAGAAAACATAGATTTTTTAAGTTCGCCTGCATATTTCATCCCAGCAAGCAGAACTTTTCTTTTTTCAAAATTTATTATTACGCATCCTTCCGAATTAGTTCCATCTTCTTCAGGAATACATTCATAATTATAAGCACTTAAAATTTCCCATTCCTCTTTCTTTGAAGGATTGTATTCTTGAGGAACAACAAATATTAATCTTGCAAACAAACCATGCCAAGCAGTCTCCGTTGTAACCTTGATGGGCAAATAATGATCTTCATGAGAACCAACATGGAGCTGGGAAGCGTATCTATTTCTATTAGAAAGATAACTTTCAACTTTATCCCAAAGCAAATCAAACTTTTGAGAGTTAAAAGGCTTATTTACATCACCCCAATCTATAAGATCTGAAGTCGTTGGCTCATCTACAATGAATCTATCATTAGGGCTTCTGCCTGTCCTAGGTCCGGTTGAGGTAGAAAAAGCACCATTGCTTGCAATAACCCCTTCATTATTTTTTACAGCCTCTGAAATTAGCTCTTCATTATTTAGGTAAAATGCTTTTGCTGTATTTGTTTCGCTCATATTTAAATCTATTAAAACATATAATAGTAAATTATTTACATATTTGTAGTGAATTAAATATTACGATTAAATGATAGTCAAACTATATTAAAAAACCTTTATCTATAAGCTCTAGAGGTAATTTTACTTGTAGTTTTGTTACAAAATATCAGAATTTATACTCTGAATATTTTTAAAATAGATGATATTAAGAAAATTATAAAGAATATAAAGCCCCATTCAGCAAAGTTAAAAATGAAATTCCAGTTAACTTCAGCACAAGTTGGGCCTCCCTTATATGCATTTGCAATGCCTCCAAAAAAACCAAAATATTCTATTTGTGTCTCTAATGGCATGCCGCACCCCATTGGTAAATTACTAATTTCTTCTTGGCTTAAATTTTGAAGATATATCTGTTTTCCTGTCACAGCCAGTCCAGCCATAGATGCCAATACTATAAGAAATTTATCAATTAGAAATAGTTTCTTAGCTATAAATCCAAAAAATGATATTACAGCAATAATACCAAAAACATATCTTGTCATTATGCACATAGGGCAAGCTTGGAGTCCTAAGATATTATCCATTAAGATTGCTAATAAAATTATTGTAGTTGCACCTAAACATGAGGCTATTTCGAAATAGTTTTGATACACTGAAATAGTAAAATTTTTAAGACGTTTAAACATAAAAATAGACTCGTTTTACAATAGTATAAGAAATACTTTTACAGAATACACCTTAGACAGGGAATTAAATTAATATGAAAGATAGAGTTTTTATAATTGATGGTTCTTCATATTTATATCGTGCATATCACGCGATGCCTCCCTTAAGCACATCAAAAGGTCAGCCCACCGGGGCAATCAAGGGAGTCACTAATATGCTGATGACTTTAAAAAAAGATAGCGAAGGATCTCCAATAATTGTAGTTTTTGATGCTAAAGGAAAAACATTTAGAAGTGAAATTTATAAAGAATATAAAGCCAATAGACCGCCGATGCCTGACGATCTAAGGGAGCAGCTAGAGCCTCTAAAGGAAATCTGCAAAGCAATTGGATTTCCTCTTATTGAGATTCCAGGAGTTGAAGCAGATGATGTAATTGCAACTTTGGTAAATAAGGCAAAAGAAAAAAAATTTAAAGCAGTCGTTTCTTCACTGGATAAAGACCTGATGCAATTAGTTGAAGATCCAAATATAACAATTATGAATACAATGAAGCATCAAATTTTTACCGAAGACAAGGTATTTGAAAAATTTGGTGTTCAGCCAAATCAAATAAGAGACATGCTTGCTCTGGTTGGAGATAGTTCTGATAATATCCCTGGAGTTCCTAAAGTTGGTCAAAAAACAGCAGCTAAGTGGCTGAATGAATATAAGAACTTAGATGGTATAAAAGATAATGCTGAATCAATTAAGGGTGTTGTTGGAGAAAATCTCCGTAACTCTCTTGCAGATTTAGAGAGAAATGTTGAACTTGTATCATTGAAATACGATGTTGAACTTGGTGTGGACTTTGATAGCTTGCTCCAGCTCAACTCCGATCAAGAAAAATTAGATGAGCTTTTTGCTGAACTAGAGTTCAAAGCATTACCAAAAAACACTTCTAAACAACCTGATGTTAAAGAAACCCTCAAAGAGAAAAACAAAAACTATGAAACCATTCTTAGCAAAGACCAGCTTAAAGCTTGGGCCAAAAATCTTGATGAATGTAAAGTTTATGCAATAGATACTGAAACAGATTCCCTAGATACAATTACTGCGAATCTTGTTGGCATATCATTATCTGTTAAAGAAGGAGCTGGATGTTATATACCAATAGGCCATACTTATGAAGGATGCTCTGATCAACTAAGTTTAGATTTAATACTTGAAATAATTGGCAAGGCTATAGAGCGAAACAAGGAAAAAGCTGTTGGCCAGAATTTAAAATTTGATATACCAATTTTATCTAGGCATAAGATTCAGTTAGATAAATTTCATGCAGATACTATGCTTATGTCGTATGTGCTCAATAGTACTGCAACCAGACATGGTATGGATAAGTTAGCTTCATATTATCTTGATTATGAAACAATAAAGTATGGCGATGTTGCTGGCACCGCATCAAAACAAATTAGTTTTTCAGAGGTTGAAATTGATGTTGCAACTAACTATGCAGCAGAAGATGCCGATATAACTTTAAGACTTTACAACAAGCTTGAGGGACTGCTTGAAGATAAGCCAACACAAAAAAAATTACTTGAAGATATTGAGTACCCACTTGTCCATGTTCTCTCGAAAGTTGAACAAAACGGAGCAAAAATAGACAAAGAAAAGTTAGCTGCTCACTCAGAAGAGCTTGCAGAAAAAATATCAGACCTAAGCTCTAAGGCTTTTAAAATTGCTGGTGAAGAATTTAATTTAGACTCACCCAAGCAACTTTTAGAAGTTTTATATGAAAAGCTTAAGTTGCCAGTTCTCAAAAAAACTCCTAAAGGACAGCCATCAACAAATGAAGAAACCCTTCAAAGACTATCAGAAGAATATGAGTTACCACAAATTATTCTTCAATATAGAACTTTGGCAAAGCTCAAATCAACTTATACCGACAGTCTTATTAAAATTGAGAACCCAGCAACGCAAAGAATCCATACTTCATATCAACAAGCTATAACCTCTACCGGAAGGCTTTCATCCACAGAACCTAATTTACAGAACATACCAATTAAAACCTCAGAGGGAAGAAGAATAAGAGAAGCTTTTATTCCGGAAAAAGGAAATGTTTTGATATCAGCAGATTATTCACAGATTGAGCTTAGAATTATGGCGCATCTTTCAAAAGATAAAAATTTAACAAATGCTTTTAATAAAGGATTAGATGTTCATTCCTCAACAGCAGCAGAAGTCTTTGGAGTAAATATAGAAAATGTAACGGATGAACAAAGAAGAAGTGCAAAAGCAATTAATTTTGGCCTAATGTATGGAATGTCAGCCTTCGGACTTACAAGACAATTAGATATACCTAGAGCAGATGCACAAAAATATTTAGATACTTATTTTGAGAGATATACGGGCGTAAAAGATTATATGGCCAATACAAAAGCTCGAGCAAAAAAAGATATGTTTGTAGAAACCATAATGGGAAGACGTCTGTATCTTAATGAAATTAACGCTGCTAACGGCCTTAGAAGACAAGCGGCAGAAAGAGCTGCTATTAACGCACCCTTGCAAGGGTCAGCAGCAGACATAATTAAAAAAGCTATGATAGATATAAATGCATTTTTAGATAAAGAGTTGCCCCAAACAAAAATGATTATGCAGGTTCATGATGAATTAATTTTTGAAACACCTAAAGCAAATGCTGAAGAAATTTTAAATTTAATGAAGGATATGATGGAAAAGGCTGTAAAGCTTGATATTCCTCTAATTGCAGATGCAGCAATTGGGCAAAACTGGAATGAAGCTCACTAAAATTAAAATTTTAACTTTAATGCTTGTCATATCACCAAGCATAAGTGCCAATCAATTGCCCGGAAACGTCAGTAAATTTTTCAATAATATAATTTCAAGCGAAAGAGAAAAACTCATCCAATGTATTCAGAACGAAGGTCTTGTTGGAAAAGAAATTATCAATACATCATGTGAAATAACAGATCAGTTAAGTAAAGCACTTATAACAATGAATGAGTATAAGAATATAAATATTTTTAATGCTTTGGGAGATGAAAGATTTGTTAATTATAAAAAAATAAAGTCTAGCAAAGCAGCCTATCCAAAATATGCACAAAAGAATGCTATTCAAGGTAGGCAAATACTAAGCTTCACTATCAAAGAAGACGGAACTATAACAAATATAGTCCCAACACTTGGTATATGCGGTAATCCAGATGGCCCATCTCAATCTGTAAAAGAGTGTGGAATCTTTCGAGTGGCCTCAAAAAAAGCACTATTGAGAATGAAATACAAGCCTGCTTCTTTTGAAGGAATGCCAATTACAATACACAATGTGAAACATCAGTTTACTTTTATAATGGAAGGAATAGATGCTCCAAAAAAATATTACGTTAGAGATGATAAGGTTGAAGTAGATTCAATAGATGTAGTGGTCATACGCAGACTGGCAAGAGTTCAAGACTTGTTAAATAAAAATAATTTTGAATTAGCAGAATCAATAGCGATAGAGAATACAGAGAATCACCTATTGTTTAAATTCTTGTTAGGAAAGATTTATATGGCTAATGGAGATTCGCAAATGGCAATCAATCATTTCCACCAGTTCTTATATTCAACAAGCTCATCTGAATATTACATAGATAAACCTTTTCTAATAGAAGCTTATGGGTTTCTTATAGAGCTTTTATATAAGAATGGTAGTTTTGATGAAATTGCAAAAATCGAAATGGATTTAAGCGATAATCTTAGGTACACAAGTAATAACTATAATACTGTTTTTTCGATAACATATTTTTATATTGGCGCAGCATTATTAAATACCGGCGATCTAAATAATGGGTTGTATTATTTGATTAAATCAAAACGGGAATCATCAAGTGAAAAATTGAAGACGGTAATTAATGGAATCATTGATAGGGTTGAAAATTCTCTTTAGACAGCACCAGACCATTTTGTTGGGGTATAGTTTAGGTCTTCTTGGCTAAGAATATTTATCCCATGGAGATCTCTTAGATGAGATATCTTCATATCAAGATATTCTTCGGGCATTTGGAAAGGCCATTTCTTTTTCATCTTACGAGTCCGAAAGAAAACTTTTCTTTTGATCGCTAGAGTATTCCAATATAGCCCTAGAAACCCCCTGATTCCTAATTCGCGCATGAGTCTTTTTTGAAGATCCTTGATTTGTGGAAGCTTTGCATAGCCTAGAAGATATTTCCATTTAAAAGAAGCGCCCCATAAGACCCAAGTATCTAGTATTGCCTCCTGATCAATTGATATATCGAGGCCAAAAATTACATGAGTACAATCATGGTCGCGCAATAGGTATCCAGACCCAGGGCTGTCTTTTAGTATTTCTTTTGATTCAGGAAAAGATTGGTAGTAGCATTCCAAGCCTTCTCTTAAGGTTAATGCACAATCTTGTTTTTGGTATTCAAGCACTCGAAAATTTTAGTATTTCCTTAGATAGCTTGTCAAAACCGGTGATATCTTTTGAAGATACTGTTATAGCTTCGACACCAACCATATTTTTATTTACTTGAGAAAGGGCTTTATTTTTTTGATTGTTGGAGAGTTTATCGCTTTTTGTTAATACAGGTATAAAAGGAACATTCTCACTATTACATAGGGCAATCATATCCTTATCACGATCTTTTAGCGGGTGTCTGATATCCATAAAAATAACAACAGCTCTTAGAGATTCTCTTCTTGCAAAGTATTGTTCCAGAAGAGGAGCCCAATCTTTCCTTTTATATGAGCTAGATTTAGCAAAGCCATATCCTGGCAAATCTACTAACTTGAGTGAATTATTTACCTCAAAAAAATTAATCTCAGTTGTTCTTCCTGGGGTCTTGCTAATTCTTGCTAGTTTTGGGTTGTCAGTTAAAGCATTAAGAGCACTCGACTTTCCAGCATTAGATCTTCCTGCCAAAAGAATCTCATCACCCACATCTTCTGGTAAGTTTTTATACTTAGTTACCCCAAGCATGAATTTTGTATCTTTAAAAAGGTTTTTCATTTAATCGTTTATATCATACCAACCTATGTTTATAATACACATCACAAAGACACACTTATTTAGTTTTATGAAATCATTTTTGATATTAATAGCTTCTTTTGGTTTAGCGTTTAATACCTATGCAGCTGAGAAATCACTCAGCCCGGAAGATATGCCTCAAGGATTTAAGTCAGGAGATGCTTCTGCTGGTTCATCTCTTGTTGAGTCATGTGTTGCTTGTCATGGCACAGATGGTAATAGTATGAATACTGAATGGCCTAAGTTAGCAGGACAAAATGAAAAATATTTATACGAACAGTTAAAATATTTTAAAAGTGGTGAAAGGAATAATGCATTGATGATGACGGTTACTCCGTATTTACAGTCTTTAAATAATGAAGATTTATTGGACATAGCAGCTTTTTATAGCTCAAATATCTCGACTGGAGGTCAGGCAAAAAATGATACGGAATTGCTTGAACTTGGCACCAAGTTATATAGGTTTGGAGATATTAAAAAGCAAATACCAGCATGCACCTCTTGTCACTCGGTTTATGGTGATGGTAATAATTTAGCAAATTATCCCTCAGTTGCGGGCCAACAAGTGGGATATTTAGTTTCATCATTAAAAGCTTATAGGTCAAAAGAAAGAAACGCTGGAGAACAATCTTTGGTTATGCAATCTATAGCTGAAAACCTTACTGACAATGAGATAGATGCATTAGCAAATTACATGCATGGACTTTATAAATAATGAGCATTTTTTCTAAGATACTTCATTTATCGTTAGTAGCAATTTTTGCTATTTCAATTAGTGCTGAATATAAGTTAGGTAGAGATTACAAGTTAATTGATAATCCATTGCCGGTTAAAAAAGATGGGGTCGTTGAGGTAACTGAATCTTTTTGGTACGGATGCTACGGATGTTATTCATTTGAGCCTGCAGTAAATGCTTGGGCAGCAAAACAAGGCTCTGATGTTAAATTTAGAAAAATGCCAGTTTCTTGGGCGCCGGTTCATAGACTTCATGCAAGACTTTATTACACTATAGAATCCTTAGATTTAGACCCATCAACTCATGCTGCGGTATTTGTTACTATGCATAAAGAAGGTAATATGCTTCAAAGAGAAAGCAGTGTTAAAGATTTTCTATCTAAATTTGATGTAGCTCCAGAAATAACAGAAAAATATTTAAAATCTTTTGCTATTAATCAAAAAATAAATCGTGATGCAAAGCAAGCAAGGCAAATGATGTTAACAGCTACCCCGATGATAGTTGTAGATGGAACATACATAATAGAAAATAGAGGATCTTTTGCAGATATGCTAAAGGTTGCTGATTATGTTATTGAGCTTCAAAGACCAAACTCTTAGGAATAATATGAAAAATAAATACTACTTATATATCTTACCCTTATGCGCAATATTTCTATTTAATGGCAAAAAGTATGATGAATCTGTCATAGAAAGGATTCATCTCAATGTAAATATTTGCGTTGAAGGCCAAGATTGTGGAGAAGTTGCAATGATTGCAGATGTAGGCGCCGCATCCAAGGGAACAAAGCTTTATGCTGGCTGTATAGCATGCCATGGTGCAAAAGGCGAAGGTGGGATTGGACCTTCATTTAAGGGTCAAAAAAGTGACTATATCGCAGCAGCTCTCAATGAATACAAGAATAATATTGAAAGAGGCCCGCAAAGTGCGCTTATGTATGCTCAGGCAGCTGCACTTTCTGAGAGTGATATAAAAGAACTATCAAAGTATATAGTTACTCTTTAGTATTATTTTCAAGATTAATTATTCTTTGTTCTAAGTTATTAGCTAATTTTTCTAATGCTTTATATTTTGATTTAGAAACATAACCACTTTTTTCAATTAGTTTCTCTATTTCGGGCCCAATGACTTTTTGTAAGTTTTGTAAAAGATCAGAGGGCAAGACATCTTTGACGACACCCAATTCTTTTTTAAGGATATTAATTACGGCTTTTGAAAGTTCATCTTGACTCATATTTTTCCTCAATAATTTTCGCTAAACTATGCCAATCGTAAAACTGATCTGGTTTTTCAAAATCTTGCTCCCAAAGAGCCTTTATATTATTAAACCATAAGACTTTTATACCAAGAGTATGTGCACCAAAAATATCATTAATCTGATGATCACCTATATGAAGCATTTCACTATATTTCAGGTTCGGAAGATGACTCTTAGCTAATTCAAAATGCGATTTATTGGGTTTGCTATCTTGTGCCTCAAGAGAGCTAATTGAAAATTCAAAGTATTTGCCAATTGATAGTTTATAAATATCTGCATTGCCGTTAGTTAGAACTCCAAGCATATAATTCTTTGAGAGAACTTCAAGAGCATCTTCTACGCCAGGAAATAATTCAATCTCATGCCTTTTTTTTAGAAAGTAGCTAAAAGCTTCTTCTGCAAGTTTTGTTATTTCATTAGCAGACACAAGGCCCTTGAACTTTTCTTTAAAAATCTCAATTCTAAGTTTACTTATATCCCATGCAATTCTTTTATCTTTTCTTATCAGAGTTTCCCTTAGTTGAAGAAAATCATTTAAGTCTCCCCATTCAATAGCACCAACTCTATCTTCAATCCATTTTCTGGTTTTAACTTCCGCATTGGTTATTGTAGGTTTGTTATCCCACAGGGTATCATCAAGATCAAAGGTAATCATTTGAATTTCAGTTGTCATTTTTTCGCCCTTGGATGCGCTTGATCATAGATTTTTACAAGATGTTGATAGTCTAATTTAGTATATATTTGGGTTGTGGATAATGAGCTGTGACCTAATAATTCTTGTATAGTTCTAAGGTCACCGCTTGACTCTAACATGTGCGTAGCAAAGCTATGTCTTAACATATGAGGATGAATTGGTGGCAAGCCTTGTTTTAATGCCAATCTTTTTAATCTTAATTGTATGCTTCTAACTGTTAGCCTTGAGCCTTTTAAATTTATGAATAAAGCTCTAGATTTATCAGAGTACCTTGAACGTTCTAAAATCCAATTCTCTATAGCGGCCTTGGCATATCTTCCAATTGGAACCAGCCTAGTTTTTGATCCTTTGCCTAGAACTCTCAGAAAAGACATCTCCTCTTCGAAGTCCTCTAGATTAATATTTGCAGTTTCTGAAACCCTTAAGCCCGATGAGTACATTAGTTCAACAATTGCCAAATCACGCATTTCAAGAGAATCGGTTGGTTTAAAATTGAGTAACTGACTGACATCTTCAGGTGATAGCACTTCAGGCAAATAACTTGGAGCCTTAGGTGACGTAATGAGGTCAAAGGGTGATGATTCAATTAATGAATTCTTTTTAAGAAATTTAAAAAAACCTTTTGCAGATGAAAGATGTCTTTGAATACTTCTGGGATTATTTTCTAGCGCATAAAGACTCCCAAGCCATCCAGAGCATACTGAATCATCGATGTCATAGTAGGCCGCTATATTTATAGACTGTAAATATTTAGATAATTTTTTTAGATCTCTTTGATAGGAACTAGAGGTGTTTTTTGAAAGATTTTTAACTTCAGAAATATAATTTATATAAAGCTCTATATCTTTATTAACAAAATATTTATCAGGCATTAAGGCTGTCTATCGATTGGAATTTTTTTTCTAAGATATCTCTTATATATTCTATAAAAGTTGTATCCTCATCTCCAAGATACCTAGTTCTCTCATAGCTACCAAGCTTAAGTAAACCTATTTCTGATTTATTAACTAAAACAGCTATAGCCAATGACTCAACTTTATTATCGTTGAATAAGAACTCCATTTTTTCATTGGAAAAAGATCCACAATGAATAGCACCTTTATGAAAAGACATACCAGTCTTTTGTTCAACATCATCTATTTCTGAATTTGAATAAAAATCTAATTGACAGTTATTTACGTTAAAACTTTTTTTAAAATCATTTTGAACAGTGTTTATAACTTCACTCTTATCTAAAGCTTCTAGAATAGACAAAGTGAGCTCTTTCGACTTGTTAAATAAATCTTCATTTAACTGTGCTGTTTGGATAAAAGAAGTCAAAAGATCCATTAAATCTTTCTGCTCATCTCTGAGCTTGTTAATTTGTCTCTCAAGCAAGGATGATGCAGAGCTTGATGAATCTTTAAATTTCATCTCGCTCAGAAGAGACTCTCTTGATTCAAAAAAATCTATATTGTCGAGTAAAAATAATTCGACATCCTTTGGATTTAATTTTTTAGACATCTATATTTCCTGAATATATATATTTAGCTGGCCCCATCATTTCTATATTAGCATTATTTTTTTTAATAAAATTTAGTTCTCCTCCAGGAGAGATAGTCTTAAATTTATTTTTAATACACAAAGATGTAACCGCTAAAGCAGCCGAGCCACAAGAAAATGTTTCACCAACACCATTCTCATAAGTTCTCATTTCAGCAATATTCTTTGATGCTTTGTATATAGACAAATTAAATCCAATAGGCTTTATTAATTTTTCAAGATTCTTATATATTGAATCTAAATCTTTATTTTTTATTGACGATGATTTAATACAAAGATGCATATTTCCTGTATCCACTAAGTCAAATTCATCTGAAATTAATTTTGCAAGTTTTGAATGAAGCTTGGTATCGATATATGGTGTTGGTATTTCTAAAAATGCTTTAACTTGATTCTTAAAAGGCTCACATAAAACATGCCTGTTTTTAGTTTTAAAACTAATGGGTTTTTTAGGAGCAAAATTATTACGCCAGACATATGAAGCAGCACATCTTATTCCATTAAGGCACATTGAAGCTTCACCGCCATCGGCATTAAAAAATCTTATCGAAAAATCAAAACTATCATTTGTGGGCGGACCGATTAAAATTACTTGATCAAAACCAATACCAAAATTTCTATCTGATAGTTTTTTAGTTTTTGATTTTGATAATTTATAAGTATTTTCTATTGAATTAATAACAATAAAATCATTTCCATTACCATGCATTTTGTCAAAATTAATCATTTTCAATCTTTTCCATTTCAAGAAGATCGTCAAGAGTTTCTCTTTTTCGAATAATCTTAGACTGATCCCCATCGATAAGAATTTCGCAGGCTTTTGGTCTTGAGTTGTAATTCGATGCCATTACATAACCATAAGCACCAGCATTTTTAACAACAATTAAATCATCTTCCTTTACATCAAGAGATGCATTTTTTGCTAGAAAATCTGATGATTCGCATACTGGGCCAACAACAGTCCATTTTTTTAAATTATCTTTCTTATCTTCTACATTGCATACATCATGATGAGCTTTGTATAGCGAGGGCCTCAAAAGATCATTCATAGCAGCATCAACAATCAAGAAATTATCTTTGATGTATTCAACCTTAGTTAGAAGAACTCCAGCATTTGCAGATATACTTCTGCCGGGCTCTAATATTAATCTTTCTTTTCTATTTTTAAATTTATCCTCAAGACACGATATAAGATCTAAAGGTGAAGGCGGGACTTCATTTTCATATGAAATACCTAGACCTCCTCCAAGATCTAAAAACTCTAGTGAAATATCAAAATTTGCCAATTCATCTGCTAACTCAAAAATTTTATCAGCTGATTCTATAAACCCATCAAGATCTAAAATTTGTGATCCAATATGACAGGCAAGCCCAACTATTTTGAGATTTTTTGACTGGTGAGCGTGTTTGCATAAATCAATAACCTTTCTTGTATCAGAAATTCCAAATTTATCACCTTTTCTTCCGGTAGTTATATAATCATGCCCGCCCGAATCAATGTCAGGATTAATTCTTATCGAAATGGGTGCTGGAGAACCAATGTCATATGCAATTTTTTCAATTCTGTATAGCTCAGATTCAGACTCAACATTAAAAGATAAAATGCCACTATTAATTCCTTGTTGTATCTCGCTCTTATTTTTACCTACTCCAGAAAAGATAATTTTTTTTGGATCTGCACCTATAGATAAGACTCTATGAAGTTCTCCTCCTGAAACAATATCAAAGCCACAGCCACTATCTTTAATAATTTCAAGTATTGATAAGTTGCTTAGAGATTTAACTGCAAAACAGGCGAGGTTTCTACTATTTGTAAATGAATTTACATATGATTTAGCGTTCTCTTCTATGGTTTTTTTTGAATAAACATATGAAGGCGTACCATATCTTTTCTCAAGTACTGAAAGATCAACGCCTTCGCAATGCAGGCTGCCATTAATGTATTTAAATGTATTCATTGTATTTTTGTAATAACGTATGAATTAACCAAGGGGCCTTTTACACCACAACTAGAGATAGAAGCTAAGATTAGCAAACTAAATATAATTTTGATTAAATTCATAGTGCGTATTATGGGCAATTATGCCCATAATTGCACAGATTAAGACTAATATTTGTAGCTTTCTTCTTTAAATGGACCTTCTTGAGGAACATTGATGTAATCAGCTTGATCTTTAGTCAGCTTAGTTACAACACCACCAAAACCAGCAACCATCAAGGAGGCAACTTCTTCATCAAGTTTTTTTGGAAGAACTTCTACGGTAATCATTTCTGCTTTTCTATCTTCGTCATTGATATTAGCAAAACCTTGTTTGAATAAATGTATTTGCGCCAACACTTGATTGGCAAAAGATCCATCCATAATTCTACTTGGGTGACCCGTAGCATTACCTAGATTTACTAATCGACCTTCTGCCAATAGTATTATGTAATTTTTGCTTGAGAGATCTGGTGTTCCATCAGGTTTTGTATCTCTAAAAATTCTATGGACTTGGGGTTTAATCTCATCCCAATAGAATTCATCTCTTAAAAAAGCTGTGTCTATTTCATTATCGAAATGGCCAATATTACATACGACAGAAGTATTTTTTAGCGTAGTTAACATTGCTGAATCACAAACATTTACATTGCCTGTTGTAGTAACCACTAAGTCAATATCGCCCATGACCTGCATATTTATATCTTCAGGTTTTCTTGTTACAACGCCATCTCTATAACAGGAAACAACTGCAAAACCATCCATACACGCCTGCATAGCACAAATTGGATCTGATTCAACAACACTTACAATCATTCCCTCTTGAGCAAGGCTGGCTGCAGAGCCTTTACCCACATCACCATAGCCTATTACTAGACCTTTTTTTCCTGACAATAACATGTCAGTACCTCTTTTTATTGCATCATTAAGACTGTGTCTACAGCCATATTTATTATCATTCTTTGCTTTGGTTACTGAATCATTAACATTGATTGCTGGAATTTTAAGTTCACCTTTTTCAAGCATTTCTTTTAGTCTATGCACACCGGTAGTTGTTTCTTCTGAAACACCATGAATATTTTCTAACATATCTGGAAATTTTGCATGAACCATAGATGTAAGGTCGCTACCATCATCAAGAATCATATTTGCATCCCATGGCTTACCGTCTTTACAAATGGTCTGTTCTATACACCATTCGTATTCTTCTTCAGTTTCACCTTTCCATGCAAATGTCGGTATGCCCTTGGCTGCCATTGCTGCGGCAGCATGATCCTGTGTAGAGAAAATATTACAGGATGACCATCTTAATTCAGCTCCAAGGTCTACCAGAGTTTCCATTAAGACAGCAGTCTGTATTGTCATGTGAATGCATCCCATTATTTTTGCACCAGCAAGTGGTTGCTCATCTCGATACTTATCCCTTAAGGCCATTAATGCCGGCATTTCATTTTCAGCTAACGAAATTTCTCTTCTACCAAATTCAGCAAGATTAATATCTGCTACTTTATAGTCATTTTCCATTTTTAATTTCCCTTTTTAATTTTATTGTGCAATGTCTGCAGCTTTATCAGTTTTTTCCCAAGAAAGATCAATATCTGACCTTCCAAAGTGCCCGTAGGCAGCAGTTGGCAAATATATGGGCCTCTTTAAATCAAGCATATTTATTAAGCTTTTAGGTCTTAAATCAAATTCTTCTTCAACTATTTTTACAATAGCTTCCTTTGAAATTTTCTCACTATTAAATGTTTCAACATGAATAGATGTTGGTTTTGCAACACCAATAGCATATGAGACTTGAATCTCACAATAGTCAGCAAGCCCAGCTGCAACTATATTTTTTGCTACATATCTTGCTGCATAGGCTGCAGACCTATCAACTTTAGACGGGTCTTTACCAGAGAAAGCTCCGCCACCATGTCGAGCCATACCGCCATAGGTGTCAACAATAATTTTTCTACCCGTTAGTCCACAATCACCAACAGGACCCCCAATAACAAACTTACCTGTTGGATTAATATATACATTTGTAGAATCTAAAAGCCATTCTTCTGGAACTATTGGTTTTATTATTTTTTCCATGACCTCAGATTTTATTTCTTCTTGAGTTACATCTTCATCGTGCTGTGTTGACAAGACTACAGCTGATAAACCTTCAATAGTTTTTCCATCATCAGAATAAATTACACTCACCTGACTCTTAGCATCAGGTCTCAGCCATGAAATTTCCCCGCTTTTCATTACATCAGCCTGTCTCTTTACTAGCTTGTGAGATAAATCTATTGGAAGAGGCATAAGAGAATCAGTTTCTTTACATGCGTAACCAAACATTAATCCTTGGTCACCAGCACCCTGTTCTAAGTTTTCTCCTTCACCCTCAGTTACACCTTGAGAAATATCTGGTGATTGCTCGAATACGAGATTAGTAAATTCACATGTATCGCCATTGAAACCATACTCTTCATTATTGTATCCAATATCATTAATTGTTTTTCTGACAACTGGTTCAAGATCAGGGCTACCCAAAGAAGTAATTTCTCCAGCAATATAGACCATGTTATTTTTAATCATAGTTTCACATGCAACTCTGCTATTAGGATCTTCTGCTAAATAAGCATCTAATATTGCATCTGAAATTTGATCGCAAACTTTATCAGGATGACCTCCTGAGACCGATTCCGATGTGAAAATATAACTCATTTTATTCTCTCCAATTTACTTAAAGATGTTATGCAAAGTACGTTTTTTTTGACAAAAACTATGTGTAAAAAAAAGATAAATTACGCGTACGTGTATTTTATAGTAAAAAGTTATATTTAATCTATTAATTTTCTCCCAATACTATTATTATTTGTTTAATTTCTAATAAATGGAAAAAAATTGGAACACTCCGAATCTATAAACGCCCTAAGATTTCTTTCTATAGACGCTGTACAACAAGCTAATTCTGGCCACCCAGGAATGCCAATGGGAATGGCTGAAATTGCAACAGCATTATGGAAAAATCATTTAAATCATAATCCTTTAAATCCTCATTGGTTCAACAGAGACCGTTTTGTTTTATCCAATGGTCATGGATCAATGCTTCTCTATAGCTTATTGCATTTAACGGGATATGAAATTTCGATGGATGATCTTAAAGATTTTAGAAAATTAAAATCTAAAACCCCCGGCCATCCTGAGTATGATCTTGATTGTGGAGTTGAAACTACTACAGGACCATTAGGCCAAGGGATTGCTAATGCTGTTGGAATGGCAATTTCAGAAAAAATACTTTCAGCTGAATTTAATTCTAAGGAACACTTGCCCATTAATCATTTTACTTATGCATTCTTGGGTGACGGTTGTCTAATGGAAGGAATATCTCATGAGGTATGTTCTTTTGCTGGGACGCATAATTTAGGAAAACTAATCTGCTTTTATGATCAAAATGGAATCTCAATTGATGGAGAGATAGAAAATTGGTTTACTGATGACACTGTAATGAGATTTGATAGTTACGGTTGGCAAACTATCGAAGTTGACGGCCATAATGTCGATGAAATAGATCAGGCAATTATTTCTGCAAAAAAAGAGACTGAAAAACCAACTATGATTTTCTGTCGAACAACAATTGGTTTTGGCTCCCCTAATAAATCTGGGACATCAGATGTTCATGGCGCCCCTCTTGGCGAAGAAGAAATTGTAAAAACTAGAGAAGCTCTTGGATGGGAATATGCCCCATTTGAATTACCACAGTCAATTTATGATTTTTGGGATCAAAAGTCTAAGGGAACTAGTTTAAATGAATCATGGAATGCTGAAATGGAAGCATTTAAAACAAGCAATCCTGAAAAGTACGAAGAGCTAAGCCGAAGAATTGCTTCAAAGATGCCAAAAGATTTCGATAAAAAATTTATCGATTTTCTTAATCAATGTGATTCAGAAAATAGCTCAATGGCAACAAGAAAATCATCTCAGGCATGCTTAGACTTTTTTGTTAAAGAGCTTCCAGAGCTTGTTGGAGGCTCAGCTGATCTTACTCCTTCAAATAATACTTTTACTAAATCAAGCTCAACATTTTCAAATGAAAATCCTTCCGGCAACCATATAAATTATGGCGTCAGAGAGTTTGGCATGTCTGCAATTATGAATGGTATGGTTTTGCATGGTGGCATCAAGCCATATGGCGCAACTTTCCTTGTATTTACTGACTATGCTAGAAATGCTGTAAGACTATCTGCACTAATGGGGTTACCAAACATATTTGTATATACGCATGATTCCATAGCTCTTGGAGAAGATGGCCCTACCCATCAACCTGTGGAGCATTTAGTTACACTAAGATCTACTCCAAATCTTTATAATTGGAGACCTGCAGACCTTGTTGAGACATCAATTGCTTGGAAAAATGCTGTCATTTCTGAAAGCTCTCCTACATGCCTAGTTTTAAGTAGACAAAATACCAGCGCTATTAGTAGAACCAAAGAACAGATAGATGCAATTGAGAATGGAGGCTACCTAATAAAAGAAGAGGGAGATGCAACTCTCTCATTAATTGCATCTGGAAGTGAGTTACAGCTAGCCCTAGACGCATCAGATGTTTTGTTAAATGAGCATGGAATTAAAACTAATGTCATTTCAATGCCATGTCTTGATGTATTTTTAGAACAAGGTGATGATTATCAATCAAAGGTCATTAAGCCTAACCTGCCAGCGCTTGTTGTTGAGCTGTCGCATCCTAACTCTTGGTACAAAATATTAAATAAGGGTGACAAAGTCCTTGGCATTGAGTCCTTTGGTGAATCTGCTCCTGCTAATGTTTTGCTTGAGCATTTTGGTTTCACAATTGCAAATGTTGTTGAGTTATCAAAATCATTAGTTAATGATTAAATTATCCTCATTACAAAATATTGCAAATAAAAATATTGTTATAAGGGTTGATATGAACGTCCCTATTAAGGAGGGACATGTTCAAGACTTAACAAGAATAAAGGCATGTCTTCCAACCATAAGATATGCTTTAGACCAGGGCGCAAAAATTTTATTAGTAAGTCATCTTGGAAGACCTACAGAAGGGTTGTACGAAGAAATCTTTTCCTTAAAACCGGTTGCCAAAGTAGCATCGGAGATTTTTGGTCAGGAGGTAGAAGTAGTTAAATCTATTGAAGATCCTAGAATTTTTCAAGGAAATTCTAGTATCCAATTACTTGAAAATATAAGGTTTTTTGATGGAGAAAAAGCAAATACTGAAGAGTTAGGATATAAGCTTGGTAATCTTGGAGATCTCTATGTCTTTGATGCATTTGGAACTTCTCATAGGGAGCAGGCATCTACTCATTCATCCATTATTCATGCCAATGCAGCATGCTCAGGAATCCTGCTTGAACAAGAAATCAATGCACTTACTAAAGCATTAAATAATACCCAAAAGCCTTATACCGCTATTATTGGTGGTGCAAAAGTTTCAACTAAGTTAGAACTTATTAAGAATATTAATTCTAAGGCTGATCACGTTATTGTTGGCGGAGGGATAGCTAATACTTTTATCAAAGCTGCAGGATATGAGGTAGGTCAATCTCTTATAGAGGAGTCTATGGTTGGTATTGCAAGGGAACTTTTAGATAAGGGCAAAATAATTCTGCCAGAAAAAGTTATCACCTCAGAGACTTTTGAAGGTAAAAATATCAGTGAAAAAAATATTTCTGATGTTAGCATCAATGAAATGATTCTGGATCAACTTGTTAGTCAAAAAATTCAAGATATAGTTTTAAGTTCAAAAACTATTTTATGGAATGGGCCATTAGGAGTTTTTGAAAATGATTATTTTTCAAAGGGAACAAAAGAACTATCTAAAGAAATTGCAAAATCAGATGGTTTTTCAATAGCAGGGGGAGGAGAGACTCTATCTGCTATCAACAAATTTATTAACAAAGATGATGTATCATATTGTTCAACAGGCGGAGGAGCTTTTCTTGAATTTATGGAAGGAAAAGATTTACCATCTATACAGGCTTTAAAAGCTAAAATATGAAGATAGGGAGATAGTAATGTCATTAAATACTTTAGAAGAAATAGCGTCTTATATTGTCTCAGACGGCAAGGGTATCCTCGCTGCTGATGAGAGCAATCCAACATGCGGCAAAAGATTCGACAGCATTGGGGTTGAGTCTAATCAGGATAATAGAAGAGATTATAGAGAAATGTTATTTAGATCTTCAGGCATGAAAGATAATATTGGTGGCGTAATTCTTTTTGATGAGACTATTAGACAGAATGCTAAAGATGGAACTTCTCTCGTTGATATTATTTCTGATCAAGGCGCCCTTCCTGGAATTAAAGTTGATAAAGGACTTCAGCCTTTTGGTGATTTAGATGAGACAGTAACTGTTGGCTTAGATGGCTTAGATGAAAGATTAAAAGAATATGTTTCTATGGGAGCAAAATTCACTAAGTGGAGAGCAGTTATAAAAATTGGTGATGCTATACCAACCCAAGAATGCATTGACGCTAACATGAAAGCATTGGCTGATTATGCAAAAATTGTCCAAGATAATGGAATGGTTCCTATGGTTGAGCCAGAAGTGTTGATGGACGGTTCTCACTCAATTGAAGATTGTTATGATGCATCAGATAGATCCTTGAAATCACTCTTTAAACATCTTGCCGATAATGAAGTAAATATAAAAGGCACAATATTAAAACCAAATATGGTTACATCAGGCTCAAGCTGTAAACAGCAAGCTGATATTGATGAGGTTGCAAGAAAAACATTAGATTGTTTAATTGCCAACGTTCCTTCAGAGCTTCCTGGAATTACTTTTTTATCAGGAGGTCAATCTGATATTTTGGCAACTGCGCATTTGGACGCCATGAATAAATTAGGTGGGTTTGAATGGAAGTTAAGTTTCTCATATGGAAGAGCTCTTCAAGCTGCTGCACTAAAAGCATGGGGTGGTAAGCCAGAGAATATGTTCATTTCTCAAGATGCTTTATCCCATAGAGCTAAAATGAATAAACTTGCTTCTCTCGGAGAATGGGATCAAGGCCTAGAAGACAAATAAAGATTGATTTCTTTAGTTCAAAGAGTCCTAGAAGCCAAAGTAAATATTGATAATAAAGAATTTTCGTCAATTGGAAGCGGCTTATTGGTTTTAATTTGTATCGAAGATTCTGATACAAATGAATCTATAGCTAAGATGTTAGAAAAGCTTCTCAACTTTAAAATGATTGATGGTTCGAAAGGCATAACTTCATGCTCGTTAAAAGATACAAAAGAAGAAGTTTTGATAGTAAGTCAATTTACTCTTTCAGCAATAACCAATAAAGGAAACAAACCAACTTTTCATAAAGCCGCCAAGCCGGACAAAGCAAAATTAATGTATGATAAATTTGTAGATCTTTTCAAAAAAGAACATCAGTTCGTAAAAGAGGGGAAGTTTGGTGCATCAATGAATATATCTTTGATAAATAAGGGACCAGTAACATTTAATTTTAAAACTTAATTTAATTATGAAAAATATATCAGTTTTTTGTGGAGCCCATGAGGGTAACAATCCTAGGTATGCTGAAGATGCAAAAAAGATTGGAGAAATTCTTGCAGCAAAAGGCATCAATGTTGTTTTTGGTGGGGGAAATGTAGGTCTTATGAAGATAGTATCAGATGCAGCTCTTGATAATGGAGTAGACGCCATAGGAATTGGTCTAGAATCCCTACATAATCTTGAGTTGGTGAACCCAAGATTAAAAAATCAAATAATTACAAAAACCTTATTAGATCGAAAAGACGAGTTTATGAAGAGATCAGATGCATTTATAGTGCTCCCTGGAGGTGTGGGATCTTTGGATGAGTTAGCTGAGATAATGGCTAACAACCAGCTTGGACTTATCAACAAGCCAGTGGGACTTCTTAATACCGAGGGATATTACGATCATCTACTAGCATGGATGAAAAAGGCAGTTGAAGAAGACTTTATAACAGAAGCAAATTTTAATGATTTAATAGTCTCCTCTTCATGTGAAGATTTAGTAAATCTTATTATTGAAAACGAGAGACCTGACAATAATGATTGGACAAAAAGATTGGGTCTTTAATCTCTTGTTGTTAAGATTTTCTCATCCGAGAAGCGATACATCATATTTCTGTAGACACATATATCAGTAATATTATCCGGAGTTCCACTTGGTACGCAGCGATAATTTGTGGAGACCCTTATATTGTCATGTATTGGCAGAACCTTGTGCCATAGATGCCCGTGTAATATGGCAAGAGACCCTTTACTTGGCTCAATCACTACCTCATGCCCTATCTCATTACCAAAAGAATCTGAAGGTATTATTCCTTTCTTGTGTGAGCCTGGAATTAAGACTAGCTCGCCACCCGTTGATTTATTAATATCCATGGTATAAACAAGTCTGTTGAGGTTATATATTTCTTTATTTTCAGGATTACAGTCTTGATGCCATGCTTGCCCATTTGATGACTTATTGCTAAACATCACCATGCTGTACAAAGATTTCCATCCGCTTCCAAGTATTTTTTCTGTAATCTTTTGCAATCTTTGATCATCTTCAACAATATTAAAGATTGTTTCTCCCTCTAACTGAGGAAACCACGGAATAACATCTGTGTCTGATTTTTCTATAAAAGTCATGTCATGCTTGTATCCAGTATCTTTTTTAAAATGACTAAGAATTTTCTGGTGATAGCTATCCATCAAACTCCCATCAAAAAAATTTTCAATGTAAATATAGCCATCTTCCTTAAATCTTTTTGAAAGATTCTCAATATCCATTAAATTTTATCCTTTGAAATTAGCAATCCTAGTTCAAAAAGAAGCCACATTGGGATTGCTAAAAATAACTGAGAAAAAACATCTGGAGGTGTTAGCAGCATTCCTAAAATAAAAAATAACACAATTAAGTATGGTCTCGCCTTCTTTAATTTCTCTTTCTTTGCAATACCAGATCTTATTATTAGGTATGTTGCTACTGGCATTTCAAAAGCAACTCCAAAAGCAAAAGTAACCTTAAGAACAAAATTTAAATATTGACTTATATCAGTCATAACAACAATTGAATCAGGAGCAGAGTTAATAAAAAAACTAAATATAATCGGACATACAACGTAATATGCAAAAGCTACACCTGCTATAAATAAAAAAATTGTTGATGTCATTAAGGGCAGAACTAAGCTTTTCTCATTTTTATAAAGGCCCGGAGACATAAAGAGCCACATCTGATAAAAGAAATAAGGCATACTCAGTAAAAGCGCTACAAATAGAGTTAATTTTATAGGTGCCATAAATGGCGAGCTTACTCCAGTAGCAATCATTGAACTTCCACTAGGCAAAACAGACATTAGTGGTGATGCTACAAAAGAATATATTTCTGAAGCAAAGGGCAATCCGATAATGGTAAGAACCCCCATACAAATTAATGTTTTAATCAATCTAGATCTAAGTTCTATTAGATGAGATGATACTGAGCTACTCATCTTTGTTCTTTTGCTCAAAGCCTTCTAATTCTTCCATCCGCATTTCATTAAAAACATCTTTTTTAATATCTTCAGCACCAATATCTTCTTCGAAGTTATTTTTAAATTCAGAAAACTGATTTTGAATTTTTTTATAAAATTTTAAGAGATTCTTAACAAGCTCAGGTAGCCTCTCGGGACCAATAACTAATAATCCTATAATTAGGATAATAGCAATTTCTAAAAAACCAATCTGAAGCAATTGTTAATCTTGTTTGTTTTCTTCTTTATCTTCTTCTTTTACAGCCTTTTTAAAGCTTTTTAGGCCCGAGCCAAGGTCAGATCCCAAAGTCTTTAATTTGCCACTACCAAAAATTAAAAGCACCACAACTAAAATGATTAGAAGTTGCCAAATACTTATTCCACCTAAGCCCATATAAATCTCCTATGTGAGCAATAAAAAAGCACCACACCCTAATATTATACCTATTAGAATGAAACTTATGATGTATTTTTGTTTCTGCAGATCCATCTCCATCTTATGGATTTTTTCCTCATACGATCTTCTATTTTTAGAATAACCTCTAATTTCGTCCAAGGTTTCATATATAAAGCTAGGCATTTCAGAAGCCTTCATTATTAATTCGTCTTTATTCTCTATAATATAATCTTTTATTTTTAATGGATTAAATTGCTCTTTAAGCCAATTATCAAGATATGGCTCAGCTATTCCCCAAAAATCTAGTTGAGGGTATATTTGGCGACCCATTCCTTCAATATGTATAAGAGTTTTTTGAAGTAAGACTAATGATGGCTGAAGCGATAATCCAAAAGGTCTAGTGCTTTGGAAAAGATACAAGAGCAGTTTACCAAATTCAATTTCTGATAAAGGCTTTTCAAATATTGGCTCACAACAAGCCCTGAGAGTATTCTCTAGCTCTATTTGATTTGAATTGGGGTTAACCCATTCTGAGCTTATAAATAACTGAGCCAGAGATTTATAATTTTGTTTGATCACAGCCTGAAGCATCCTTGCAAGAATATATCTTTCATCATTAGAAAGAGAACCGCTTATCGCACAATCGATTGCTATATATCCTGGTTTCTCAGGATTTTCTTTAGAAACAAATATGTTTCCAGGATGCATATCCGCATGAAAAAAGTTATCGCGAAATACTTGGTTAAGAAAAATCATGACACCGTTTTCTGCCAATCTTTTTTTATCTATATTAAATTTCTCAATGGTCTCAATGTCAGTACAAGGTATTCCATCAATCTCTTCTAATACCATAACTTTTGAAGTGGTTAAGTCCCAATATACTTCTGGAATATATAATTCTTCTGAGCCTGCAAAGTTTTTTCTAGTAAGGTTTGTATTAGCAGCTTCTAGCCTTAAATCTAATTCACGTAAAATCGTATTTTCATAATCTTTTACTACCTCAATTGGTCTTATTCTATCGCTCTCAGAATATAGATATGTACAAACTTTTGCAGCAGATTTTAAAAGCCTGAGATTTTTCTTAACTTCTTTTTCAATATTTGGCCTTAAAACTTTTACAACAATTTTTTTACCATCTTTAAGTTTTGCAGAATGAACTTGCGCTAATGATGCAGCAGCCATTGGCACTTCGTTGAAATCATCAAACAGATCATTAATTGAATTGCCTAGTTCTTTTTCTACAATTTTCTTAAGCTCTTTAACTGAAAAAGGCTTGCAGCTATCAGTCAGGCTTTGAAGTTCTTTTGCAGTGTCTATATCTAGAATATCTGTTCTAGTAGAGAGCAATTGACCAAATTTAATAAAAATTGGCCCTAGCGACTCAAGGTATTTTGCAGCTTTTTCACCATTAGGATTCATAAAGATTTTGAACCTAATGCCTAAAGTTAACATCTTTAAGCCTTGAAAAATTATTATTAAGAAATTCATAAATTATTAATAGCCTCAAGTCTATCAAGTCTTATAGACAGATCTCTCAATTTAGACTGAAGCTCATTTTTTTTATTATACTGGTTTGTCGTAAATAATTTTTCTTTTGTAATATAGGCCAAAACAGCAGGCACATTTCCAAAATATTTATCTATTAAAAATACAATATCAATATCAGATTTTAAGATTGCATTAATCATTAAAATTGCTTTTTCATTATCACCGTAGATAATTTCTTTTTTAATTTTTTTGGAAAGAATTAAATCAAGCACTTCTTTGATTGAAGATCGTATTTCAAAATCTATATGCGAAGTTTTTTCAAAAGAAATATTCTTATTGTTTTTGTCTAGGCTAAAGTAAATATTTTTGTGACCCTTTAAGGATAAAAGGAAACTTATTGGATAAATTTGTATCAGCTTATCTCGAGCAACCGGAGAGGCGTTTTCAATGTCATTTATGATGTTATTTATTATTTTTAACAAGTTATTCGTCATATGCCACATGTATCGAAACAATGCCGTTAAGGAGATTATAAAATTTACAATTACTGAATCCGGCTTCTATTATCATTGATTTTAATGTTTCTTGATCAGGATGCATGCGAATAGATTCGGCAAGGTATTGATAGCTATCAGAGTCATTTGCAAGCATAGAACCAAGCTTGGGAAGAACATTGAATGAATACCAGTCATAGATTTTAGAAAAAATAGGATTTAAAGGTTTAGAAAACTCTAGAACAAGCAGCCTGCCATCTTTTTTAAGACATCTTCTCATTTCTTTGAGACCTTTTTCTTTATTTGTAAAATTTCTCAAACCAAATCCAATTGTGATTACATCAAAAGCATCATCATCAAATGGGATTTCTTCTCCACTGAGTTGACAGAAATGACAATTAGCATAAAAGCTTTCATTAATTGCTCTATCTCTACCCTCTGAGAGCATGTCCATGTTGATATCTGTCATGTATATCTCAGTATTGGGAAAGTCATTGGAAATTAGTTTTGCAATGTCCCCAGTTCCACTTGCTATATCTAGAACACTGTCTTTATCTGAAATAGCGGCAAGCTCAACTAGAATCATTTTCCACAGTCTGTGCATGCCAAATGACATAGCATCATTCATGATGTCGTAGTTTTCTGCAACAGAAGAAAAAACCCCTCCAACATGAGAGCTTTTATCTTTTTCGTCTACCTCTTTGAAACCAAAATGAGTTTTTTTATTCATCGTTAAGCACGCTATCTCTAAACTTAATGAAATTATTGTATCTACTTTGACTTATTTCACCATCATTAAGTTTTTTTATGACATTACAACCTTTATTGTTTATATGATTGCAGTCATTAAACTCACATTCTTTTGAAGATGCATATATTTCTTTAAAACCAGCAATAATTTGATTTGTTTTCCATCCAGATATTGGGAGGTCCCTAACTCCCGGAGAATCAATAATTTGAGTGCTTGAATTAACCTGATATAGCGTTGAGATAGATGTCGTATGCACCCCTTGGTTGTTTGAGAGCGTGTTTGTTTTGATCTCCTTGCCTGTAATTAATGAAGTAAGAGTTGATTTTCCTGCACCAGAGTTACCAACAAATAGAGCACATTTATGTTTCAAATAGTTTTGAAGGAGATCTATGTTTGTATTTTCTTTTGCAGAAATACTAAAGGTTTGAATATCAAGGCTTTTATATAGATTTATTTGCTTCAAATAAGCATCATCATGATTAAGATCTGATTTATTACAAATAACAAAAGGCTCAATACCTGATAATAATGAAGTTAATATCCACTTATCAATAAATTCAGCAGTAGTTTTAGGTTTTGGTGTTACCAATATGCCTACATGACTAAGGTTGGCAGCTATATTTTTGTATTTAATTCCATCCTTTTTTTGCAAAAGCGATTTCCTATTTTCTCTAGATAAAATTACTCCCTTAGTCTCTTTGCTATCTTGTAATATTTCAATTTCAACCACATCTCCAACAATAATGTCTTTTATTCCAATACATGGGATGTCTTTTTTGTCTGTACGAACCAAACAGCTATTTGAGTAAAATTCTATTACTAAACCAGTTTGAACTTTTTGCATAATAAGCACAAAATACACTAAAGGAAGAAATATAAAAAGTTATGAAGAGCTTACAATCAAAAGATAATTTAGTCTGGCTTGACCTAGAGATGACCGGTCTTGACCCTGAAAAAGAAAGAATCATAGAAATTGCTACATTAATTACAGACTCTCAACTTAATATTTTAGCTGAGGGACCAAATTTGATAATAACCCAACAAACCTCTTTGCTAGATCAAATGGACGAATGGAATCAAAACCAGCATGGATCATCAGGTTTGATAGACGCTGTAAAGAAAAGCTCTATTACTGAACAGATGGCTGAAATAGAGACATTAGACTTTGTTTCAAAATACGTTGGCCCAAATCAATCACCCATGTGCGGTAATACAGTTTCGCACGATAGAAGATTTTTAGCTAAATATATGCCCAGATTAGAATCTTATTTTAATTACAGGCATATAGATGTATCTTCTTTTAAAGAAGCCGCAGTTAGGTGGATGAATGAGGCTCAAGTATATGAGAAGGAGGGTTCTCATAGAGCTATGGGAGATATTAAAGAGTCTGTTGCAGAATTGAAATTTTATAAAAATCTTTTTTTACCAGAGGGCTAATTAATCTTTTTTATTTAAAGGTTGAATGTTTAATGGAAACGGACTTACCTGTCCTTTGTTTTCCTTGATCTTTGCTTCTCCAGTCTCTTTTACTTCATCTATTCTTATAATTGCATTCATAGGAATATAACTTCTTTGAACATCTGAAAATTCATTTTTAAGTTTTTCTGATGATGGGTCTACAACTAGTTGTTTGTCTTTATTGAATATATAATTCTCAACCTCAATGAAACCGTACATATCGCTTTGAAAAATTTGTTTTGCAAAAACTTCATATACTTCACCAAGTTGCATGAAAATTATCTTGTAAACACTTTTAGATTTCATAATACTTAATTATATGGGTACGAAACTTTATATTAAAACCTATGGCTGTCAAATGAACGAATACGATTCTGACAAGACCGTAGATATTTTAAAAGAAAAAAAAGGAGTAGAACTAACAAATGATGTTAAAGACGCAGACATCATTCTACTGAACACATGCTCTATAAGAGATAAGGCTGAATCAAAAGTTTATTCAGAACTTGGAAGGCTCAATAAACTTAAAGAGAAAAATCCAAACTTAAAAATAGGTGTTGGTGGATGTGTTGCAACTCAAGAGGGAAGCAATATAAAAAAACGTGCTCCTTATGTTGATCTTATATATGGCCCTCAAACCCTTCATAGGGTCTCTGATTTGCTGGACGTTGACCCTAACAAGGGCATCAAAGCAATTGATATAACTTTTCCAATTGAAGAAAAATTTGATTCTTTGCCAAAACCAACTACAGGTGGCCCCTCAAGCTATGTTGCTATTATGGAGGGCTGTTCAAAATATTGCTCTTTTTGCGTTGTTCCCTATACCAGAGGTGATGAGGTTAGTAGAAAACCTGAGCAAATTTTTGATGAGGTTGCTCGCCTTGCTGAGCAAGGAGTAAGTGAAATTACATTTTTAGGACAAAATGTAAATTCATACAAAATGCCATATAAGGATAGAATTTTAAGGTTGTCAGACCTCATAGAGATAACAAGTCATATTGATGGTATCGAAAGAATTAGGTATACAACTTCTCATCCATTAGATATGACAGATGATTTAATTGAGGCATATCAATATATACCACAATTGGTGAGTCAACTTCACTTACCGGTGCAATCAGGATCAAATAAAATTCTAGAGAAGATGAAAAGAAATTACACAATAGATATTTTCCATGATGCAGTTCAAAGAATTAAATCTTTCAGACCAGATTTGAGGGTTTCATCTGATTTTATTGTAGGATTTCCTGGTGAATCTCATGATGATTTTATGGAGACCATGGATTTGGTTAATGAGATAGAATTTGATTCTTCTTTTAGTTTTATTTATTCCAAGAGACCTGGAACTCCTGCCTCTAAATTAGAGGATATGACCCCATTAGAGGAAAAGAAAGAACGCCTTAACACACTTCAAGATAGGCTGAACCATTTTCATAGAAATCATAGCAAGAGTATGGTTGGTAGTATTCAAAGATGCCTTGTAACCGGCATTGCAAAAAAAAGATCAGATCAACTCCAGGCAAGAACAGAATGTAATAGAGTTGTAAATTTTGATCTTGAAAATATAGGTTTTATAGGAAAACTAGTAGACATAGAGATTACAGAGGCATTATCCTATTCTTTATTAGGCACTTTGCATAATCCAAGAGGTAAAATTTAAAAATTAATGCAAGAAACTCAAACCGCTTTAAGAAACATCTCTTTAAAACCATCTAATGCAGAAAGAATAGCCCTATTTGTCGGAGAGCTTAATGGTAATTTAAAGCTTATAGAAAAAAGTTTTTCAGTAAAAATTTTTCATAAGGGCGATGAGGTAAAAATAACTGGTAACGAAAAAGATATTAAACACGCGTCTGATGCAATTTTGGATTTATATAATCTAACAAAGAAAAATATTGAAATTAGTAAAGAAGCCGTCCACTTAACAATTCAATCACATCTGAACTTGAGCCTATCAAAAAAACCTGAGGTTATTGATACAGATATCCAAATAAGAACACCAAAAAAGATCGTCAGGCCAAGAGGAGGTAATCAGCAGAGCTATATAAAAAATATAAATAAATATGAGATTAATTTTGGCATTGGCGATGCTGGAACTGGTAAAACTTATATAGCTGTAGCAGCGGCTGTAGAGGCTCTTCTTGGTGGTAAAGTTCAGCGCATAGTATTAATTAGACCAGCTGTAGAAGCTGGTGAGAAGCTTGGTTTTTTACCTGGTGATCTCTCACAAAAAGTTGACCCTTATCTAAGGCCTCTATATGACGGGTTGTATGAGATGTTAGGCATTGAAAAAACAACTAAGTTAATTGAAAAAGAGGTAATAGAAGTTGCTCCTCTTGCTTATCTGAGAGGACGAACACTTAACAATTCTTTTATCATCATGGATGAAAGTCAAAATACAACTGTTGAGCAAATGAAGATGGTTTTGACAAGAATAGGCTTTGGTTCACAAGCAGTTATTAATGGTGATTTGACTCAAATTGATTTACCTAAACACATTACTTCAGGCCTTGATCATGTTATTCATGTTTTGAAGGAAACAAATGGTATCGGTATTACTCGATTCTCTTCAAATGATGTGGTGAGACACCCTCTTGTTAGAAAAATAATTGATGCATATAAAAAATTTGAATTAAATATAAATAAGTGAGCTTAATAATTTCTCTAGATGAGGGTATTGATATTGAAAAGCCCCTCAATAATAAATTAAATAAGGTTGTGTCCACAATTCTTGACCAAGAGAAAATGTCTGATTGCGTTATAAATCTTCGCTTATTGAATGATAAGGAAATGAAAAAATTAAATATGCAATTTCGTCAAAAAGATAAAACTACAAATGTATTATCTTTTCCAAATGATGATATTTCAGTAAAACAAACAAAAAATATTGGCGATATTGCAATTAGTGTTGAATATGTGAAAGCGGAAGCTAAAAAAGAAGGAAAAACTTTTGACGATCATATTATTCACATGTTGGCCCATGGTGTATATCATATACTTGGATATGATCATGAAAATAATGAAAATGCTGTGATCATGGAAAACAAAGAAATACAAACTTTAAAAAAAATAAATATTAGTAATCCATATTAAATGAATCAAAATTTAGATAGCGACGACAGTCACCCTCCTTCGGGAATCTTATCAAAAATAAAAAAATTTTTTAGAAATCCATTTTTTATTAAGACTCAATCTGTTTCTGAGGTCACAGACTTCCTTAAAGATGCTGTTGACCTTAATATCATTGATAAAGAAGCAGAATCCATTGCTAACAAAGCGATAAGACTTGGTAATACAACAGTGAAAGAAATAATGGTTCCTAAAGTCGATATGGTGACATTTGGAATTGATGAAGAGATTAACGCTATTATAGAAAAGATCATTGCGTCTGGTCATTCTAGATATCCAGTATTAGGGCAGGAAAGGGATGAAGTAAAAGGTATTTTGCTTGCAAAAGACATGTTGCCTAAAATTTATGGCGGAATTGCAGAATTTAGCCTGTCTGAAATGCTGCGAGAGGCAAATGTAGTCCCTGAAACTAAAAAAGCTGATTCATTGCTTGAAGAGTTCAAGAAAGATAGATCACATCTTGCTGTTGTCATCGATGAGTATGGAACTATATCAGGACTAGTTACGATCGAGGATATTCTTGAGGAGTTAGTGGGTGAAATTGAAGACGAGCATGATATTGATGAAGAAGAAATAATTAAAATATCACAAAATATCTATACAGCAGATGCTAAAGTTGAAATCGAAGACTTCACAGAATTTTTTAATCTAAATATAGATCCTTTAGAGATAGATGCAGAAACATTGGGTGGATTTATTATTAGTGAATTGGGAGTACTTCCTAAAAAAGGTGACGCTGTAAAAATTGAAAATCTTTCAATCAAAGTCACCCATGCTGATGACAGAAAAATAGATAAAGTTCAGATAACAAAATCTTAATGGCCCATAAGCAATATTTCACTGCATTTGTGTTTGGGCTTATTGGAATTTTTGCCTTTGCACCCTTCTCCATCAAGCCACTAATATTAGTATCATATGCATACTTAATAAGATCTATTTTATTTGACAATACCCATACATTTAAGAAATTAATATCTTGGGCAATTGGTCATTGGGGCTTTGGTATGTCTTGGTTAATAGTAAGTGTTTACTATTATGGAGAAACAAGTATATCAATATCTATTGTTATTTTCATTCTATTAACTTTATTCCTTACACTATGTTTTGGATTACCTTTAATAGCATTAAAATACAGATCATTTAGTGGCAAGGCGGGACCTAAGCATTTAAAAATTTTTTCTATTTCAAGCCTTCTTATTTTATTTGAATTATCAAGATATTATTTATTAAATGGAGTTCCGTGGTTAATTCCAGGAACTGTTTTTCTTGATACACCACTTCATACAATTTATTCTCTTGTTGGAGTTACAGGAGGCTCTTTCGTTGTCTATCTCATAGCTACTTCAATAGCAATTTTTTGGGAGCATAGATATAAAATTTTCTTTGGATCTTTAGTATTATTTATTCCGATAATTGATAAATACGAAAGAACTGAATTTGATCTTAATGTTTCAATAATTCAACCCTCCTCCGATCCCTTCCAAAAATATAATCTTGGTTATAAATCATATATTGAAAATAATATTCTTGATCTGATAAAAGACACCTCAGAAGAATCACAAATAATTGTGTTGCCAGAAGCAGAGCTTCCATATTCGTTAAACTCAAATGACTTTAGCCAGTTTATAAATAAAATTAATAAAAAAGATAAAGAAATTATTATGGGCGTTTGGAATATTAAGGATAAAACGCTCTTTAACTCATTAATCAATGTTAATACCAATGAAATCTATAACAAAAGACATCTAGTGCCATTTGGTGAATATATACCGTTTACAAGCTCATTAAGGGGCCTAATAGATTTTTTTGATATGCCTATGTCAAATGTAGCTCATGGCAGCATTAATCAGGATAATATTCAAATCAGCAACTTAGATGGTATAAGCTTCTCACCGCTCATTTGTTTTGATGTAGCTTTTGGAAATACTGTTCGAAAAAGCAACATTAGTTCTAATTTTATAATTAATGTTAGTAATGATACATGGTTTGGGAAATCAATGGGCCCGTATCAGCACTTAGCAATAACAAGAATTAGAGCTATTGAAAATAATAAATGGATTATAAGATCTACAAATGATGGAATTTCAGCAATAATAACTAATAATGGAACAATTGTTGATAAAATTGATAAAAATATTTCTGGTATAATTAATTCTGGTATTAATTTTACTTATAAAAGAAGCCTATATAATATTTTTGGACACTATATTCCATTTATTTTTGCTTTAATGATGGTTTTAACATCGTTTATAATTGATCCATGCTCAAAAAGAAAAAAATATTAACACTATTGCTGTTCTCAGCAATTACTTATGCTGAAAGTACCTATATTGAAGTTGATATATCTGAGCAAAGACTATATTTGATAGAAAACAGCCTAATCAAAGCTTCTTATCCAATCTCCACATCTAAATATGGAGAGGGTAGTATTGAAAATTCATTCAAAACACCACTTGGGGAACATTCTATAAAAGAAATGATTGGTGAAGAGGCAGAGATAAACACTATATTTACTTCAAGAATAAATACTAAGAGATCTGCAACTATAATTGATCAGTTTGAAGATACAGATAATGACTATGTTACATCCAGAATAATGTGGCTAGATGGAGAAGAGGAAGGTTTCAACAAAGGTGGAAATGTAGACTCTTATCGAAGATACATATACATTCACGGAACACATGAAGAGGGGCTAATAGGCACAAAAGCATCACATGGCTGCATTAGAATGTTCAATTATGATGTAATTGAATTATTTAATTTAGTAAATATTGGGACAAAAGTTCTAATTAGAGCCTAATACCCCAAATTAAAAATACTTTCTAAAAGTTGCCTGCAACTGAGGACATAGCAAAATTAAGTTTTTCTTTTCTGTCGTCCCCTGAAGGCGCAACATTTAGCTTTTCTCCACTTTGTGCAAGTTTTATTAGTAATTCACTAGGTTTGTATGCATCATTTCCAGTAATTTCATGATATTTCTTTAATTTATTAACAACAACGTCTAAGCCCATAGCATTGGCATGATGCATTGGCCCACCCCTCCATATTGGAAAACCATACCCATTAATATAAACAACATCTATATCCGCTGCTCTCTGGGCTACACCCTCTGATAATATATCAGCTCCTTCATTAATAAGAGCTAAGATACACCTGTCAGTAATTTCTTCATCTGAAATTTCTCTTCTTGTAAAACCATTCTCTGAAGAAATCTTTTCATAGACTTCTTCGTTTTCTGGAGCAGGGTTAGGAGCTCTTGAGCCTTCACTATAGTTGTAATAACCTTTGCCGTTTTTTTGACCAAATCTATCGTTATCACATAAATAATCTCCAATCTTTGCATGAAGTGGCGATTCAACACCGCTAAGCTTTCTTGCTCTCCAGCCAAGATCAAGACCAACTAAATCCATCATTCTAAATGGGCCCATATTTAATCCAAATGATTCTATAGCTTGATCAATTTGATGGGGAAGGGCACCCTCAAGAAGAAGCATATTAGCCTGTGCTGTGTAATTAAAAAGCATCCTATTGCCAATAAAACCTGGTGCATTAAGAGATACAACCGCAGCTTTTTTTATCTTCTTACTAACTGTCATTACACTAGCTAGTGTTTCGTGAGATGTTTGTTCTCCACGAACTACTTCTAACAATCTCATGATATTAGCTGGACTAAAGAAGTGAGTACCTACTACCTTATCAGGCCTTTTAGTTACTGATGCTATTGCATCTACATCTAATCCAGATGTGTTACTTGCAAGTATTGCATTTTCATTAGTATGCTCATCAAGATTTTTAAAAATTTCTAATTTTAAATCTAGATTTTCATATACAGCCTCGATTGCAATATCTACATCATGTAAATCTTTATATTCAAGGCTTGATGATATTAGTCCAAAAACCATATCTTTTTGCTCGGGCGTCATTCGACCCTTACCAACCATAAAGTCATAATTTTTTTCTATTACAGAAAGACCTCTTTTCAAATTTTCTTCGTCTTGATCAATTATATGGACTGGAATTCCTGCATTAGCAAAACACATAGCAATACCTCCACCCATAGTTCCTGATCCAATGATTCCAGCTTTTTTAATATCCATTGAAGGGGTGTCGGCAGGAACATCTGAAATTTTTGATGCAGCTCTCTCTCCAAAGAATATATGAATCATTGCTTCTCTTTGCGGGTGCATTAGGCACTCAACAAATAACTCTCCTTCTTTTTTTAAACCTTCATCAAAATCATCAAGATTTATAGCGGCCTCAACACATTTAATGATTTGACCTGGGGCAAATTGGCCCTTTCTTGCCTTAGCTGCCAAAGCTTGCGCCTCAACTAAAACATTTTCTGATCCTCTTGCTTCGATCATTTTTTCATTAAGATCACGAACTTTAGGGTGGTTAGAGCCTTCTTTTGCCTTTTCTTTAGCAAATTGAATAGAATCTTCTACAACATTATCAGACAGTGAGTCTACAATTCCCATATCTAAAGCTTTTTTGGCTGGTATATGTGCTCCTGTAAGCATCATTTTAAGCGCTTCTGAAGGGCCAGCCAGCCTAGGAAGTCTCTGTGTTCCACCTCCACCAGGTAAAAGGCCTAAATTTACCTCAGGTAGACCAACAAATGCTTGTTTAGAGGCTATTCTGTAGTTACAACAAAGCGCAGTTTCAAGTCCACCTCCAAGAGTTATACCATTAATAGCAGCTACCAAAGGCTTGGAACAATACTCCATGCTTTTAAATACGTCATTTAAGCTATGTCCGCTCATATTTCCACCAAATTCAGAAATATCTGCTCCAGCTATAAATGCTCTTCCTTTACCTGTAACAACTACACCAACAACATCATTATCAGCCTCTGCTTTAGCAATGCCTTCAAAAAGACCATTCCTAACACCCTCACTCAGAGGATTCACAGGAGGGTTATCTACAGTTAAAAGCGCAACGCTATCAACAATTTCATAGTGGACTGTTCCTTTCAATTTATACTCCGTAAATAAATTAGACATGCATTATACATAAAAAATAAGCATATTTATCCTTATAAAATCGCACATTTAGCGATTATTTAGAATAATTTAAATTTATTTTATAAAAAGTATTGATAATATAATATAAGTATATATAATAATGTATGTCAGCACTCCTCTCCCCCTATTAGATTTGCTGACACTCTGGAATCATATGGAGGGCTCAGTCCCTCCATTTTTAATTAAGAATTATAAAATGAGTAAATATAAAGAATTATTTGAAACTGTAATTTTAGTAAGTGTTTTTGTGATCTCTGTTCTTGCAATAGGCCCAATAGCTTAATCGCCATTAAATATATATAATTTTTTAATGAAAAAAATCTTGTTCAGCTTTTTTTGTTTTTTCGTTGTTCAAAATATTCATGCCTGTCCGAATCTTCTTAATTCTGATATGCGAATACTTGATTCTGCAGAATCACAAAATTTATGTGCATATGAAGGCAAGACATTGCTAGTGGTTAACGTCGCCAGCAGATGTGGTTATACGTATCAATATTCTGGTCTTCAAAATCTTTATGAAAAATATAAAGATAATGACTTTGTAGTTTTGGGTGTTCCATCAAGAGATTTCTTTCAAGAATATTCCAAAGAAAGTGCTGTGGCTGAGTTTTGTTCCACTGAATACGGCGTTGAATTTCCTATGTTCGCAACAGTAAAAGTAAGAGGGAAGAAGGCGCACCCTTTTTATAAAAAATTAAAAGAGGAGTCTGGTGTTGAGCCAACATGGAATTTTAATAAGTATTTAATTTCAAAAGAGGGAAGAGTTGTTTCAACATTTAAATCTGGCGTGAAGCCAGATTCTCTTGAGTTAATTTCTGCAATCGAAGAAATACTTTAATACTAGCTGGATACTAAAACTTTCTTGGGCTTGTTAAAAGCAAAGATTCCGTTATCTACAACCCCAGGAATGTTATTAAGCAAAGCTTCTATCGCTTCTGGGTTTGATATATCAAGATCTTTGATATCTAATATTTCATTACCTTGGTCGGTAATAAAACCAGCCCTATATATCGGCGTTCCTCCCATAGAGACAATTTTTCTTGCAACTAAGCTTCTACTTTCTGGAAGAACCTCTACAGGCAATGGAAAAGCTCCAAGCTGTGACACTAGTTTTGTTTCATCAACAATACATACAAATTCATTGGAAGCAGACGCAACGATTTTCTCTCTTGTATGAGCACCGCCACCTCCCTTTATTAGCTCGTAATTTGGAGAAACTTCATCAGCACCATCTATGTAATAGGCAATATCCATAACATCATTTAGATTAAAAACCTCAATACCTTTTTCATTTAATAAATTCGAAGATGCTTCCGAGCTTGATACCGCACCAGCAAATAAATTTTTATATGCACCAAGTTCTTCTATAAAAAAATTTACAGTAGAGCCAGTTCCAATACCCAAAATCATTTCAGGATGAAGTTTATCTTTAATATAATCTATTGCTTGTTTAGCAACATTTATCTTTGAGCTACTCATATCTGTATAATACAAGAAAAATAACAATAGATAATTATCTTGAGATTAAAAATAAAGAAAACAGGTTCTTTTAAGAACTCTAAAAGATATATAAAGCTAATTGAAAATGCATCTGTATATGATGTAGCAATAAACTCGCCCATAACATTTGCACCTAATCTATCTCTAAAAGAAAAGAATAAAATCTTTTTAAAAAGAGAAGATTTACAACCAATTTTTTCTTTTAAAAATAGAGGAGCTTATAACAAAATAATCAATTTATCTGATTCTGAAAAGAAGAGGGGCGTTATAGCTGCCTCAGCGGGTAATCATGCACAGGGTGTTGCAAGTGCTTGTAAAAAATTAAAAATAAAGTGCACCATTGTAATGCCTATAACAACGCCTGAGATAAAAATTAAAGATGTAAAAAGGTTTGGCGCAAAAATAATACAGCATGGTGACGATGTAAATACAGCTTTACATGAGGCAAAATCTTTATCAAAGAAAAAGAAATTAACCTTTGTCCATCCCTTTGATGACCCTTATACAATTGCTGGTCAAGGAACTATTGGTAAAGAAATTCTTGAGGATGATAACCATTATGATGCTGTATTTATTCCAGTTGGAGGTGGGGGAATTCTGGCCGGCGTCTCTTCATGGATTGCTCAGCACAACAAAAAAATCAAGATAATTGGAGTGGAAGTAGAGGACTCAGCTTGTTTTACAGAAGCAATAAAAGCTAACAAAAGGATTACGCTCAAAGAAGTTGGTTTATTTGCAGATGGCGTAGCAGTATCTCAAGTTGGTAAAAATAATTTTGATGTTTTAAAAGAATGTGTAGACGAGGTTATAACAGTAACAGTAGATGAGGTTTGTGCTGCTGTAAAAGATATATTTGAAGATACTAGAGTGCTATCAGAGCCAGCGGGAGCACTTGCCTTAGCTGGACTAAAAGTTTATTCAAAGAAAATTAAGGGTAAAAATTTATTAGCTATTAGTAGTGGTGCTAATGTCAACTTCCAAAGATTGAACTTTATTGTTGAAAGATCTGAGCTTGGTGAAAATAGAGAAAAAATACTTAGTATAAAAATACCGGAACAACCAGGAAGTTTTTTAAATCTCTCCAGAATATTTGGAACATCGTTAATAACCGAGTTCAATTATAGAAAATCAGATCTAAATGATGCATATGTTCTTGTTGGTGTAAGAACAAAGACTGATAAATCATATCAAGCCATTAAAAATAAATTAAAAAAAGCAGGCTTTGCCTTTAAAGACCTTACAAGAAATGAGATTTCTAATGACCATCTACGACATATGGTGGGAGGAAGAATCAATCAAAAAGGTCATAAAAATGAGAGAATTTTTCGAGGCGAATTTCCTGAAAAGCCAGGAGCTCTTTTAACATTCTTAGAAAAATTTGGCAGCAACTGGAACATATCATTATTTCATTATAGAAATCTTGGATCAGCATTCGGAAAAATATTAATTGGAATAGAAGACAGCAATCTGAACAAATTTCATCTTATTAAGCACCTTAATAAGACAGACACTATATTTATTGAAGAGACTTCTAATAAAGCCTATAAAGACTTTTTAAAATAACTAATACTTTAATCTAAACTTGATTGAATATACTTCATCAGAAGGGTTGTTCCATGGTTGATTAAAAATATCAGATTTAGAATAATCTTCATCTTCATCATAACTGGTTCCACCTTTTGAATACACAAGATAAAGGTAGGATAGAGGGGCAATTTCGTACTTATATCTTACTTGAAACGAAACAACGCCTTGAGTGAATGGCTTTATCGTGTCATCTGAGCTATATAAGTAGCCACCACTATCAGAAATTAAGCTTTGTGGATTATCTGCCTGAAGTGCAACAAATTGACTTTTTAATCTGATTTCATGCTTATTCCCACTAAACCAATTTAAGCCTATGGAGACAGTGTCTTGCTCAGAGTCATACAAACCAAACTTATTATCCTCAGTCCATATAAGCCATTCATTTTCTTTTCGAATTCTGTATTGCAGATTTATCTTTAGATTATCATTTGGGAAATATGAGCCTGCTATCTTATAAAACTCTCTTTTGTAGCCATCAGAGTTCCAGGAGTTATATTTGTTTCCTTCTTCAAAACTAATTCTCCAATCGTAGGTCCAAAATTTATAATTAACTGCTTCAAAATCCAAAGTTATATTTTTTTTCTTTTTGATTTTTACAAATGGAAAATCAGGATTTTTTCTAGTTATTGTTGTGTTTTTGCCTGAGGTTTTAATGCCAAAATCAAACTTAAGTTTTGATGTGTCCTTAAAGGTAATTTCATTTTTTTGATCAATTCTAATAGGGTTTGAATTTCCATTTGTGTCGGCATCATAATTAAAGTCAACATTCATATCAATTTGATCTACAGGTGACTCTTTTGAAAAGTTTATTTGCTTTAAACCCCCACCAAGACCAACATGAATCCAATCAGCTCTTCTGAGATAACCAAAGTCATTTAACTGAAAGTTTTCATCAAAATATAAGATGCTTCCAGATATATAAGAAAAATTTGAAGGCTGATAGTTAAATTGAGACCTGTAACCAAATCTAGAGTCATCATCTTTTTCAGAAAAAAGCAGATCTGTGAAATAAGTTAATTGATCTGATTTTACATTTACATAGTCAATTACACTTACGCTTGCTGTTTTGTTGTTAAAACTATCATCAACATGGGTAAGCATATATCCAAGCGTTTTGTTACCAAGGTCTGTTCTTGACCTAAGGGCATAAAAGTTTCTTCCTACAGAAAAGGACTCATCTGTTTCTCTTGCAGTAAAGAATCCTAATTCTGTTTTTCCTGTTTTTTGTGAATACCTCAAAGCATAATCTATGTCTGAATAATTTTTCTTTGAATTTTCACACTCATCAATATTCTCCTCTTCCGAACATTTATAGCTTGGAGCCGAACCAATTCTTCTAGTGTTCATAACCGTATAACGATCATAGTTATTAATATTAAAAAGGGACTGATTTTCATTAAAAAAGGCTCTTTTCTCAGAATAGAAAGTTTCTCGAGCTGAAAAATTTATTACAACATCATCACTCTCAGCTTGACCAAAATCTGGATTAAATGTTGCATTAATTTGCTTACCTGTTCCTGAGTTATAGAAAATTTCTGCTCCTATTTTGTTATCGTCAAATTTTGTAACTGAATTTTGATTGGAAGACACATATGGAAAAAAGTTTAATTTTGATTTTGTATAGTTGGCAATTTCTAAGGAATCTAGTTTCTCAAAATAGTCTGGTCTACTAGCCATTGATCCTGAGCTGCTTACCCAAACCTGTTCTTTAGCTTTATAACGTAAGACGGAATATTTTATTGTTCTTTTATCTCCTGCAGGTTGATTCATAAGAACAAGATTCCATGGTAAATAAAATTCAGAGACCCAATATCCATCATGTCTTTTAGTTTTGGCTATCCAATCTCCATCCCAATCTGTTTTGAAATCGCCTGTTTTAATCTTGATGGCATCAAACAAAGAATCTCCAAGATTTACAGCTAAAATATAAGCCTTATTCCCGTCGCCATCAAAATCAATATTAATGGAGTTTTTGTCGCTCAATGATGTCATTTCATCTCTCAAGGTCTTTTTAGATAACATAGATGAGTTACTTTGTTTGTTAATAAAACCAACATAAATACCATCTTCGTTTGAAAATATGTAGACCAGGGTTTCATCCTGTGATTTTTGTAGATTAAATGGAGAAGTTTGATAAAACTCACTAATAGAATAGGCATTTGTCCACTCAGGCTCATCTAGGATTCCATCTATAACTATAGACTCAGCTTTTATCAGAATCGTCGAAAATAGAAGGGTAGTTAAAAAGAACCTTTTCATAATATATATATATATTTACTATATCAGTTATATGAAAGTATACGAGACTCTGTTACAACTTTGTGATACCTCAAATCATGCGGTTCAGCCAGATTTTTAGACAGTATTTGATAGTCATAACCAAGACCAATAATTAATGGCTTATTGTGATTCTTGCCTACAAGACTGGAAAGAGCTCTATCAAAATATCCCCCACCATATCCAATCCTATAACCATTAACATCTACTCCAACAAAAGGAATAAACATAGCATCAAAAAAACTAGGTTCTAAATACTCTTCATTATCTACTTCAGTAATTCCATATTTATTTTTAACTAAAGAATATTCACTAGTATATAAATTGAATTTCATTATTCTTTCTGGAAAAATTTTTGGCATATAAATATTGTGTGAGTATTTAATAAGCTCTTGATGAAGAAGGTTTGTTTTTATCTCTTGTTTATAAGGAAAGTAAAGCAATACGTTGTTCATTTTAGATAGATCCAGACTTTCAATTATATTTTTTTGAATTTGATTATTTAGTTGATCTATAGATTGAGAAGAAAGAGTGAGCCCCTGCTCAAGAAGTGATTTTCGAATTTTATCTTTCACCATAAATTGCGCCGAGGCTAACAAACCAAATCACCGCCATGTGTTTTACCTGAACCGAAAGGTCAGGTGGTGAATTTCTTATCAAATCAGGCTTCCCTATATAGGTATTGCACAACAATGATAGTGGAATATCACCTATTTAATAGTATCGGTTCAAATTTAATAACACATTAGCGAATGAACCAGAATGTAAAGAAAGTATAGGATATATAAGTATTTAATAAAAGATTATTTTTCTAAAGCTAGATCAATTTTTTTTATAATTGATGATAGATCTACTTGAGTATCATTACTCTTCTCATCTGGATTAGATATGAGCTTATTAGCAAGAGTAAGGCCGGCTATTATTAATGCATTATTTTTATCATTTATAGCATCGAGTTCAGAATTTAATAGTTGAGCGGCTTTAATTAATTGATCTTTCTCCTCTGGAGGGCACGCTAGAGTTAAATCTCTTCCAAAAATTCTTAGAGATAGTGTTTCCATTTCACTCATGGTTACCTTTTTTGTTAAGTTTCTTTTCTAATGCAGCAATTTCTTTGCCAAGTAAAATTTTATTTTTTTTCCAGTCTCTTTCTCTGTGAACGTATGAATCGATGATTCCTTTTTGTTCATCAAAACGTTTTATGAGAAGATCAATTTTATTTTCAAGATCTTCAATCGAAAAATTATTTTCATCTGACATAACATAAGTTTAATTGCACATTCATCAATTGGAAAGTTTGTTTAATAAAAGAGTAAAATAAACTATGGATAATAAAATATATAAATCACGAAGAGAGTCTTTAAATACTATTCTTCCAAAAAATTGTGCATTGATAATTCCTGGAGCAGACCTTCAGTATAGGAACGCAGACTCATCATATGCCTTAAGACAGGAGAGTAGTTTTTATTATTTTTCTGGATTTTGCGAGCCCTCATCGCTTATGGTCATAGTGCATCAAGAAGATAAAATTTCTTCTATAGTTTTTGTTCCGCCTAAAGATAAGTTAAGAGAAATTTGGGATGGCTATAGAGCTGGACCTATTGGGGCGGTTGATGACTACGGATTTGATCAGGCTTTTGATAATACTAAGATTGATGAACTAATGCCTGAACTACTCCAAGGAGTCAAAAAGGTTTTTTATCCTATTGGTAAAAAAAGTGGCTTTGATCAGAATGTTATAGATTGGACTTGTGCTGCCAGTTCAAAAGATAGACATTCTCAATCTATCGATATCATGGATGGATCTTCAATGATTGGAAATATGAGACTCATAAAAGATGATCATGAGATAGAGATCATGAAAAAAGCTTGTGATATTTCTGCTGAATCCTTTGTAGAAGTAATGAAGAATATTAAGCCTGGTGAAAATGAACAATTAATTGAATCAAAATTTTTATATGAATTTGGGAAAAGAGGTGGCAGATTCCCTGCTTACACTCCTATCGTTGCTGGTGGTGAAAATGCATGTGTTCTTCATTACATTGAGAATAATCAAGATCTAAATGAATCTGATTTGATATTGGTTGATGCTGGTTGTGAGTACAAGATGTATGCATCTGATATCACCAGGACTTTTCCTGTAGGAGGGAAGTTCTCTGAGGAACAATTGGCTATATATAACATTGTTCTTGAGGCAAATAAGGCTGCAATTGATGCAGTTAAAACTGGCAATAATATTATGGAACCTCAAGTTATTTCTGAGAAAGTTATCACAAGAGGCTTGGTTGAAGTCGGTATTTTAAATGGTAATCCTGAAGAGCTTCATAAAGAAGGCGCATTTAAAGATTTTTATATGCATAAAATAGGGCATTGGCTAGGTTTAGATGTTCATGATGTTGGAGATTATATGGAGGATGGAGAGTTTATGCAGTTTAAGCCTGGAATGATTACGACCATTGAGCCTGGAATATATATAAGCAGCTCAATGAACGTAGATGATAAATGGAAGGGCATTGGCGTAAGAATCGAAGATGACATATTAGTCACTAACGATGGAAATATAAATTTGACTGAAAAAGTTCCATCATGCCCTAAAGAAATTGAATCATTGATGGCTTAAAACATGAATGTTCCAATTATTATTTCTGGTGGTGGAATAATTGGCAACTACATTTCTGTAAGATTAAAGCGACACAATATTGAATCATTAATTATTGAAAAATCTTCGGAAACCCAAGATTATTCTTCAGGCGTTAGAACCCTTACACTCAATAATCATTCGTTGTCTTTATTGCAGAAGGAAAAAATAGAAGTTGAGACCGCACCTATAGATCAAATCAATGCTCTTGATGGAGAGGGGACTGGGAGAATAAAGTTTTTATCAGATGATATAGGTGAAAATTTCTTATCCCATGTCGTCATGTTTAATGAATTAAAAAATAAACTTACAAAAGCTTGCCATGAAAGAACAGTTTTTAATAATCAAATCGAGTCTATTCAAAACCTTAATCAAAATGATACAAATGAAGTCTTACTGTCTAATGGAAGCAGCATTGAGGCACAAATAATTGCAGGCTGTGACGGCAGGAAATCTAATGTTGCCAAGATCTCCGGTCTATCGGATAAGTCTTCAGAATATAATCAGACAGCAATAACATTTATTTGCAAAGCAGATAAAAACTTTGAAAAAAAAATTGCTCATCAAGTATTTTCAGAGAAAGGAATTTTTGCAGTCATGCCCATGCCAGATAGAGAATCAATAGACAATAGATGTACTATTGTTTGGTCGGTAAATAATAAAAACTTAGAAGGTGTATCGATAAATGATTTCGTGTCATCTAATTTATCTTTCTTTGAATCTAAGCTTGGAATTAAACTGAAAATAGATTCCCAATTGCTTAATTTTCAATTATCTAATCATCATTTCGAAAGTTATATAAATAATTCCATAGTCTTAATTGGAGATGCTGCTCATAGTATTCACCCTCTAGCAGGTCAGGGCATCAATTTAGGTTTTGCTGATGCTGATATATTTTGTGAAGAGGTAGTAGGTGCTTATAACAAGGGGATAGCTATAAATGAGGCATCTGTTTTAAAAAAATATGAGATTAGAAGAAAGGGTATGAATTTATTAATGTTAAAGTCTATGGATTTCTTTGTTTATTTCTTTAATGATAATAATTCTTATATTAGATTGTTAAGAAATTGGGGTCTAAAGACGGTTAACAAAACAAGGTTTATTAAAGCATTTTTTACAAGGCATGCTTCTGGTCTAAATAAGATTTAATTATATCTTTTGGCCTTTCGCTCTGAGTTCTTTAAGGACAACGCTAATGCCTTTTTTATCGATTATCCTCATGCCTTTTGCAGAAACCTTAAGGTTCACAAACCTATTTTCAGATTCTACCCAGAATTTATGCGTATGTAGATTAGGAAAGAATTTCCTTTTTGTTCTATTTTTAGCATGGGAAACATTGTTCCCAGTCTGTGGTATCTTACCTGTTACTTGACATATTTTACTCATAGAACCGCGATTTTATAGAACACTGAGTAACATAGCAATACTATTATGAAACAAATTTTTCTATTAAGGCATGCAAAATCTGATTGGAGCACCATGGGTCAACAAGATTTTGATAGGGGGCTTGCTAGCAGAGGAATTAAAGATATCTCTTTAATATCTGATTATGTAAAAAAAAATAACTTTAAGCTAGATGAAGTTCTTTGTAGTAGCGCAAATAGAACCAAAGAAACATTTGATTTATGTGCAGATGGATTTGATTTTGATATTAAAAATGCTAAATACTACGATGATCTTTATTATGGTAATCATGAATCAATAATAGATTTATTAGTCAATGTTAATCAGTCTGCAAATTCAGTACTTGTTGTTGGGCATAACCCAACTATGCATATTTTATTAGAGCAGTTAACAGGACTAAGTATCATTAAGTACCCCACGTCTACTCTTGCTCAAATTATTCTACAAAAAGAATGGAAAGACTTATTATTAAATAAATGTGAGTTAAAATTATTCCTTAGGCCTAAGGAGTTGAAATCTTGAAAGATATTGAAATTAAAATTATTAATCCTTTAATGGGAGATTCAATCCCAATTCCAAAATATGAGACCAAAGGGTCTGCAGGAATTGATTTAAGAGCATGTATTGAAGAAAAAGTTCTTCTGGCAGCGGGAACCACTTTCATGGTGCCTATTGGTTTTGCTATGTATCTTGAAGATCCAAATTTAGCTGCTTTGGTTGTTCCAAGGTCTGGGCTTGGATCAAAAAAAGGTATTGTATTGGGAAATTTAGTTGGTTTAATTGATTCAGATTATCAGGGCGAATTAATGGTTCCTGCGTGGAATAGATCTGATAAAGATTTTGAAATTAATCCAGGAGATAGGATTGCTCAAATGATAATTGTGCCAGTCGTTCAGGCAAAATTTAAAATTGTAGAAAATTTTAAAGAGTCGGAAAGGGGCGAGAAGGGTTTTGGTAGCTCGGGCTTAAATTGATTGGCTTACTTCTTTTTACCAAATCTTTCTTCGAATTTCTGCACTCTTCCACCAGTATCAATAATTTTTTGGGTACCAGTATAGAAAGGATGAGAAGCAGAAGATATATCAAGAGGAAAATAGGGATATGTATTTCCATCTTCCCATTTTTTTGTTTCAGTAGTTTCTAAGGTTGAACGAATGATCCAATACTTATCAGCACTAGAGTCATGGAACAAAACTTCTCTGTATTCGGGATGTATATCTTTTTTCATAATAAAATCAAAATTTGGATGAGAACTATAACAAAAAACAATTTCTTTACAATCAAAAAATGAATATTTTTTTCTATGATGTAGCTATTTCAGTACCTCTAAGACAATGTTTTACATACAGCTCTGACTTAAAAATTAAGAAAGGTAGCCGTGTTCTCGTCCCTTTTGGAAATAGAAAAGTCATTGGACTTGTCATTAAAAAATCCACAGCAGCCATAGAAAATAATATTAAGATTAAAAAGATAATTTCTTCAATAGATACATACCCTGTTTTCAATAAATCAATTTTTAATACTATTTTATGGTCGTCTGAGTACTATCATCACCCCATTGGTGAGGTTTTTAATACCTTTATTCCTAATCAACTCAGAAAAGCAAACAATAAAGTAATAGAACCTCTTGCGGTCGAGGAGTCTTATCAAATATCCATAAATGAAAAAGAAAAAAGATTTGATCTAACATCCGATCAATCAAAGGCTTTAAAACAACTTATAAAATTAAATAGTTTTCAGCCATCCCTTTTATATGGTGTTACTGGCTCAGGAAAAACTGAGGTTTACTTAAGACTGGTAGAAAATTGTATTAAGGATGGGAAATCTGCACTTATTTTGGTTCCTGAAATAAATTTAACCCCGCAATTATTTAATAGATTTACATCTAGATTTAATGGCGAGATAGGGCTCTATCATTCTAGACAAACGCCAGCCCAGCGACTAAAAGTTTGGCTAAAGGCTAGATTTGGCAATATTAAGATAGTAATTGGAACAAGATCTGCAGTACTAATGCCTATGAAAAATATAGGATTAATTGTAATAGATGAGGAGCATGATCAATCTTATAGACAATCAGAAGGGTTTAAATTCTCTGCAAGAGATATCGGCATAAAACGAGCTCAAGAAGAAAATATTCCTATTGTACTTGGGTCAGCTACACCTTCTTTGCAAACATTAAGATTAGTGCAAGAAGAGAAATATAAAAAAATCGATATGTTAACCAGAGTAGATGGAAAAAATCCTCCAAAACTTATTGCAATGGATATTAATGACATTTCTTTAATTGGTGGTATTGCACCCGAAACTCTTAACATTATTGAGAGAACTTTAAATAAGAAAGAGCAAGTCCTAATTTTCATTAATAGGAGAGGGTTTGCACCAATATTTCAATGTGAATCATGTGGATGGGTTGCTGATTGTAAATCTTGTGATTCAAATCTGGTATATCACCAAGAAAGAAACAGGCTTATTTGCCATAGATGTGAATCAGCTTATAAAGTTAATGAATCATGCCCATCATGTAAGTCTACTAATTTTCAAATGTATGGAACTGGAACGGAGCAGGTCGAAGAGGTTTTAAGAACAAATTTTAATAAAGCACCAATCATAAGAGTTGATCACGATACAACAAAAAAGGTCGGAGCGATGGAAGATATTATCAACGAAATTAATTCTTCAGAATCAGCAATTCTTGTTGGTACTCAAATGCTTGCAAAAGGCCATGACTTTCCTAGAGTATCTTTAAGCATTATTCTCAATGCAGATAATGGATTAGTAAGCCCTGAAATAAACGCTCTAGAAAAAATTTCACAGCTACTTATTCAAGTATCAGGCAGAGCAGGAAGAAATAACAAACTTGCCAAAGTAATAATACAAACAAGATATCCTGATGATATAAATCTAGGTCAAATAAAGACCGGAAATTATATGAATTTTGCATCTCAATGCCTTAAAAGAAATAAAAAAAATAATCTTCCTCCATATGCTGCAATGTGCTTAATAAGATGCTCATCGCCAACACAAAAGAGTAATTTGGCTTTCCTAGAAAAAGCTATTAATAAATTAACCAATAGAAATGATATATATGTCATTGGACCAATTCCATCTATGATTGCAAAAGCAAAGGGTAATTATAGGCATAACATATATGTCCAGACCCCTAAAAGGACGTACCTAAACAAAGTTTTAAAGTTTTTAGTAAAGGAGTTTGAGAGTTGGCCAGAGGCAAAGAAGGTTAAATGGTCTTTTGATATAGACCCAATAGATATTAATTAGAGATATATCCTTAATATTTGACCAGGGTATATTGGTTTATTATTTAATTTATTTTTTTCATCAATTGACTCTACCGTAACGCCAAATCTAATAGCAATCTCTGAAAGAACGTCACCTTTTTGAATTGTATATTCAAGATAATCTTTATTCTCATTTATTAGAGTGCCTGATATAGGGTTTTCTATAAAATAATTATGTATTCCAAGAAAGATAGATCTTGCAATCATTCTTCTTCCTGGTTTTCCCTTCAATCTGGCAGCATCTTCAGGATTAGTAATAAATCCTGACTCCACTAAAACAGATGGTATATCAATCGATTTAAGAACTCTAAAGTCAGCATACTCAACATTTTTTTTATGAATTTTAGTAAACGGATCTCTTTTGAGTTGGTCTAATATTTTTGATCCAAGAATCTTGCTTTGTTGAATCTTTTTTTCATAAATATTTGGATACAGTTCTCTTGCTAAATCTTCATTGAAATCAGTTGGTTTCAAATTGTTAATTTCTGCCAAAATTCGCTCTCTCTTTTTATCAGATAAATTTCTTGCAATAGTGCTGGAGGCTTCTTCAGACCATATAAAAACTGATGCACCTTTTACAGAAGAAAGTCTAAAACCGTCGGCATGAATGGAAATAAAAATATCTGCTCCATTTTTACGTGCATCTTGATATCTGTCATTAAGGCTAATAGTTTGATCGCCATCTCTGATCATTATTGGCTGATAGCCCTTTGTATCTCTTAGCGTTCTTTCAATCTCTTTCGCAATAAGCAATGTCACGTCTTTTTCTAATATATTATTTGGTCCAACAGCTCCTGGATATTTCCCTCCATGCCCAGCATCAATTGCAACAATAATATCTCTCATATTTTCTTTTAAAGATTTATCTTTAAGCAACTTAATGTCCATGAGAATGCCAGAATCTAATTGTTTTTGTATTGGCTTGTGCCAAAAAACATGATCATATAAATCAATAACCACTCTTGTAAGATTATTATCCTGAGAAGATCTTATTTTTTTAATGGGGTAGTTGTATATTTCATTTATTGGTTTTTTAGAATATGTATCATTAATTTCTAACACCAGTCTTGAAGGGTTCTCTAAGGCATAAGAATTTATATATGCAACTTGTTCTAAATTAAATGAAATATTTAGAGTTCCATCTTTACATTCATCAATGCTATTAAATTGAACCTCATTCGCATGAATGAAATAAGTAAAAATTAATAATGGTAATAGTTTATTCATATTTTGTTTCAAGAGTTTGAAAAACATCGGTACCGTGAGTAATGTTAATTTTACGCTTATTTTCTAAATGAAAAAAATCAATTTTTAAATCATATTTTCTTTCA
>CACEBI010000009.1 GCA_902557705.1 uncultured SAR86 cluster bacterium
AGTCTCTAAGCTCACTAATAATATCTGTAACTCTAGTGTTTCTGGTATCGGGACAATTTTCTTTAAAAGCTAAACCCAAAATTAGTATATCTGAATCTTTTATAAGCTTTCCTGCTTTGATAACCTCTTTAATAGTTTTTTCAGCAATATATTTACCCATACCACTATTAATCTGTCTAGCAGCCAGAATTAAATCCGGTTTATACCCCATTTCTTTGGCTTTGTAGCTTAAATAATATGGATCTACTCCTATACAATGACCTCCAACGAGGCCTGGAGACAGTTTAATAAAGTTCCACTTAGTTGCGGCAGCTTCAATTACTTCATTAGTGTCAATATTCATCTGATCAAATATAAGCGCTAGTTCATTAATTAAAGCAATATTTACATCTCGTTGAGTATTCTCAATAACCTTGGAGGCTTCAGCTACTTCTATGCTAGAAGCTAAATGAGTGCCAGCAGTAATTATTTCTCTATAAAGCTGATCCACCTCTTTAGCTATTTCTGGCGTTGAACCAGACGTTACTTTTAATATTTTTGTAACAGTACGTTCTTTATCACCAGGATTAATTCTTTCAGGAGAATAACCACAGAAGAAATCTTTATTAAAAATTAAACCAGAAGATTTTTCTAATTCTGGAACACAAATATCTCTCGTAACGCCTGGATATACAGTAGATTCAAAAATAACTATATCTTGATTTTTTAGGACGCCACCAATACTTAAAGATGCTTTTATTAATGGACTTAGGTCTGGACGGTTTGACTCATCAATAGGTGTTGGCACAGTGACTATGTAAACATTGCAATCTCTTGCATCATTTATAGAAGATGTATAACTTATATTTGATCTAATCGAGTGCAATAAATTGTTATCTATCTCAAGAGTCTTGTCGGTACCGCCTTCAAGATCTTGTACTCGAGATTTATTTGTATCATAGCCAATTACTTTAAATTTTTCTGCAAAAGCAACAGCTAAAGGAAGTCCAACATAACCCAATCCAATAATACAAATTTTTTTATCTTTTAAATCCATCTTATTAAGTTATTTCAATTTCAAAAAAGTTTACAGGCAAAATCATAAAAAATATAGTTGCACAGAAAATCATTAATTTTTTCTAATAAAAAATTTTATAATTGTATTAATGGTCATGCTAACTGTTATGAAAAAAGCTCCAAATTTTCCAAAAAAATCCTTGAAAAGCGTATATCTAAACTTAATATTATTTGGTGATTTAATGGAAAAAAAACTCATATAAAATTCTTTTATATTTTGAATATTATGATTTTTTATACCAGTTTGGCTGTCGTCTAAAGCGCAGAAGGCATCTCTTAAGATGTAAGTATTTATATTATGAAATCTCTTTGCACGCAGAGTAAAGTCATTATCTCCACCATACTGAACTAAATTTTTATTAATGTATCCAACTTTTTTAAGAACTGAGCCACTCATCATTAGAAATCTAGCTGTGCCCATGTCTATCAAAGTTTTTTGTTCTAAAAAGTTTTTTGGGTGCTTTGTTATGTATGGAAAGTAGCTCAAAATCTTTGCTCCACTTGATACTTCCACCCCATTTTGATTAAAGGTTCTGGGGTGTATTATTTGAAAATAATTTTCTTTATGTTCTCTATAAAGTAATTCAAAGCTATGTTTATCTATTTCAATATCATTATTTGCAAAAATTATGGTGTCCTCATCCTTCAAGGAGTACTTATCAAATATTTTTTGAATACCAAGGTTGATACTTCCTACCCACCAAAGTTCTTTTTCTGAAGAAAAAATTTTGACTCTGTTGGTTTGTTGAACACTTTTTAATGTGACCTGATCAGGATGATCATCTATTATCAAGACTTTGTAATCTTTATTAATACTAGAGTTGACTGAGTTTAAGAATTTCTTTGTTTCAGATACTCTTGAAAAAGTTGGGACTAATAAATAAATCACTTATTTTAAAGATGCAAACATTCCAGTAACAATCGTTAATAAAAATAATAATAAAAAACATGTAAATAGATATATTTGATAAGAAGATTTTTTTAATAAAGTTCCAAAACATAAAATGTAAGGTATCAGCATCATCATCCCTAGCCTTTCATATTCATAATTTAATCCATTCATTACTAATGAAGGTGCGACAAAACTAAAATAATATAAGCTTAAATTAAAAGGATTGTCAGTTAGGCCTTTAAATAAAAAAGAAAGAAAAACATAAATGCCGGCAAAAAATATGAAAGCGAATCTAAAGTCAAGTCCGATAATTTTGCTAGGTTCACCTTTTTCATTAAGACCAATAATATCTGCAACAAAATATGCACTAACAAACAAAAATGTACCAATTAAAAAATTAAGTATGGCTTTACTTGAATGAGAGTGACCTGCTAAAAGACTATTAATTATAGGAGCAAAAGCAACAATCAGTACTAAGAGTCTACCACTTTTATGAGTTAGCATTGCAATTATAAAAAAAAGTAGCATCCAATAGTATTTCTTCCGAGACATTGCTACAAAGCCAATAAAAACAAATGACATTGTTAATCCTTGTCTCATGCCATTACTTGTTGACATAATAATAGGCCAGGTATGAATAGCGACTATATAAATCAGTACAAAATAAATTAAAGAATAGCTCTCTTTAAATCTCAAATGTTCTCTAATCAGCAGGCCAGCAGAAAAAGACAATATAAAAGAAACAAGATGGACACCAATATGAACTCCCCCAATTGATAGAGTTGAAATAATATATCCAAGTCTATCCCAGGGACCTCCCCAGCCTAGATTATGTTTGTGATATGCTGCATACCAGTCATTACCATACCCATATACTCCTGACCCAAGTATTGAAGCAAATATTATTGCAATTAATAATAGAGCAAAGCCTGAAATAAGACGGTTATTAAAAAATTGAGAATTAATTTTTTGTATCTGCTGTGTCATCTTAAAACCTTATAGTATAGGTCTTGATATTTTTTTGAAACAACAGAACTGTCAAATTCTTTAACAACCTTATCTCTTGCATTTTCACAGATCTGATTATAGTTTTGCGCGTTTAAAATATATTCTATTCCATTTGCTAAATCTTCACTTTCAAATGGTTTTGCTAAATAGCCATTTAACTTATGATCCACTATGTCTAGAAGCCCAGTAGCTCCAAAGGCAACAACAGGAGTTTTGCAAGCCATGGATTCTGTTGCTGTTTGTCCAAATGCTTCAACTCGAGATGGAACTACAAGCATATCAATCGCACTATATAACAATCGTAAACTTAGCTCATCATGAAGGTGACCAGTAAAATTAACTTTAAAACCTAATTCAGGAGGATTTTTAGGAGCAACTTGGCCAAAAATAGCAAGCTCTATATCCTTAACTCTACTTTTCAAGCTTTTTAGTGCCTCAACTAGCAGATCAAATCCCTTATGATATTCTGAATTTGCGCCATATGTGCCAAAAGCAATTATCGGAACATTTATTGGCAAGCCAAGCATGTTTCGAGCAAGAGATTTATCAACAGGCATCCAGACGTCAGTATTTAAGCAATTTGGTATAATGGTTACCGGCCAATCTTTCATAAGAAAGCTATTTTGAGCACAGTCTGCAAGCCATTGACTCACCGCAACAATATTAAACGGCTCCTTCCAATGCTTTACCTTTCTTTGCCAAGTCCAACGGTTAATATCAAAACCTTTTTCGTTTCTAGATCTATTCGATCTAGTATAACCCTCTCGCCATCTTTCATCCCATGAAACATGTTCAGCACCACAGAATCCCCACATATCATGCAAAGTCCAAACCGCAGGTTTCTTAATATTACCGAGGTCTGCAATAGATGCCATTTCAGCACCTACCCAGTGAAGATGAATAATATCTGCATCACTTTTGTTTATTCGTTTACTCCATGAAGATGGAAAAATTGCAGGTGAATGAAGTATTTTATTATCAGTTTTCATGGTCTTAAGAACCGGGCTTACAAGATGTCTGCGAATATGCGAAATTCCTTTTCTTAGTTTTCCTTTTGGCCCTTTAACAGTCCAATCACCAGATTTTGAGAAATTAACCCACATACGAGAATGTGTATCTCTATCAATTAAAGATTTATGAATGCGAAAAGCAGCACGAGCGGCGCCACCAGAAGTATCAGCGTTATTAAGGTGAACTACCTTCATAGTTTCAATGTCTTAATAAAATCAGATGGCAAATTTTTTAATTTATTATTCAAAATATAGATGCTAGAAAGAAAAGTTTTTGATCCTAAGATATAACCATTTTTTTTCATTAATTTATATATATCTCCATCTCCTATATCATCTGCTGTTCGACCTATTTCTTCTACGCATACAACCCAAGGATTAACTTTGTCTAAAAATAAGTCTTCTAAAATATCTATTTCAAAACCCTCAATATCAAGATTTAATAAATGTATTTCTTTATTTTCCTTAAAAAATTCTTCACGGATAGACATCATTTCATCAACGCTAATTTTTGGAACGGTTATCACTGATGAAGGTTCTCTTCCATATTTTTCACTTAAAATTTTTACCATATTAGGATCAAATGTACTGTTATCTCTATTATTTTTGTAGTAATAAAAATTAAGTTCTTCATCTTGGGATTTAGTTCTTAATCCAAATAATCCAGCATTAATAAATTTATCTCTTCCTCTTATGAGCCTGTATTTACTATTAAGATTTGGCAAAGGATCTACGCAGACCCCATTCCATCCTAACAAATAAAATAAAAAAGTATTTGACGCATTCACTGGTTGGTGAGATCCAATATCAATATAATTTCCATTTTTAATTCCAGACAAATATTTCATTAGGATAAGATCTTCACCATCGTGAGAGAAGGTGAACGGCAACCCTACAATTTTGTTTATAACCCTTACAAGAGAATAAAAGACATTAATAAACATTAAACCTACCTGAATACCCTAATAAAAAAACTAGATTATGACATGACGACCTCAAATTTAGTATAGTTCTTGGGATATTTGATTAATGTTTTTTAATAAAAAATCATCTAAGTCTCATTTATAACCAGTTATAATAATAGCCTCATACCATGCCTCTATATGCATTACATCCATCAAAATAGCTATCAAAGATATTTTCTGCTTCTTCAACTGAGTAAGTACCATTTTTTACGTTGTGCCAATTATGGACTTCCTTTTTGTAAATAATATTACTCACCCTTGCATTAAAGAATTTATGTCCAAAAAAATAAAATACATATGATCTATGATTCCCGCCATCACCCATAAACCACCTCCATTCGTTTTTTTTTATAAGTATATTAATTTTTGGAAAATTTGAATCTTGAACGTATCCATTATATTTTAAGTTTTCATATAATTTATTCATTTGTTCAACCCTATTGCGGGCAAATTCAACTGTATACATTTTATCGATTATGGATAACCTAGAGTTTTCTTCAAAAAGCATTCCCTGTGAAATTCTATTTTTATAAAAAGTTTCTGGAAAAGATTTAAATACGTCTTCAATGTTTAATTCTTCCCATGGCATAACAATTGCCCATGCTGGATAGTCTTTTAATTTAACATTATTGTTTAAGTTAACAATACCAGCAGCATTCATATCCTTTTGTTGAGCAAAAACTTTTAATAAATTATCTTGGATAATTGAATGATTTATATCATCAAATAAGTCTTTACACATTCGAGCAGCAGGATCTAACTCTAAATTTTCATCATAAGACAACCCTCTAACTGTTCTTCCAAGACAATATGGAACTCTTACTTTTGTGTGGGGCGCAAGACGAATTTTAGTTAATGGAGAGATGAATCCTTGTAACTCATTCTTATTTAAATTAGTTAAAAAAAAGACGGTTTTAATTAAATCAATTATTGCAAGAGTTATTTTTTTTGACTTGGAAACCATTGGTAATTTTGAATTTTATTTTGGTCGATCAAAACAATCAAGAAAAGAATTTGAAGAGTTATTGATGATTTTTATTTTATTTATTCGAGCTAGTCTTGAGAGAAGATACATTTGATAAAAACCACTCCATTGTTGATAAAGTCTGGTATGAAGCATTTTTTTTTGTTCTCCTGAGTATTTGTTCACAGCATCATCTTCAGCTTTAGTATTTTTAGTGAAATGAGAAACTGATGAAAATAGCTCATTAGTTTTCTGATCAATATAATATTCTTTAAACATTGAAAAATCCGCACCATATATTTCAATTTTTTTTCTTCTTCTATATATTGCATGCCAAAGCACCATAACCAGAGCATTGATAAAATGAGGGGTTACTATATTTCTATTCAGAGCAAATAAATTTATCTTTTCATTTCTAAACTCAACATTGATAGAGTTAACTTTTAATACTTTAATATTTTTATTATTTTTTAAACGTTCACTTATCCTATTAAATCCACTTTCGTGGCAGACCAAATTCATTTTCCAATCTACTTTATTTAAACATAAGAAAAGTCTTTCATTATCTTCTTGAATATTTGAATTTGCATTTTGATCCCAAAACATTCGATCTGTAAGCACATAATATTCAGGCCTAATCTCTCTAAAATACTGCGTTACAGCAAAATAATTAAGAACATAAACCTCGCAAACTTGGCTTTTTCTTAGAACTGCATTTAAATCATCTTTGAGGGAAGGTCCATTTCCAAGAAGCAAGGTTTTATCAAACTTTTCTTCATCCCAGCTGTCTCCTGATACTTTTTTAGGTTTAAAAACTAAGTAAATGAATGAAGCCAATAAAAGGCAAATATCTATAAATATGTAAACTAATTTTTTCATATATATTTGTTCACTAGACTTTTGATACTATCATTAAAAAATTGTTTATGACCTTTGAATCAATTCTATTGAAATGCTAAGTTAAATTCAATTTTAAGAATGCTTGGCCATATTTTTAAAATGTTCATTTCTCTCAATCAGCTCGTTATATTTTCCAACATCAACTACCTGTCCCTTATCGATAAAAAATATCTGGTCGCATTTTTTTACTGTTTTTAATCTATGAGCAATCATTATTATTGTTTTTTGCCCACTAAATTCATGAATTGCCTCCATAATCATTTTTTCTGTAACACCATCAAGAGAGCTAGTAGCTTCATCAAAAACTAGAACTTCTGCTTTATAGTATAAGGCTCTAGCTATACCAACACGTTGACGTTGTCCACCAGATAGCTGAACGCCGCGTTCGCCAACTTTAGTATGGATACCTTTATCAAGGCTTTGAACCATTTCATCCAGATGAGCAAGTTTTAAGGCTTGTTGAACTTTTTGAAGATTGATTTGATCTTTAGGTATACCAAATGCTACATTTTCTGCAATAGTACCCTCTGATAAAAAAATACTTTGAGCCACAAAACCAATTGAATTTTGCCATGAGCGACAATTTTTTGAATTTATAACTTCTTCATCAATTTTTATAGCTCCTTTCTGTGGCTCAATAAGACCAAGTAAAATATCAATAAGTGTTGATTTACCAGAACCTGAAGGACCTACTATGCCAATAACACTATTAGCAGGTATTACCATATTTAGGCAATCCAAAGCTGGCTCATCTATAGTTGGGTAAGTAAAAGTTATATTTTCGAGCGATATCTTTTCTTTTGGAAATAGATAATTTTTTTCTGAAATTGGTTTTCTAAGTTTTGCTTGTGTTGAATTGGCTAAATCTTTATGTATTGATTCAAATGCTGCACTGTGTGATTTTATAGAAGCGACACTTGCATAAATATTTTGGAAAGCTGGAAGTAATTTAACACTTGCAAGAGCATAGACTGAGAGTACTGGCAAAATTATACTCATATCACCATCATAATAAGCAATCAAATAGAGCACTATTGCGATCATTGATCCAAAAGCAATTAACTCCATAAAATAACGCGGAACATTAATTAATGCTCCATTGTTACCTTGACTGTATGCTAGATCTACACCTGATTTATTAAAACGCGATATAAAATCACTATCTCTCCCTAACAACAATACATCTTTAATTCCTCCAAATGCTTCGTTCATAAGACGAAATCGTTGCTCATTAACTTTGGAGATAGTTTTTCCGTTGCTTTGTAAGCGCATTCTTACAACTGTAAAAAGAAATAGATATGCAATTGTAAAAGTAGTGAAACCAATTATGGCAACTTTTGGTTCATAGATAAAAATACTAATAACCATAAGAAGGACTAGTATTATTCGAGCATTGAGATACATAAGTGGCATCAATATATGTCCAGTTACTCTTTGGGTTTCAACAGCAATTTTTTTTGTTAATTGAGCACTGCTTCCAGATGCATGAAATAACCAATTTTGCATAAGGTAATATGTGTATAGCCTATCAGCAATCTCTGAACCAATTTTATTAGCCAGCATAGACTGCATCCATGTAGTAAACATAGAAATCACTGCTGAAAGTAATAACATAATCAATACACCAAAACCTAATAAAAATACAAATTGTGATTCTGAGTCTAAACCACTTGCTTGATATACTTGGGCAAGAATATTGTCTTCTTGTAATTGGTTCATATCGCCTACCAAACCCATAAAAGGAATAATAGAAGCCACACCAAGAATTTCCATTATTGCCATTATCACAACTAAAATCTGAAGTGCATAAAAACGTCTACGCTGACTTGGATTAAGCAAGACAACAATTTGTTTTATTAATTTAAGCATTGTCTAAATACCAAGAATAAGTTAACTCAAGGCCCTCTTTAAGATCAACCTTGTAGTTCCATCCCATGTTTGATAAGCGAGAAACATCTATTAACTTTCTTGGTGAACCATTTGGTTTTGATGTATCGAAAGAAATTTTACCTTTATAGCCAACTACATCTTTCATTGTCTGTGCTAGCTCTTTAATAGTTATATCTTTACCGGTTCCGACATTAATATGGGATAGCATTGGTTTAGTGTTTGATTTGTAGGTATCTTCATCTAGCTCTAATACAAATAATGCTGCCTGCGCCATATCATCAACAAATAGAAACTCACGCATGGCTTTACCATCTCCCCATACCTCTACCTCTACCTCATTATTAATCTTTGCTTCATGAAATCGACGCATTAGCGCTGGTATAACATGAGAGTTGAGAGGATGAAAATTATCATTAATGCCGTATAAATTTGTTGGCATTACAGATCTAAAGTCTGTTCCATATTGACGGTTATATGACTCACATAGCTTAATCCCGGCTATTTTCGCTAATGCATATGGCTCATTGGTTGGCTCAGGAGTATTTGTGAGCAATGCATCTTCTTTCATTGGTTGTTTTGCTGCCTTGGGATAAATACACGTACTTCCTAAAAATAACAAACGCTTAACTGCATTCTCATAGGATGAATTAATAATATTTCCTTGTATCATTAAATTCTCATATATGAAATCTGCAGGATAAGTATTATTGGCATGGATACCACCCACTTTAGCTGCTGCTAGAATTACATAATCAGGTTTTTCATTCTGAAAAAATTTTTGAACCTTGTCTTGATTAGTAAGATCTAATTCTTTGTGATTCCGCACACAAAGATTAGTAAAATTCCGTGCTATTAATTGTCTAACAATCGCAGAACCAACTAAACCTTTATGACCTGCAATATAAATTTTATCGTTGGCATCCATTGTTATTTAACTACTCATTAAAGTCTGGTGCCTTAAATCCATGCTGTTTGATTAAAGAGTCGCGCTTAGCTAAGTTGATATCATTATCCATCATTTCATGAACCATTTCCTCTAATGTGATTTTTGGTTCCCATCCAAGCTTTTGTTTTGCTTTAGAGGGGTCACCCAAAAGTGTTTCCACCTCTGTTGGACGAAAATATCTTGGATCAACTTCAACAATCAAATTACCTGTGTCAGAGTCATAACCTTTCTCATCTAAGCCCTTGCCTTTCCAAATTATTTTTTTTCCTAAATGACTCCATGCAAAATTCACAAAGTCTCGAACGGAATACTGTATACCAGTTGCTATACAAAAATCATCCGGCTTGTCTTGCTGAAGCATTAACCATTGCATTTCAACAAAATCCTTGGCATGACCCCAATCCCGCTTAGCATCAAGATTGCCTAAGAAGAGTTTTTCTTGAAGACCCAAAGAAATTCTTGCTAAAGCTCTAGTAATTTTACGGGTAACGAAAGTTTCACCACGAACTGGAGATTCATGATTAAATAAAATTCCATTACAAGCATATATATCGTAAGCCTCGCGATAGTTAACTGTAATCCAATATGCATAAAGCTTTGCTGCTGCATATGGCGATCTTGGATAAAAAGGTGTTGTTTCTTTTTGTGGAATTTCTTGAACTTCACCATATAGCTCTGATGTTGAAGCCTGATAGTAACGTGTTTTATTTTCTAAACCTAAAATACGAATTGCATCCAAAATTCTTAACGCTCCAAGTCCAACTGTATCAGCAGTATACTCTGGAGTTTCAAAAGAAACCGCAACATGTGATTGAGCTCCAAGATTATAAATTTCATCGGGTTTAATTTCTCTTATAAGACGAACAAGGTTCATCGAGTCTGCTAAATCACCATAATGAAGTATAAATTTTCTATTCGCTTCATGAGGTTCTTGATATAGGTGATCAATTCGGTCTGTATTAAAAGATGATGAACGACGTTTTATACCATGTACTTCATAACCCTTATTTAATAAGAATTCCGCCAAATATGACCCATCTTGACCTGTTATACCCGTAATTAATGCTACTTTATTATTTGCCATATTAAATTAAATGACATCCTTATCAGTTGAATAATAACGGACTACGGCTATAAGGCATCCAAATAATCCTCCTAAAATTGCTCCAATAATACAGATTGCAGCTCGAGAAGGTTCTGATTTATTTTCCATAACAGCAGGTGGATCAATATATTCAAATACATAAAAATCACTTGCTTCTATGAGGGTAAGTTGTTGCATTTTTTGTTGCAATAGTTGAGCAATAACTAATTTGATTTCAGAAAAACTTGTTTGAGCCATCTGCATATTCAGATAATCCATAGCTGCCTCAGCTTCAAGTTTGCTTTTAGCTCTAAAGAAATAATTGAGTTGACTTACAATTAATTCAGCCCACGATTGAGCAACATGGGGAGATTGGTGCTTGACCGTAATGCTAACAAAACCTGTATCAATGTCTTGGAACACAACTAAATTTTCAGCACCAAAAACATCATAGCTTTCTTGCGCACTTGGAATTAAGGTTTCAGGATAACTATATTCTCTAGTCCATGTTTTAGTAACTTCATCATAGATTTCTGGATCATAAATAATTTCATTTGCCTTAGCATTCCACGACTCAATTGCCATAAGGTCAGGAAGGTGGATATTTGGTAAAATATTATTTTCAAAAAAACTTAAAGTATTAAGTTTTTCTATGGCTTGCAAGGTCTTACTACCGCTATCACCCGATGGCAAGTTGACTCCTGCCAAGCTGGCTAGACCTCCCATGTTTTTCATCACTTGACTCATTCCATTTCCACTTGATTCACCAACTGGACTAAGAATTGCTCTTGAATGATATATATTTGGCAAACTTAAACTATATATTACGGATGCGATTATAAATAAAGCAGTTACACTGACTACAATATATTTACCTATCCAAAGTGCTTTAAAAATCTCTCTTAAATCTAAGTCATTATTCTCAGCATTATTGTTTGTGTTATGTGTTTCCATAAAACTAATTATATAGTTTTTCGTATTCTAAATGTTTAAATTACAAGATTGTTTTTTAAAAAAACATTTTAATAGTTCTGGATATTAGAGTTGTTATAAAAACAGTATATCAACTAGCTTAATATTGGTACCCGAGGCCGGACTTGAACCGGCACGATATTTCTATCGAGGGATTTTAAGTCCCTTGTGTCTACCAATTCCACCACTCGGGCTAGTTTATAAAATGATTACCTCTTACTTGTATTTTGAATATGTTATAAAACAATTATAACTCTTTATTCAAAACAATTTAATACATGGAGGCTGAAGCCGGAATCGAACCGGCGTAAACGGCTTTGCAGGCCGCTGCATAACCACTCTGCCATCCAGCCTTACCTCTGAACACGCATTGTATATTAATTATTTTAAATTTGTTTTGAATTATTATTTTTTTGGAGAATAATATTCAGTCCTTTCAATATCGTCTTCAACACAGGCATCACCATATTGTATTTCAATAAGATGACATGCTTCATCGAAAGGGTTTGTGATTTGATGCCATTGTTTAACAGGTACTAAATAATGATCAAAAGTATTTAGTTGAATATTCTTTTTTTTATCTGGATCGTCTTTGCTGTAATTAACAATACAGGACCCTTTACTTACTAGCCAAATCTCATTTCTCTTGAAATGTCTCTGGAAGCTCATACCTTTTTTTGGATGCACAACCAATTCTTTCACCTTTACATTCTCTTCTTCAAATAAATTATAAAATTCTCCCCACAGTCTTTTTTCTTCATAGTATTGCCATTTTTTAAGAATCCAAGATGATGAATTTTTTTTATCACTGCCTCCCACACCAAAAAGAAATTCAACTCCATGTACTGACATTTCAGGTATATTTTTTTCATTTCTGTCCCCACCATTTGCAAAAACAATCTGATCTTGTGGATACATTTCTTTTACTTTAATTAAGGCATTAATAGCACTTCCATTATTGTCATCTTCAAAATCAATAACAGAGTCTACAAACGATAAGTTTTTTATAATAGTTTCGCGTTCCTCAAAAGGCATAAAGGATTTACCTTTCTTGCTGACGAGCCATTCATCACTATTTAAAGCAACTATAAGTTTATCACCCAACTTTTTTGCATTTTTAAAATAAGCCACATGACCAGAGTGTATTGGATCAAAACCACCGCTTACTACTATTATTTTCATACTTACCCTATTATATATAGTTATTGTTTGAAGTTTTTTATTCTTTTTTAAAAGTGTTATATGTATAAATATAACCTGTATAAAGTGTAATAAATAAGGATGTAAAAAGTAAAATATCTGCAATTATAATCATAAGCATATTGCTTATTGTCAGTGCAATTAAATAAATACTTATTGTAAAAAGTTGAACCGTAGTTTTTATTTTCGCTAAGAATGTAACTTTAGTAGAATTACTATTATTATTTCTAGCATTTAAATCCCTTAAAGCACCAACCCAAATCTCTCTTGAAATAATTATTGCGGCACAAAAACCAATTAGGTAACTCGAAAGGTTTATTGCTAAAGCAAAAAAAATAAAAACAATTAAAATTTTATCTGCAATAGGATCAAGAATTTCTCCAAACTGAGATACGGCATTATATTTTCTTGCTAAATAACCATCAAACCAATCAGTAAGACTTGCAATATAAAATAATATCAATGCGAGTAAATATTTGTCAGATAAAGCCAATATAAGAAAAATAACTCCGCCTAAGAAAATTCTTGAAAATGTTATAAGGTTTAATAAAGTTATCATTATTGGATTTTTTGGATAATTTGTTTTGCTATTTTCTCATTAATCCCTTTAACAGTCATCAATTCTTCAATTTTTGATGATTTAATATTTTCAATGCTTCTAAATTTATTCATTAATCTTTTTTTAATCACTGCCCCAACGCCATTAACTTTATCTAACGAAGATTTTCTAATATTTCCTCTTTTTTTATTTCTTTGAGCCTTTATGGCAAACCTATGAGACTCATCTCTTATTTCCTGTAATAATAAAAATGCCTTGGAGTTCTTATCAAACTCAATTATTCCAGCATCACAAAGAATTGTTTCAGTTGCTCGTATTCTTTTAGAGCCTTTGAAAATAGACAAGACTCTAATATCTTTATACAAAGATTTATTTATAACAGATTGACTAAAATTTAATTGTGCTTTTCCTCCGTCTATAAGAATAATGTCTGGTTTCACTCTAGGGTCATTGAAATATTTAATTCTTCTCTCAAGAACATGCTGAATTGAGCCCACATCATTAGAAGATAGTTCTTTGGGGATATTAAATAACCTGTAACTTGCTTTTAAAGGGCCCACCTTTGAGAAAACTACACAAGAAGCAACGGCATGATCCCCAGAAATATGACTAATATCAAATGCCTCAATTTTTTTAATATCTTTTTCTAATCCTAAAGTCTCCTTAAGCTCGTTAAATGCAAAGGTATATTTATCTTCCTTGTTTATATGATTTTGAATAACTTGCTTAGCATTCATTTTAGAAAGATTATATATAGGCCTTATTGATTTACTCGGTGTATGAACAAATTTTATGGCAATACCATACTTTTTTTTCATAACTCTACTTAATAGTTTTTTATTAATAAGAGCTTTTGAAGAAAGAACTTTTTTTGGTACGTCTAGGTGGTTATCATAGAAGTTAATTATTATAGTTTGATAGACTTCTTCAATAGAGGAGTAATAGGCTTGTTTAATAAGATAGGTTTTTGTACCTCTTATTTTACCCCTGCGAACAACTATTATGCATATACCAATATAATTATCCTCAAGATGAATTGAAAAAATATCAACATCTTTCGCGTTTGTAATTACTGATTGCTCTTCTCTTATCTGTTTTAGTCTTTTTAGTCTGTCTCTAATATCTGCAGCTTTTTCAAAATCTAATTCTTTTGATGCTTTTTGAATATCTAATGTTAAACGATCGATTGTTTGCAAATCTGATGAAGAGAGATAAGATTTTGCATCAATAATGTCTTCGCCATAATTAACAGCGCTAATTTTACCTACACAAGGTGCTGAGCATCTTTTCATTTGATGCTCTATGCATGGCCTAGTTCTATTAGAAAAAGTAGAGTCACTGCAATTTCGCACTTGGAAAATTTTTTGTATCTCTTTTATAGATTTTTTGACTGCTTCAGAACTTACGAAAGGCCCAAAGAATTTTTCTCCAACAGCCTGCTTTGTTCTCTTAGAATATATCCCAGGATATTCGTGATCTAGTGAAAAATAAATATACGGATAAGTTTTATCATCTCTTAATAGAATATTGAATTTTGGTTTGTTTTCTTTTATGAGAGTTTGTTCTAGAAGCAATGCTTCAACTTCATTTTTTGTAGAGAACGTCTCTATGTCATCTGTCAAAAGTCTTATTTGTGATGTTTTTCTATCCCTATATGAATTGCCGAAATAGCTTGAGACTCTTTTTTTTAAATTTTTAGCTTTACCAATATAAATAATCTTATGTTTACTAAAAAATTTATAAACTCCTGGAGTGCTAGGAATCTTCTTTAGGTTAAAAGCCATTATTTTTTAGATATTTAAGAAACCTCAATATAAATTAATAATATTATTCTTCACAAATTTGCAATTGAAGATGGAACATTTTGTTTTTCTATCAGAATCATCTCACGAGGTAAAAGCTTATGATTGTCAGGGAAATCATTAACTCTATCAATAACATCTGATTGACTAAAATTAAAAGGCCTATTAAAAAGGTTTATATGTCTAAAATCTCCTGATTTAATATCTGTATTCAAGTATTCTTCATCAAACTTATGTGTTGTGGTCAACAAATATTTATATTCTAAGTTAGAAATATTTTCTAAAAATTTATTGATGTCTTCGAAAGATAAATGAAATAAGCAATCTCTGACCATTAACAAATCGCAGGCTGGTAGAGCATCTTTGCAGATATTTCCAACATCAAAATTGATATTAGAATTTTGATATAGATTATTGTTTGTTGCGATGATGTCCTTGACTATATCAATACCTATATAGTCTATATTTACCTCTTGAGTAACAAGCTTCATCCAATTAAAGTCACCACAAGGAGCATCTACCAATTTCTTCACGTCTAATTCATTTATTTTTTTAATGAGCCAAGACCGTAAATTTTTGGTATAAGCTATTTCCGATCCATCTCCGCTAATAGATTCATTACTCGACCAATGATTTTCTTGGTAGATTAAATTAAAGCGGTCTTCAAGAGACTCTGCTTTAAGCATTTTCTTATACTTTACTTTTTTAACAATTAAACTAATTGTTTCAGCCAATCCATTATTTTTAATTGATGTTATAAGCTTTTTCAGATTTTGCATGGGAGTTTAATAATATAATACTTTTATAGCGTTTAAAATATATATATATTCTAATCTAATATAGAATGTCTTTTATATAAACAGATAAAATTTTATGAAACAAAATATTACTTTTTTAGACTGCACCTTAAGAGATGGAGGCTATTATAATTCTTGGGATTTTGATCCTAAATTAACTAATGACTATCTTCAATCAATGAGCGCAGCGAATGTTGATATTGTTGAAATAGGCTTTAGGTTCTTAAAAAATAATGACTTCAAAGGTCCTTTTGCATTTACAACAGACTCTTTTCTTCAATCACTGAATATACCTGAAGGAATGACCATAGGTGTCATGGTAAATGGTTCTGATTTATGCTCAGAAGCTGGTTATCAAAAAGTTTTAGACGAGATTTTTCCTCTTGATGCAAACAAATCACCTGTTGATTTAATAAGATTTGCCTGTCATTTTCATGAATTAAAAACGGCGTTTGATGCAAGTGAGATATTAACATCGAAAGGATATAGGGTGGGCATTAATCTAATGCAAATAGCTGATAGAACAGACTCTGAGGTTATTGAAATGTCAAAAATGGCCTCATCATCAAAAATAGAGGTTCTATATTTTGCAGATAGTATGGGTAGCATGAATCCTTCAGATGTAAATAGGATAATCAACTTAATTCGTCAGAATTGGACAAAAGATATCGGTATTCATACACACGACAACATGGGTTTAGGTCTATCTAACTCTCTAAGCGCTATAAAAGCAGGTGCATCTTGGATTGATGCAACTGTAACTGGCATGGGAAGAGGCCCTGGTAATACAAGAACAGAAGAATTTATTATTGAATTAGATGAGATACGATCAACTAAATCAAACATGGTGCCACTAATGGAATTAATAAAAAATCATTTTTCTCCAATGAAATCAATACATCAATGGGGCACTAATCCATACTATTATCTAGCAGGTAAACATGGTATTCATCCAACATATATTCAAGAAATGCTTAGTGACTCTAGATATAACGAGGAGGACATATTTTCAGTTATAGAGCATTTACAAACGGTAGGTGGTAAAAAATTTAGTTCAGACAATATGGAGAATGCTAAAAATTTTCTTAAAGGTGAATTAAAAGGCTCATGGTCACCAAAAAAAATCTTTAAAAATAAGGATGTGCTAATACTTGGTGGTGGTGATGGTATTAAAAAACATAAAACTGCAATTGAGGCTTTTATTAAAAAAGAAATGCCTACTGTAATGGCATTAAATACTCAATCAGGAATAGATTCTCAATTCATAAATTATAGAATTGCATCTCATCCAGTAAGATTGCTAGCAGATATAGACGATCATCTTAATTTAAAAGAACCACTAATCACCCCCATCTCAATGCTTCCTGCTGAATTGCAAGAGGCTTTAAAAAATAAAGAATTGCTTGATTACGGATTGAGCTTTGATCATACAAAATTTGTATATGAAGATAAGTGGTGTACAGTGCCATCATCATTAGTTATTGCATATGCCCTAGCTGCAGCAAAATCAGGTGAGGCAGGTAATATATTTATGGCGGGTTTTGATGGATACCCTCCTGGAGATGATAGAAACTCAGAAATCCAAAAAATTATTAATAGATATAATGATTCTGTTGAAAATCCAAATATAACAGCAATCACACCTACTCGTATTAAAGGATTAAAATCCAAGAGTGTATATGGCTTCTAATGTCTAAATCCTGTGTAATAATTCCAGCCAGATATAATTCCTCTAGATTTCCTGGAAAACCCCTTACAAAACTTCTTAATCAATCAATGATTATTTGGGTAGCAGACATTTCAGCTCTAGCAGTTGGAAAAGAAAATGTTTTCATTGCCACAGATGATAACAGAATAGCAGAAGAAGCTAATCATAATGGCTACCAATCGTTAATGACTAGTCCAAACCATCTAACAGGTACAGATAGAATTGCTGAGGCAGCATCACTGATTGACTATGATATATATATTAATGTTCAAGGTGATGAACCTTTAATTGATCCTAAAGATATCAAAAAATGCATAAAAATTAAAAAAGAAAAACCAAATGCTGTTATTAATGGTTTTTGCTGGATGGATGATGATGAAGATCCAACCAACATTAACATTCCTAAAGTAATAACAACTTACGAAAACAAATTAATTTATATGTCAAGAAACGCAATACCAGGATTTAAAGAAGACAGTAAAAAGCCATCCAGATATAAGAAGCAAGTATGTATATATGGTTTCAACAAAAAACAACTAAATAAATTTTCTCAATATAAGAAAAAAACTGATGTTGAAGAAAGCGAAGATATAGAGATATTGCGGTTTTTAGACCTCAATGAAGATATATACATGTTTGAATGTAAACCTGGAAGCCTTGCTGTAGATGTCCCAAGTGACGTACCTAAAGTAGAGCATGAATTAAAAAAAGCAAATAATGAAACTTCAAGACTATAAAACAATAGTATTTGATTGCGATGGAGTAATACTTAACTCAAATAAGGTAAAGTCTGATGCATTCAGCAAAGTGGCAAAAAAATTTGGAAAAGATGAAGCAAAAAAATTAGTATCTTACAATAAAAAAAATGGTGGGGTGTCTAGATATCTTAAATTTCAGTATTTTATAAATGAAATTCTTCATCCTAATTTTAAAGCTGATAAAAAAATAACTGTTGAGTCTCTTGCAAAACAATTTAGCAACCATGTTGTTAAAGGTTTGCGAGAATGCGAGTTAGTTGCTAACCTAGATGAATTCAGAAAATCTACTAAAAGTTCTTCATGGATGATTATCTCCGGAGGTGATGAAGCTGAATTACGAAAAGTATTTGATATAAGAGATCTTTCTAAGTTTTTTGATAGAGGTATTTTTGGAAGCCCAACTCCAAAAAATAAAATTTTTAAAAGAGAAATTGAGGAAGGCAATATAGTTAAACCTGCTCTTTTTATTGGTGATAGCAAATTTGATTATGAGTGCTCAAAAGAATCACAAATTGATTTTGTATTTGCATACCAATGGACAGAATTTACTGATTGGAAAAAATTTTGTTCTAAAAATAAAATTAAAACAATAGACTATGTAACTAATTTATAATCCTTATAAAGCTATTTTAAATTACAACTTTCTTTTACCTTAGGCAATATAAGATTAGCAAATTTACTAGCGCCCTCTTTGCTAAAATGCCCATGATCTAGAAAATCCTTCTCTGTAAAAAGATCTTCACTTGGGTAGTAAAAGAAAAATTCTTCTTCTTTTGCAATTTTATTAACCATGTCATTGAATCTTTTTTGTAAAGGCCAAAGATCGTTATTTCTTACATAAGGAACCCATCCAAAAATATCATCATTATTTTCTAACATAGATTTATTAAGAATTTGTGCAATAAATAAGCTATTTATGTTTCTCTCTTTATTTATTGCAATAATATTTTTAATATTCCTCTCAGCAAAAGTGAATACCATATCAGCACTAGCGATATCTTTATTTAATATTCCTTCTTCTATAGGAAGAGGTAGCTCATTGGCTCCAAAATTCATAAGCAATAAATTTAAAATTGGAGATGGAGAGTTAAGACTTTTTCTTACTCTCAGATTGCCATATTGTGATAAAAGATGGAAATTAGCATAGCCACTATCTAGATTTTTTATGCCAAAATTTCTGATATCATTCCAACCTATAAAATAAATATTGCATATTGGCATTTTGCCTGCCCTATCTGGGTAAAACGCTGTCTGTATAACATGCTCTGCTGATGAATATCCTGGAACGCCATTATTTGAAACGCTATAACTTGGTAGAAGTTCATCTATAAGACTTACCCATGTATCATCATCATAAAGACCAATATCATAAGTTGTTGAACCACCAAATATAGCTATATGTTCTTTTGATTTATCAAACTTGTTTTTATTTTTTCTTGTTGATTCTTTTGTATGATTTGCTTCATGGGAATTATATTCAGGTATAGGTATGGCTCCTAGCATTGGATGAAATTCAAACTTTTTTTCAAATGAGGCTCTTGGGACAAACCATTGCATATTAATAATATGTAATTTATCAAGGCCTATAGGTATTAAGCCAAACAAAAGCTCAAGTATTAAAGTAATTAAGAAAAAATAAGAAAGTATTCTTTTTCTTATAAAAATTAGCACCAAAAATGATAAGAAAAATAAATAAATATAATAACTAAAAGAAACGTATGCACCCTCTCCTGTCAGCCTTAATAAAAGAAGTATAAATATTATTGAAAGTGCAGATAAGAGAACTATTAAGATAAATGATGAAGTTAATAACTCTTCTCTATCTTTTCCTAGAAAATCTTTAATCCAACTCATATTTATCTTTATAATTATCAAATAATAATTTATCTTGATCTTCTTTATAAGCGATGTAATCGCCAACAATTAATACATCTAATTCAGTTCCCATAAAACACTTAAAAGCATCACTTGGAGAACAAACTATTGGTTCGCCTCTAACATTAAAGGATGTATTTACTATAATTGGACATCCTGTGATCTCTTTAAACTTAGATATAAGTTCATGATACAGAGGGTTTGTGTTTTTATTAACAGTCTGAACTCTTGCAGAATAATCAACATGAGTTATTGCTGGAACTTCAGAACGGGGTATATTAAGTTTATCTATCCCAAATAAAGCCTCTTCTTTAATCGACATCTCTTTTCTTTTATTTTTTATTAAATCAGCAACTATAAGCATGTATGGACTTTCGTTATTCATTTCAAACCATTCGCTTAAGTCCTCTATTAAAACACTTGGAGCAAAGGGTCTAAAACTTTCTCTATATTTGACCTTTAGATTTAACTGTTTTTGCATTACTGAAGATCTTGGATCTGCGATTATGCTTCTTCCACCAAGAGCACGTGGACCAAATTCCATCCTTCCTTGCATCCAACCTATAGCTTTCTGATTCGAGAGCAAGCTAGCTACTTCTTCAATTAAATCTATGCGTGGCATTTTTTTATATGAAGCGCCACACTTTTTAAGCTCAATCTCAACTTCATCACTTTTAAAACTGGGGCCTAAATATGCACCTTTCATTGAATCACCTTTTTTTGAAACTCTTCGTTCATTTTTGTAATGCATAAACCATGCGGACAATGCCGCTCCCAATGACCCTCCTGCGTCTCCAGCAGCAGGTTGTATCCAGATATTTTCAAATATTTTTTCTCGCATAAGTATGCCATTTACAACACAATTTAAGGCAACTCCTCCAGCTAAACATAAATTTTTTTCATTAGTTTCCTTTGCAATACCTTTTGCTAGTTTAATAACAATATCTTCTGTAACTTTTTGAATAGAAGCAGCTAAATCCATTTCACGTTGAGTGAGCTTTGATTCAGAGGTGCGAGGAGGTCCACCAAATAAATCATTAAATTTTTTATTTGTCATTGTCAGGCCAGTTGCAAAATCAAAATAACTCATATCAAGCTGAAAACTTCCATCATCATTAACCCTGACAAGTTTTTCATAAATTAATTCTGCATATTTAGGTTCACCATAAGGAGCTAAGCCCATAACCTTGTATTCCCCTGAATTCACTTTAAATCCTGTATAGTAAGTGAAAGAAGAGTATAGGAGGCCAAGAGAATGTGGAAAATGAATTTCTTTAAGTATTTTTAGATTATTTCCATTTCCAACTGCAAAAGATGTTGTTGTCCACTCACCCACACCATCAAGGGTAAGCACTGCAGCCCTCTCAAATGGTGATGGATAAAATGCGCTTGCTGCATGAGAAAGATGATGTTCAGAAAAAAGTAATTTTTCTTTCCAATTTTCTTTTTCACCCAGAGTTGCTTTAAGTTCTTTAATTAATATTGATTTTTGAAATAGTTTTTCTTTTATCCATAAAGGCATTGCCATTGAAAAACTTCTAAAACCTTTTGGAGCAAATGCCAAATATGTTTCTAATAACCGCTCAAACTTTAAAAATGGTTTTTCATAAAAAATAACATTAGAAATTTCTGAGGAACTAATATTAGCTTCTTTTAAACAATATATGATTGCATTAGTCGGGAATCCAGAGTCATGTTTCTTTCGTGTAAATCTCTCCTCTTGAACTGCAGCAATAATTTCACCATCTTTCAATAAGCATGCTGCGCTATCATGGTAAAAAGCTGATATACCTAAAATATACATATTATGATAACTGCTAAAATATTGTATATATGAATGGGGCTAGCACTGAGCCATGAGCTAGGATAAGCAATCCTCCTAGAATAAGCATTACAATTATAATAGGTGCAAGCCATAGTTTTTTTCTTTCTTTAAGAAATATGAAAAGTTCTTTTAGAAATTCCATTTTTTAAAATTGATTCTTAAAAGCAGCAGATTTGATTGAAGAATTTTCTCTTGAAATCCAGTAAGTGCCATCATTATTAGCACGAAGACGTAATTCATCTCTCCCAATAAGTCGCATGATAAAACTAATAGGCATAAATAATCCAAAGTAAATAACACCAAGCACGATAGGACTAATAATCCTTCCTATTAGCAGGCCAAACCGCATCCATAGTTTATTAAGAGGTAATAATAAATCTGGTTTGATAAATGCTACTGTAAAAAATAAAAATCCTACTGTAATCAATATGAATGTTAATAAAGGATTATTATAAAAATAGATGCTAAGGATAAATGAAAAAGCTGAAAAGAAGAGGCCAAGTTTTCTATTTGAAGGAAGTTCAATATCGGACGTATTCATTCACACTATCTCTTTTATTTACTATCAAGATAATAACATTTACCTTAAATAATTAAAACTGAGTCCATATCCACAGCCGAAGCAACCTGTATCAGTAAAAAGTAAATAACTATATTCTGATTCTTCAGGGGGCATTTATAGTTGTGCCAGTAGCTCCTCTTTGGTAAAAGTTAATTTTGAAAAACAATTCTTGACATACCTAAACCTTTATAAAAAATTTTAAAACATAAAATAAGATTAACGAAGTAAGAATATCCCCTATAATCTTTGCAATAATGATATTCATCCCTAACATCCCAAATAAAAAAAATAGTGAGGTGCTAGACATAAAAGGGTTAATTACGCTTAAAATAAAAAATAATTGAAAAAAATTCTTACTATCTCTAAATACAAAAAATTTAACAATACCTGCTGTAAGTATCACCATAATAAACCTTATTAAAAAATTGATTATCTCAGGCTGAATAAAATTTATAAATTGAAAAAAATTGAAAAAATATAGCTCTATTAGATAACAGATAATTATTAAGCCATAGTATTTTACTATATCATTCATCTTTAATAATTTATTAAAATGCATCAAAATTAATTGCTTCAAAATGAATATTTCTTCTATTTAGATCTATCTCAGAAGAAAGATTCTTATAAATTAAGTGCAATGGGCTTGGCTTTAAAAATTCTGGTATCTTAAAACCACTTCGAAATCCTTTTTTCCATGAGTATGAATTAGATATTCCTACCCAAAAATTTATCTTAGGCATTAAAAATTTTGTATCATCAGAGGTAGCTTGACTTATTTTTAAAATAGACCGAGCAAAATAATTAATATCATTGGCAACTATATTAATTTTTCCGAAGTTGCATTTGTAATATTTATAGTTTGGGTTTGATAATCTCCATTTTGTTGTACTATCAGATAGAGGAAGTGTTAAACAATGCCTCAGTTTTTCAATTTCAATTTTCTTTGGTAAAGTCAATGAGACGCAAGTATCCAATTGATCTATATAGTTCCAATCAAGTTTTTTAATAAAGCCATAAATACTATTAGCATTTGCAACTCCAAATACAATGTCAAAGCCCAAATCTTTGGACTTCACATATGTTTTATTGGCTAAAATTGTAAATAAGCCCCGTCCCTGATGCATGGAACCAGTTGCTGTATTTAATGAGAGAAGAGCTTTGATTTTTTCATTCTTATATCTTGCTTCTAAAGGTATTAAAGCATAATGAGCAGCTAATTTATTTTCAAAAATAGCATTGAATCCGACAACACCCCCAACAGGATTATGGTTGTACATCCAGTCTAAATAATCTGGAGTAAATTTTGAACTTTTAAAGGTATCAGAAAGAAATTCTGACAAAGCTTTTAATCCTGAAACAGAAGTATCTATAGCTTCAAAAGAATAATTATTATTTAATGACTCTTGCATGGTTTGATAATACTATATTTTTTTATATTAGTTATACAGCTTATTGATGCTATCAAGAAAGAATATTAGAAATACCTATAACAAGAACAAAGAAATGAATTATGTTTTACTTTTTCTATATCGACTCATAACATAAACTAAATATTAAACAATATAGCCATGGATTCAACTCATCTAAATATAGATATTTCAAAAAAGATACTAATCGTCTTGCCTCACTTAGATGATGAATTTGCACTTGTTCCATTAATCAAAAGCATAACCAAATACAATTCTAAAAAACTCAAAACTATATACTGTGCGGAAAGAGTTTTTGATTCTGAAGAAACAAAAAAACAAAGAAGATCTGAAAGTATTTCCGCTTTAGAGTTGTTAGGTTGTAAAAAAGAAAATATATCTTATCTTAATGATATTTTTGAGGTTGAGGACTTAAAATTAAGCGCATCTTCAAAAAACATTTATGAACATATCGAAAATTTGCATTTCAAAGAAAATTTTAATCATATTATTACGTTAAATTTTGAGGGAGGTCATCCGGATCATGACTCTCTAGCATTAATTGTCGATAAATTTGCAAAAGCTTATGGAGTAACACCCTGTTATATACCTGCATATAATTATAGAAAAACACTATTTATACCAATTAGTGTGTTTCGCCCACTTAAGAGTCAAAAAAACCACTTCATTATGAAAAAATATGGGCTATTTTGTTGGGCTGACTGCTTAAAGATAGCACATATATATAAAACAGAAAGAAAAGCTTTTATAAAATTATTACCATTTATTTTATTTAAATGTTTTTTTTCTAGGAATATATATTTATCAAGGATATTAGATATTGAGTCTGTCAAATGGAAAAATTCATTATCCTATAATAGATACAACACTAGCAAAGAAGAGATCTTAGATACTATAAATTGGTAAACATTTAGTCTTTATTTTTTTGATTCTTATCTACATTAGAAATAGCTAACTCTTTAACTAGAAGGGATATCTTTTGGTTTAAAGCATCAAACCTATTTATAGTAAAGGCTACAAATAAGAAAATTGTTACTAAACTAAGATACAAATAAACATCAGCCCCTCTTCCGATTCCTAAGAAATCTGCAATTAACTGTGTGTATTCGGCTCCTAAGATACTTAGAATGCCCAATACTGATCCAATCATTAAAAACCATCTAGCAACTGAACTATAAAAAGGTCGAATTAAACTATAAATAAATAACCCAGAAAAAATTGAAATAAAAATTATCTTAAAAATCATTTAGTGCCTCGAGATTTAAAAAGGTCTTCCAATATGATTAATCCATTAATTAACTTCTGTCCTTTGTTTTTTGAGTAACTTGTATAGATTGTGTTGGTGGGCAATTCTTTGTATGTCATATTTTTTTTTGATACTTGATGAATTATTTGTGATTCAAATCCAAACCCATCGATAGTAATATCAATTTTTTTTAAAGAATCTTTTTTTATAGCTTTCAAACCATTATGTGCATCTGATAATTTAGTCCTACTAAATCTATTAGTAAATAATACTACTATCGATAAGGCAATTTTTTTAAGAAAAGGTACGTTTGCTTTATTTTTTATAAACCTGCTTCCAAAGATGACCTCTTCATCGCATGAAAGTATTTCTTTTGCAAAAGTCTTTGCATCCTCAACAGAATGTTGACCGTCAGCATCAAAAGTTACAACTGCTTTAGCATTCATTAAATTCTGGATGTATTTAAATCCAGTAGATATTGCTGCACCCTGTCCTAAATTAATTGAATGATTTAATAATGTTACATCCAAGGACTCGAGTATATCCCTTGAAGAATCTGTTGAACCATCATTTACTGCAACTATATTTACAAAATATTTACTTAAATCAGATACAACGCTCTTAATCTTTTTTTCTTCATTGAATACAGGAATCAATATATAAACTTTATCAAGCATATTTAAATTATATAGATATAATTGGCCATGGATAACAAAAATATGAACATTCTTGTAACAGGATCTGCCGGATTTATAGGTGCTCCTCTAGCATACGACTTGTTAAAGATGGGTCATAGAGTTATAGGAATAGATAGCTATATAAATTCTAACCCAGAAAAAACATTAAAACTTGAGATAAATTTTAAAAATAAGTTTAAGTTTTTTAAATTAGACCTTTCTTCAAATATAGAAATATTAGATTCGGTATTCAATGAACATAAACCAGATCTGGTTATTCATTTAGCAGCTTTAAAGTCAGTTCAAGAGTCAATTATTAATCCAGATTTGTATTTAATAAACAATATTGAATCTACTAGAAATATTATCAAGATTATGAAGTTACATGGTTGTAAAAAAATAATTTACAGCTCATCTGCAGCAGTTTATGGTAATCAAGATATTCAACCTATCATGGAGAATGCTGTCTGTAGACCAATATCTCCTTATGCGGAATCAAAATTAGCATGTGAAGAATTAATTAAAGATACTGCGAATCAAGGGCAAATTGATGGTATTTCACTAAGATATTTTAATCCTATTGGATCTCATTCTAGCAATTTATTTAAAGAACAGTTAATCAGAAAAACTGGGACAATCATGCAAGAGATAGTTAAAGTAGCATTAAAGAAAAATAAATTTTTAAAAATATATGGAAATTCATATTCCACAAAAGATGGAACATGTGAAAGAGATTTTATTCATATAGATGATTTATTGGGAGCTCATTTAAAATCCATTGATTTTATAAATTCATTTGAGGGGTATGATGTATACAATGTTGGTACTGGCAATCCAATAACTATTCTAAATTTAATTAAGAGCTTTATTAAATATAATAAATTATTAATCAATTATAAATTTATAAACGACAGACCAGGAGATATAGCATCCAATTATGCTGATATAACAAAAATTAATAAAAAAATGAGATGGAAATCAAAGAAGGGTCTCAAGGAAATGGTTATAGATTCTTGGATTCCATATTCATTGGAAGAATAATAAATATCAATTATGAATAAGCATATCCCGATTCTGATTATTTCAAAAATTATAATTTCCCTTTCTACATTATACTTTTTTGCAGTCTATCTTGGCTGGGACATGTTCACTTACCCTGATTTTAGTGCAGCCTACAGTAATTGCTCATCAGATTCTTGGATAAATAGGTCTTATGGAAAAATTTTTTGCTCACTTTCTTCATTAACTGGTCAAGAAATTACATATAAATCACCGATATTTATTTTTATAGCCACTCTAATAAACATGGCAGTGCTAATTGGCTATTTTTTAATCTCACAAAGATACTTAAATGAATATGGCAAATATTTGTTAATAGCTCTTTTTGTAATTCATCCATATATGAACGTATATTTCTTTAGATTTTATACAGATATTTTTGCTACTCTTGGAATATTTTTGATCTTTTTTTACAAAGCAAACAACAAACATATTGACTTATTGTTTGTACTATTATCTTTAATGCTTATGAATCTTAGAGTCGCTCTAATACCAGTATTTTTTATTTATGCTATATGGGAAATCCTTTCTTTTTTCAGAAGTGGTAGCAAAAAATTAATTTTTCCGTTTCTACTTTTCATAATTGCCCTAATATCTTATATACCTGTAATGTCTTTTAGCTATCGATTTGCAAATATTAATTCAGATATAAATTTATTTATAAAGGTTATTTTTAACCTCATTTATACCATGGGTTTTAGAGAGTCCGTAGCGGTAACGAGAGTGTTTATTGCTGAGTATGAGATTATTGATTTAATGTCACTTTTTACATCTTTTATTCTAATCATTGTGCATACAGTTGGTTTGTATGGGTTTATAAAATTTGTTGCAATGAAAAGAGATATATCTTTTTTGATAGTATTTGTTTATTTAGTAGTTCCTATTATAGCTATTGGGCATATGAGATACTTATTACCTCTAATGCCAGTTTTATTATTTGGATTCTCATATTTATTTTTTAGGAAAGAAAAATATAAGAAATCAAAACAGATTTTATAGATCAATATTTACATATGTTTTAAGTTTTATTCTCATCAAGATATTTTTTAGCAAAAAATTTTCCAGCAGCTACACCATATTGATCAAAAGGATTAATCTGAAGCATTTTTGCAGTCACATAAGTTCTATGTTCCCAAGTTGCAATTAAAAACCCTAGAGTTTTTGGATTTAATTCTTTGAGTATGAATAGATTTGTAGGAATATTTCCATTTACTTGTTCGAATGATTCTAGTTCTTCATGGGGTCCATTTGATAAAAGACCTGCTTGTGCTTGTGATTGGGCATATAACAATTTATTAGTGCCTTTATTAGACTCAATTGTAAAAATATCTGCACATGCAGAAGCTGTGCCTTGATGTAGTAATTGAAAGTAACTATGTTGGGCTGTAGAACCAAAACCCCCAAAAATAACCTGACCAGTATTTTTAAATATTGAGTTAGGATTTGCTTGCTTTCCAATAGACTCCATTTCAAGTTGCTGAGCATAATCAGAAAAGAATCTCATTTTCCAGCTATACAAAAGAAGAACTCTTGTATGTTTATCATCAAAATTGTTATACCAGATATCACTGAAAGATAATAACTTTATAAAGTCATTATAATCATCATCGTTAAGCAGAAGATTGTCTGCTTCATGTCCTCCTACCAAAAACTCTTTAAAATTTTCTCCAAGTTCTAATATTGCTGGAAGTGATATTGGAGACCACATTGAGTACCTTCCTCCAATTTCATTTGGAAATTCAATTATGTTTTCTTTAAAGCCAAAGTTTTGAGCCTTATCTGGCTGGGAGGTAATAGCTATAAAGTGATCTTCAAATTTACATTTTGTTTCTAACCATGCTTTAGATAAAGCCATACTTTGCAGGGTTTCATCAGTGCTGAATGACTTAGAGGAAACAATAAAAAAAGTATCTTCCTGATTTAATGGTTTAACTGTTTCATTAAATTCAACTATATCTGGTCCGGTTAAGAAAATATGCTTAAAGTTTCTATCATTCTCACTAGTTAGTGTTTCAATTAATAATTTAGGTCCTTCAAAAGAACCACCAATACCAATAGTAACAATGTTTTTAATATCTTTTTTAATTAAGTCCTGTTGGAGTCTTATACACTTTTCAATACTTAAACGACAAGATTTTTTTAATTCTGCAGAAGCGAAATTGTTTGAGGAGGATGCATAAATATCTCTGTAGATATGATGTAATGCTGCTTGATTTTCAGTTTCATTAACAATATCACCTTTAAATAAAGATTGAATTGATTGTGAAACCTTTAAATCATCATAGTGAGATTTAAATAAAGAAAAGAGCTTACTGTTAAATCTCCTTAATGAAGATTTATATTCTAAATTATTGTTTGAGTATGAACGCTTATAAACCTCATCTTTGCATTGAGAAGTCTCATCTATAATTTTATTGAGTATGCTCATATCTAATATATTGAATTATGAATTTTTTGAAGGGCTTCACCAATATTTGGTGCATTAGTGATAGGTCTACCTATCACGATATAGTCCGCACCTTTAGAAATAGCATCTTTTGGAGTCATTACCCTGCTTTGATCATCTGAAGATTCATAAAGTCTTATTCCTGGAGTTATAGAAAGCAATGATTTTCGTGCAACAACCAAGTCAAGTTCATGAGGTGAACATACAACTCCGTCTATTTGTGCTTCTTGAGCTAAATCTAACATTGCTTTAACCTGATTAGATGCAGTTCTTTTAAAGATAACGCTAGTATCATCATCTGATAAGCTGGTTAAAGCTGTAACACCAAATATTTTAATATTGCTATCTTCAACTGCTTTCTTAGCAGCTTTCATCATCTCTAGGCCACCAGAAGTGTGAATAGTCATCATACCTATTGGCAATGAAATTAGTCCCTCGATAGATTTTTTTACAGTATTTGGTATGTCATGTAATTTTAAATCTAAAAAAATTTCAAACCCCTTAGAGGCAGCATATCTGATAGCTTCATGCCCTATAGCATTAAAACTTACGCTTCCTACCTTGATCATACATAAGTTACTATCAAGAGAATTAACAGTTTGCTTGAAAGAGCTCAGTTGAGTCTCATCGACCGCTACGATGATTGGTTTTGACATAGTTTGTAAATGTTAAACTTAAGTTACTTTTCTATCAATGATTTTGATGGCTTGAAGTGCATTGTTGCAGTCTCGCCTAAATATGATACTTCTTTAGTTTTAGGATTAATAAACTTTCGAGGCCTTATATACTTCTTTGAAAAGGTGCCAAATCCTCTTATTTCAACCTTTTCATCTAGCGCAACAGCATCAACAATTGATTCTAAAATAGAATCAATCGCTAATGAAATTTGTGATTTATTAAGATTTTGAAACTCTTGACTTAAAGCTAGCTCAATATCCGAACGATTGAAAGTCTTTTGTTTATTGTTATTCACTCAGCTTTAAAGATATTCTTTCTCTCTCTGCGTCAATGGCAAAAACTATACAATCAAGTTTATCACCCTTCTTGAATTGCTCCAGTGCTTCTTTTGGATCTTCGTCTTCAGAAATATCAGACAAATGAATTAATCCATCAATATCACCCTCAAGTCCAACAAATATACCAAAATCAGTAATGGACTTTATTTGACCATCAACTTTATCACCAATGCCATATTTATTAGCAAATTCAGTCCAAGGGTTAGCTTTAGTTTGTTTAAGGCCAAGTGAAATTCTTCTTTTATCGTGATCAATTTCAAGAATCATGACTTTAATTTTTTGATCCATTTCAACAACTTTTGAAGGATGGATATTCTTGCTTGTCCAGTCAAGTTCAGATAAATGAATTAGGCCTTCAATCCCTTCTTCTAATTGTGCAAAACATCCATAATCAGTAATGTTAGAAACAGATGCTTCGTATACGCCACCAACTGCATAGTTGCTTTCAACATTTTCCCATGGATCATTTTGGATTTGTTTTAATCCTAAAGATACTCTAAGTTTTTCTTTATCAAAACTAAGAACTTTTACATCTATTTCTTCTCCAATATTAAGAAATTCAGAAGGATTCGTTACTCTTGACCATGAGATATCAGTGATGTGAAGTAAGCCATCTAATCCACCTAAGTCTACAAAAGCTCCATAATCAGTTATATTCTTAACAACGCCCTTAACTATTTGACCCTCTTCAAGATTCTTTAACAACTCAACTTTTACAGCAGAGTTATTTTTCTCAAGAACAGCTTTTCTGGAAAGAACTACATTATTTCTTTTATAATCAAGTTTGATTACTTTAAATTCTTGAACTGTATTTTCTATATCAGGAGCTTCTTTTACAGGCCTGACATCAACAAGAGAACCAGGTAAAAATGCTTTTACAACCTCTACCTCAACTGCAAACCCGCCTTTAACTCTATTATGAATTTTACCAGTAACAAACTCTCCAGTTTCTAAAGCTTCTTCAAGCATTTTCCAAGTTGTTATTTTTCTTGCTTTTTCACGAGAAATTCTTGTTTCTCCATATCCATCTTCAACAGCTTCTAAGGCAACTTCAACTTCATCACCAACAGATATGTTAACTTCTCCTTCGTTATTTCTGAATTCATCAAGAGGTACGACCCCTTCTGATTTTAAACCTACATGGACTGTTACCCAGTCGTTATCTACATCCAATACAACTCCAGATACTATTGATCCAGGTTGCATATCTAAAGTGCTTAAACTTTCATCAAGTAAAGCGGCAAATGATTCTGTCATTTATTAAATTCCTTTTTTGTGAGCTTTTTAGTAAAACTCAGTACTTCTTCAGGGGTCATTTCAGATGAATCAATTACTATTGAATCTTCTGCTGGAATTAAAGGCGATAACTTTCTAGTTTTATCCTTTAAGTCTCTTTGCTTAATGTCCTCTATCAGAGCGAGCATATTAACTTCTTGACCTCGATTCTGCAACTCTAATTGTCTTCTTTTTGCTCTTATTTCAGGTGAAGCATTTAGAAAAATTTTTAACTTAGCATTAGGGAATACTACTGTGCCCATATCTCGTCCGTCAGCTACCAGTCCTTTTGATAGATAAAAACCCCGTTGAAGTACGAGCAGGTTTTCTCTAGTCTCAGGAAGTGCGCTAATTTTAGACGCAGCTTTAGCTGTAGATTCTTTTCTTAATTCATCGGTAATATTATTTTTTTCTTTCAAAACAACGATTCCACTCTCATCAGACTTGAAAGTTATATCCTGATTGATAGTTTTTGTTATTTGAGCATGTTCAATCCCGCAGTCATATAAATAAGCATAGACTCTATATAACAAACCACTATCGAGGATTTCAAAACCTAAATATTTTGCAATATTTCTTGCAAGAGTACCTTTTCCTGAAGCAGAGGGCCCATCAATGGTAACGATATTATCTTTCATTTATTGCAATACCCAGTGAGCTCATTACTTCAATAAAATTAGGAAACGAAGTTAGGATATTTTTACAGTCTTCAACATAGATTCCCTTTTTAGATCTTAAGCTAGCAATAAGAAAACTCATTGCAATTCTATGATCACCATGAGAGTCAATTTCAGCCATTACAGATATATCTTCAGAGGAACCAATAATTTTGATTCCATCATGAAATAACTCGTGATGTATATTTATTTTTTTTAATCCATCTGATATTGCTTGAAGTCTATCCGATTCCTTAACTCTGAGCTCTTCTGCCTCAGTAATTAATGTTTCTCCTTTTGCAAAAGATGCAGCAATACTTAAGATTGGAATTTCATCAATTATATTTGGAATAATATCTCCACTTATAGCAATACCATGCAACTTTGATGAGACAACATGAATATCTCCAACCTCTTCATTGGATATAAGACGTTCATTTTTTATTTTTATTTTTGCTCCCATCGATCTTAAGACACTTATTAACCCGCATCTTGTTGGATTAAGTCCAACATTTTTTATTAGTAAATTTGATTCTTTTGCTATTAAGCCAGCAACTACTAAAAATGAGGCTGATGAAAAATCACCAGCAACTTCATATTTTTTTGTTGGTATTAATTTTGAAGGCATGTACGTAATTTTATTTCCCAATCCATGAGGTTCCGTGTGAATATCTCCATTGAAGTAACTTATCATTCTTTCTGTATGATTTCTGGTTGGGTGTTTTTCGATAACAGTTACTTTTTTATTTGCAGCTAAAGCTGCAAGAATAATACTAGATTTAACTTGCGCACTTGCTATGGGCATCTCATAAGAAAAATTATCTTTAATTAATCCATCTATGATTTTTACAGGCGGCTTACCTTCATTACAAGTTACTGTTGCACCCATATCATTTAGGGGATTGGCAACCCTTAACATGGGGCGCTTTGTTAATGACTCGTCTCCAACAAGAGTTGCTTTAATGCCAAGACTTGAAATTAAACCCATTATTAATCTCATGCCAGTGCCTGAATTTCCAAGATCAACATTTACAGAAGGATCTTTGAAGGGAATATCTCTTTTTTTTATTGAAACTGATGTGCCATTAATCTTGATACTAGAACCTATTGCATTTAAAGCATTAGCTGTAGATATTGGATCTTCTCCGTTCAAGAAACCACTTATTTGAATATCTTCATTTAATAGCGAACCTATGATTACCACTCTTTGGGAAATAGATTTATCACCTGGACACAAAACTTCGCCTGAAATTGAAGGGGTATATTGTGCAACTAAATTCAAAACGTATCTTCTTTATATTTTTTAATTTCTTCTAGTTCGTTTTTAAGAATGTCTGAATGAGAGAATGAGCTTGGTATCTCTTTAATTTTTGTTATTAATTCTAATAAATTATTTATTGATAATTGGAAGCTAGCTAATGATTTAATAATGTTCTTTTCATTCAGCTCAAATATATCTTTCCACATTTCAGGATTTGATCCGCTCAGCCTTATAAATTCTTTAAGTCCCCCACCCGCATTATCACCCACGTCTTTTTCTGCCAATCTAATAGAATCGATAAGGGCATATGAAATCAAATGAGGCAAATGGCTTGTCATAGCAAATAGAAGATCATGCTCTTTGACAGACATTTCGCTTACTCTCATTGCAAGCGCATGCTGCCAGAAATTTTTTATCTTGTTCAAATGTACTTCATTTGCATTGTAAGGATTACAAATGATTGTTTTTTTGTTAAGAAATAGTTCTTCATCTATACCGCTAATACCAGACTTATCTGAGCCCGCTATGGGGTGAGAAAAGATTATGTTATTGGGTGAGTCAAAGTTAAGTTGATTTTTAACACTTGATGTTTCAGTTATTGTTATTTCTGTGTTCCATAAATTTTTTAACTCAGAGATCACAACCTGGGTTGCTCTAGGAGAAACAGCAACAATTATTATATCTATCTTTCCAACTAAACTTTTATCATTTATATCTTTTAAAGATTCAAATGATTTATCTATGATGTTTTTATTTAATGCTTCCTCAAGGCTATTTTTATCTTCATCAAAACCATGAACCACCAACCCTTTGTTTTTTGAAGCCTTTGCAAGTGAGGAACCTATTAAACCTAGACCAATTACTAATATTTCCTTAGCTGGATTGCTCATTAAGTAAGCTCCTTTAATTTTTTTAGAAAATATAAGTTTTCATCTTCTGTTCCAACTGTTACACGGATATATTCAGGCATATCATATAATGCTACAGGTCTTACAATTACTCCCTGCTTCATCAATTCAATAAATAACTCTTGAGCATTAAAATTACCCTTAAAAGAAATAAAATTCCCTTGTGAGGGAATGCACTCCATTCCTAAATCAGTAAGTTCTTTAAATAAAAATTCTCGTTGAGAATAATTTAATTCAATACTTTTTGTAATATGTTCTTTATCCAAAATAGCATTGCATGCTGCCTCCTGAGCAATAGCATTAGAATTAAAAGGTTGTCTAATTTTATTTAAAACACCAATCAAGTCCTGACATGCAAGACCATAACCAATTCTTAAGCTTGCGAGACCTTGTATTTTTGAGAATGTTTTTGTAATTAATAAATTGTGATATTTATCTAGCAGTTCATTAATTTTTATATAGTCATCAGCCTTAACGTATTCAAAATATGCTAAATCAAGAATTACTAAAATTGAAGGCGATATCTTTTCCATCAATGATTCAAATTCTGAATGTGAATTATATGTACCTGTTGGATTATTAGGATTAGCAACAAAACATACTCTAGTATTTTTTTTAGTAGCTGAGGGAAATCCATCTAGATCATGCTTCCAGTCTTTTGCTGGGACTTCAATTATTTCTGATCCGCATGCTTTGGTTACTATTTTATAAACTGCAAAAGCATGCTTAGACATAACTGCACTTACATCTTTATTAAGAAATGCTCTTGCTGCAAGTTCTAATATTTCATTAGATCCGTTACCAACAATAATATTTTCAGTGCCAACTGATTCATGGTCTGCAATTAAAGATTTTAGTTTTTTAGAATCGCCATCAGGATATAAATGCAAATCATTGCTTAAAGCTAGTGTTTTAATAGCTTTTGGAGATGGACCTAGTGGATTTTCATTGCTGGCTAGTTTTACAACTTTATCAGGCTTATATTCTGCAATGACCTCATCTATCGAGCGGCCCGGCTCGTATGGGTGAAGATCAGATATTCCTTCATTGAGATAATTTAAAAGTTTACTCATACATGTTGTGGATACGATCCTAATATTCGTACCAAAGAACCAGTTGTTTTAACTTCTTTTATTGCCAGTCTAAGCTTTTGATCATTTTGATGACCTTCACAGTCAATGAAAAAATCATGAGAATTAATATTTCCTCTTGAAGGTCGTGTTTCAATCTTACTTAAATTAATTTTTCTTTTTTCAAAAGGTCTCAGAATATTTATTAAAGCACCAGGGGTGTTCGTCGTCTGAATTAAGAATGAAGTTTTATCTTTTCCGGTTGAAGCTAAATCATTTTGACCAATAACTAGAAATCTAGTTTTGTTATCTGAATAATCTTGAATATCTTTTTTCTGCAATCTTAGCTTATATTTTTCAACAGCAAGAGAATTGACTATACATAAAATATTCTTGTTTTCTTTTGCATATTTAGCTGCAACTGCAGAGCTTGGCATTTCTAACCGTTTAATTGAGCCAATATTTTTTTCTATCCATTTGTTACATTGACCTAAGGCTTGAGGGTGAGATGCGATTGCAAAAGCATCCTTAATATCAAATTTATTACCAGATGCTAGCTGATGATTAATATCTAGATATATTTCTCCGATTATAGAAAGAGAGTCATTATCTGCTAAACAATTTAATGTTGTATTAATCACTCCTTCAGAAGAATTTTCTACGGGCACAACACCTATATCTGCTTCCCCTTTTAAAACTTGATGGAAAACATCATCAATAGTTGGTGATGGGATTCTGGAAACTAGAGAGCCAAAATGACCATGAACTGCAGCTTCTGAATGAGTTCCCTCAGGACCCAAATAGGAAATTCTTAAAGCCTCTTCTAATGAGAGGCATCCTGAAATAAGTTCTTTATATATAGTTCTTACTTTCTCGTTAGAAAGGGCCCCTTTTTCATTTGCTTTAAGTATGTTCCTAAGAATAGTAGCTTCTCTATCTGGCTTGTAAAAAGAAGTGTTGGGACTAATTTTTGATTTAATCTTTCCTATGCTAACTGCAAGAGCTGCTCTTTTTTGTATAAGTTTTAAAAGGTCTTTATCGATTTTATCTATTTTTGACCTTAAAGATTTTAAATTTTCCTTAGACATTTTTAGTTAGCCATATTTAGCTTCAAAGACTTTCATGAAGTCTACAAGCTCGTTAATTCCCTCCAAAGGCATTGCATTATATATACTTGCTCTCATTCCGCCAACAGATCTATGGCCTTTGAGGTTTAAAAATCCATTTCCTTCAGACTCTTTCAAGAATACGCTATCTAGATCATTATCAGCAAGTATAAAAGGAACGTTCATGATAGACCTATTTTCTATCTTAACTGGGTTTGAATAAAATTCTGAGTTATCTATATAGTTATAAAGAGTTGATGCTTTTAAATGATTTTGTTCTTTGAAAAACTCTAAACCACCTGATTGTTTTATCCACTTGAAAACTTTACCTGACATATACCAAGCAAAGGTTGGTGGCGTATTTAACATAGAATCAGATTCAGAATGTTTTGAGTATCTCAATATATTTGGTAAATTTTCGTTTTCTTGCTCCATTAAGTCCTTTTTAATAATGACCATAGTCAATCCAGCTGGTCCAATATTTTTTTGAGCTCCTGCATAAATTAATGAAAATTTAGATACATCTAAAGGCTCACTCAATATAACTGAAGACATATCAGCAATTAAGTGATTGTTTATATCTGGGGCCTCATGTATTGCAACTCCTTGAATGGTTTCATTTGGACAATAATGAACATATGCAGAGTCCTCAGAATATTTCCAATCATCTACAGATGGAGCATAAGAAAATCCATTATTATCTGAAGAAGCAATAGTATTTACCTTAGTTAATTTTGATGCTTCTGCTATGGCTTTTTTAGACCATGAGCCTGATAGAACATAATCAGCATTATTATTATGTGCAAAGTTTAGTGGAACCATAGAAAACTGATGTGTTGCTCCACCTTGAAGAAAAAGAACTTCGTGTGATGATGGAACATTTAAGATATCTATGAAATCTTGTTTTGCATCTACAGCAACACCGTCATAGATTTTTGATCTATGACTCATTTCCATAATAGACATCCCTGAGTCACCCCATTCTAGGAGCTCATCTTTTACTTCAGACAGTACCTTTTCAGATATGACAGCGGGTCCAGCGCAGAAATTCCACTTGCGCATTATTCGTCCTCTTCGTTATCTTCGTTTGGAATTGTCACACATTCGATAAGTTTCTCTCCTTCCTTTGGAGTAATAACTTTAACACCTTGTGTATTTCTGCTTAATGTAGGTACTTGTGAAACACTTGTTCTAATCATGGTTCCTTTGTCACTAATTAACATTATTCCATCTTCATCTTCAACTAATGCCGCAGAAACCATTGAGCCATTTCTTTCACTGGTTTTCATTGAAATAACACCTTGTCCGCCTCTATTATGAGAAGGAAAATCATCTAAAGCAGTTTTTTTACCATATCCATTTTCGGAAACACACAATATAGTTTTTTCTGGGTCAGCTATCATCAGAGAAATTAGTTTTTCATCTTTTTTAAGTCTAATACCTCTAACACCTCTTGCAGTTCTGCCCATTGGTCTAACATGTGATTCATTAAATCTAATTAATTTTCCAGACGATGATGCTAATAGAATTTCATTATCTCCTGCGGTAATTGCGGTACCAATAAGCTTGTCATCTTCGTCTAAATTTATTGCTTTGATGCCTGATTTATATTTTTTAGAAAACAAACTTAGGTTTGTCTTTTTAGTAGTGCCATTTCTAGTAGCCATGAAAATAAACTGATCATCTGAAAACTCACTTACCGGAAGAATATCACTTACCGATTCATCATCGTCAAGATTTAACATGTTTACTAAAGGCCTTCCTTTCGAGGTTCTAGAGGCCACAGGAATTTCATAAACTTTTAACCAAAAAACTTTACCTTTAGTTGTAAAGCATAAAATTTGCATATGACTGCTAAGCACATAAAGATTCTGAATTAAATCTTCTTCTTTTACAGCAGCTGCAGCTTTGCCTTGCCCTCCTCTTCTCTGCTCTCTATATTCGTCAAGAGGCTGAGTTTTTGCATATCCACTTCTTGATACAGTTAAAACTCTCATCTCTTCAGGAATAAGATCCTCGTTAGTTATTCCTCTTCTTGTATCATTAATTAAAGTTCTTCTTTCGTCTCCAAAATTAGTTTTTACCTCTTCAAGCTCCTCTATCATCAAATTCTTTAGAGTCTCTTTGTCATCTAATATCTTTTGAAGATCTATAATTTTTGCAACTATATCAGAAAATTCATTACTTAAATTATCTTGCTCTAAACCCGTAAGTCTTCCCAATCTTAGTTCTAAAATTGCTTTTGCTTGATCGGGAGAAAGTTTATATTTTTTGCCATTGATGCCAAGATCTTTGCTTAAGCCTTTTGGTTTGCATGCATCTTTACCAACTTTTTTAAGAATAGCCTCAACCGGTCCCGCTTTCCAAACTTTTTTACACAGAGCATCAGCAGCTAATTTTGGATCTTTTGACTTTTTGATAATTGTTATAACTTCATCAATATTAGCTATAGCGACCATAAGCCCTTCAACAATGTGACCTCTATCCTTAGCCTTTTTTAAATCGTATTTTGTTCGTTTAGTTATGATGTCCTTACGATGCTTGATGAAAGCTTCAAGCATTTCTTTTAGATTTACTTCCTTCGGCTGTCCATCAACTAAAACAGTAAAATTGATACCAAATGATTGTTCTAATTGAGTTTGTGCAAAAAGGTTATTTTCTAAAACCTCTACAGAATCTCCTTTTCTTACTTCAATAACGACTCGTAGCCCATCCTTATCAGACTCATCTCTTATTTCTGTAATTCCTTCTATCTTTTTCTCTTTGACTAATTCAGCAATTTTTTCAAGCATCTTAGCTTTATTTACCATAAATGGAATTTCATTGATTATGAGTGATTGTTTGCCTGATTTCTCATCTTCTTCAATGGAGGTATTAGATCTGATATGAATAATACCTCTTCCAGTCTTATAGGCTTCATATATGCCAGCCTTTCCATCAATTGTTCCACCTGTTGGAAAATCCGGTCCAGAGATGTCTTTAATAAGATCATCAATTGAAAGTTTGGGGTCATTTATTAAGTTAACGCTTGCATTAAGAACTTCAGTAAGATTGTGCGGCGGAATATTTGTAGCCATACCCACAGCGATACCAGATGAACCATTTACTAAGAGATTTGGAATTTTTGTAGGTAAAACATCTGGAATGAATTCACTACCATCATAGTTTGGAGAATACGAGACTGTTTCTTTTTCAATATCTCCATACATCTGATCAGTGATCTTCGCCATCCTTACTTCTGTATATCTCATTGCAGCAGGCGGATCACCATCTATAGAACCAAAATTTCCCTGGCCCTCAACAATTGGATATCTCATTGAAAAATCTTGTGCCATTCTTACCATTGCGTCATATACAGCGCTATCGCCATGAGGATGATATTTACCAATAACATCACCAACTACTCTTGCTGATTTTTTATAAGGTTTGTTATATGAATTTTTAAGGTCATACATCGCATATAAAATACGTCTGTGGACTGGTTTAAGACCATCCCTTATATCTGGGAGAGCTCTTCCATGAATAACGCTCAGAGCATAGCTGAGGTAAGATTGCTTAAGCTCGTCTTCAATATTTACCGATATTATTTCTTTTGCGAAGTCACTCATATGCTATGTATTTTTGATGTAAAAAAAGGTCCCTAATTTAGGGTTTATTTTAGCATATTTTATGTAGTAATTAGTCTTTAAATTCAGAAACTAAACCACCAATTGACTCTTTTGCATCACCGAATAGCATTCTAGTGTTTTGTTTAAAAAACAATGGATTTTGAACGCCTGCAAAGCCTGAGGACATTGACCTTTTTAATACAAAAACTGTCTTTGCGTTATGTACTTCAATGATTGGCATTCCATATATTGGACTACCTGGCTCTTCTGTAGCAGAAGGATTAACAACATCATTAGCACCAATAACTACAGCTACATCAACTGAGTCCATAATTGGATTAACATCGTCAGGTTCAGCTAAAACATCATAAGGAACATTTGCTTCTGCTAATAAGACGTTCATATGGCCAGGCATTCTGCCTGCTACAGGATGTATCCCATATTTTACTTCTGTACCATTTTCTTCAAGTAACTCGCCCAGCTCTCTAACTACATGCTGAGCTTGAGCAACAGCCATGCCATAACCAGGAATAATTAATACTGAGCTTGCACTTTCTAAAATTAAAAATGCATCAGCAACATTAATTGGACTTACTTCACCCTGCTCTTCTGAAGATGAACCTTTAGATGCGCTAGCGTAACCAACGAATAGAATATTATTGATAGATCTATTCATTGCTTTTGCCATTATCACTGTAAGAATAAGTCCGCTTGCGCCGACAAGTGATCCAGCAACAATTAAAACATTATTTAACAACAGGAGACCGGCAAATGCAGCAGCAATTCCTGAAAATGAATTTAATAAAGATATAACAACTGGCATATCTCCGCCGCCAATAGGAAGAACGAACCCAATTCCACCAAGAAGAGTAATGACTAACAACACTGTAAAGAAATTAAAGCCAATTTCAGGCAAAAATGGCTGCAAGATACTAAAAATTAAAAATAATATTGATCCATAAAAAATAGTAGTAAAAATTTTTGTAATAATAGAAGTTTTAACTACTTTTAATTTTTCAGATAACTTGCCATAAGCAATTAAACTCCCCGTAAAAGTTAAACCTCCAATATATGCTGTAATTATTGCTAACAGATGTTGAAAATAGTGATCTCCAATAGAATCAAATTGTGACCAAGCAATTAAGAATGTTGCCAGTCCGCCAAAGCCATTAAATAAAGCTACCATTTCAGGTATAGAAGTCATCCTTACCTTTAATGCTATTGTTGAGCCAATAATAGCTCCAACTAAAATACCTCCAATTAATATGAAAGGTTCATTTTCTAATTCAGAAATAAAAGTAACCAAAACCGCAATAAACATTGCAAGAGCTGATAAGAAGTTACCTTTTACAGCTGTATCTTCTTTACCAAGCATTTTAATACCTGATATAAAAAGAATAGAAGCAACGATATAAATGATATTTTGTATTGCAGTTATGTCTTCAAAAATACTCATGACTATTTCTTCTTAAACATTTTCAGCATTCTATTAGTAACAAGATATCCACCAAATACATTAATTGAAGCGAAAAGGACGGCTAAAAAAGCTATTGCGCTTTGAAGATTTGAATCTGTTGACAAGACTAAAGCTCCCACCAATGCAATACCTGAAATAGCGTTTGCTCCTGACATTAAAGGAGTGTGAAGAGTACTTGGCACTTTTGATATTAGCTCTAAACCTAAGTAAATAGAAAGGATAAGAACGAAACCTAATAAAGCATATATTTCCATGTTTTCCATGTTACTGGAACCTCTCATTTAAAATTTTACTATTAAATACAATGACACTGCTTTTTATGATCTCGTCATCGAAATCAAAGTTGATTGAGCTATCTTCATTGTTAAAAAAATCTGTAATCCAATGGTTAAAATTATTTGATAGTGCTAGAGATGCGTGATTTGAAACCGAAGATGCTAAATTGGAAATACCAATAATTTTTACACCATTTTTAATTACTACTTCATCGGCTAAAGACCCCTCAACATTACCTCCGGATTCAACAGCCATATCAAAAATTACACTACCAGGTTTCATTTTTTCTATCGTAGCAGTATCGATTAATTTTGGTGCCGGTCTTCCGAATAATTGTGCGGTTGTAATAACAATGTCAGACCTAGCACAAACATCAGCTTGTAGATTTTTTTGTTTTTGAACCTGTTCTGGTGTTAACTCTTTTGCATAGCCTTGATCTGTCTGACCTGTTTCTCCAAGATCAATTTTTATAAATTTAGCTCCTAAAGATTGGACCTGTTCTTCTACAACATCTCTTGTATCAAAAGCATCTACTCTAGCGCCAAGCCTTTTTGCTGTTGCAATAGCTTGTAGGCCAGCAACTCCAACACCAATTACAAAAACTCTTGCGGGCTTTAAAGTACCAGCAGCGGTCATCATCATTGGAAGAGCAGTGGATAAATGTTTAGCTGATTCAATAACTGCAGCATAACCTGCAAGATTAGCTTGAGAGCTAAGTACGTCCATTTTCTGAGCTCTGGTAATTCTTGGAATAAATTCCATGCTAACTAAATTAATGTTATTTGCTGCACAAGCATTTATTAGCTCTTGATTAGAAAATGGACTGACCATTCCTATTAATGTTGAGCCTTTTTTCATAGATGATATTTCTTCTGCTGAAATTGGTTGATTGGTAATTAGCAAGTCTGATTTTTCAAGACACTCGGACCTTGAAGAACTTTTGAGGCCTAGGTTTTCAAAAACGCTATCGTCTGAATTAATACCCTCTCCAATGCCACGTTCGAAATTTATTTCAACTTTTAGGCTTGTTAAAGCACTTATGGTATCTGGATGGATTGGTGACCTGTGATCTTTTGGGTCATTAGATTTTAATGCTGAAATAATCACTATTATTTTTTTAAACTGTGTATGTAGTGAAGTAAAACGTAATAAAAATAAAAAGTCAATTTAATTAAAATATACCGAATTTTAAATGATTAAAGCACTTTTCAAATTGTAGTTTTACTACACATATTTAATTTATTGCCCTATGTCTAAATAGTTCTATTAAGGGTAAAATTCTCTCATGAACATAGACCAACAAGAAGTTCAAAAATTCGCAGATCTTGCAGAGAAATGGTGGGATACATCTGGAGACTTTAAACCTCTTCATGTAATCAACCCTCTTAGAGCTGAATACATATCATCAAAAGTTGAATTAGAAGGTAAAACATTACTAGATGTGGGCTGTGGTGGAGGTATATTGGCAGAAGCTTTGCATGATAAAGGGGCAATCGTTACAGGTATTGATGCTGCTGGTCCTGGTATTGAAATTGCAAAACATCATGCAAAAAAAAATAATAAATCAATAGACTATCAAGAAAGCACGGCTGAAGATTTAATTCAGAAAAGCACAGAAAAATATGATGTTGTAACATGCCTTGAGGTTTTAGAGCATGTTCCTGATCCTAAATTATTGGTAAAAACGTGTATTAACCTTTTAAAACCAAATGGAGATCTATTTTTATCTACCATAAATAAAAATCCTAGATCCTGGATTACTGCAATAGTTGGAGCTGAATATATATTCAACATATTACCTAAAGGCACTCATGAATTTGATAAATTCATAAAACCTTCATCACTTGGATCATACATTAGAGAGAGTTCTGCAGAGTTAGTTGAAACCAAAGGAATGTTTTACAATCCAATAACTCATAAAGCTAATCTTAATAATGATTTAGGTGTTAATTACTTAATGTATGCAAAAAAGCCTTAGTTCAAAATTAGTTTTATTTGATCTTGATGGAACGGTTATTGATACTGCTCCTGATTTTGTTCTATCTCTAAATAATATTTTAAAAAGACATGGAAGAGCTACTTTAGAGTTTGACCATATAAGATCTTTTGTTTCAGAAGGTTCTGTAAAATTTACTGAAATTGGATTTGAGATTACAAGAGATCATCCAGACTTTAATAAATACAGGAATGAGTTTCTTATAGAATATAAAAATAACCTAACTAATAAATCAAAGCTATTTGCCGGTATATCATCATTATTAAATCAATTAGATGAAAATAGCATTCCTTATGGAATAGTAACTAATAAACCTTTCGATTATGCCGAACCTCTTATTAATTATTTCAATGAGCTTAAAAATTGCAAAGCACTTGTATGTCCAGATCATCTTCAAAATAGCAAACCCAGTCCAGAAGGTATACTTTTAGCATGCAAAAAAATAGGAGTTGATCCTAAAGAAAGCGTTTATGTCGGAGATCACCCAAACGATCTAATCGCTGGTAAAAATGCAGGAACAAAAACTATTGGTTGTCTTTATGGCTATAGTTTAGATAAAGATGAGACATATCCGGAATCAATAATAGTTAACAAGGCAGATGAAATAATCAACGCTCTAAAATTGTTATGAAAATAAAAAATACATTTGAAAAAAATTTTCTCAACAATAAAAATATTTTAGTCACAGGTGCATCTAAAGGAATAGGTAGAGAATTAGCAGTAACATTAAGCTCCTATGGGGCAAATATTATTTTACATGGCCGCGATGAAAAGGCTTTGGATAAGATCTATGATGAAATTATAGATACAACAGAAACCTCTCCCCTAATTATTCAATGCGATTTGAATGATTTAGATGAAAATAAATCACAGAACATTGCAAATGTTATCTCTGAAAATGTAAATATATTAGATGGCATTATTCATAATGCAGCAATAATTGGAAAAATGTCATCAATTCATGATTTTGATTTAAAGACCTGGAACAAAGTTATAAATACAAACTTAACTAGTACATATTTGTTAACAAAATATCTCACTCCTTTAATGGCTGATTCTAAAAATCCGAGAGTAATATTTACCTCCTCTGGGGTTGTAAGGAAAGGTAGAGCATTTTGGGGAGCGTATGCAATCTCTAAGACTGCTGTGAAATCTTTAGCTGAGATATTAAATGATGAGCTTGAGCCCATAACAAATATAAAAGTATTTAATTTTGATCCAGGAGCAACCAGAACTTCAATGAGAGCATTTGCTTACCCAGCAGAAAATGCTTCAACTCTTAAAGAGCCATCATCGCTTATGAAATATTATTTATGGATGCTATCAAAAGAAAGTTCAAAATCAGATACAAGATACATAGAATTTACAAATTAATTATCAAGACTTCTCCATAGATACATGCACAAATATGTCCTGTATGGCGAGTAGTCTACGGCGTCATAATTATCTGATTTAAAAAAATCTAACCCTGCTTTTTTTATTCCCAAGTCACCAGTCAAGTAAATGTCTTCTTGCCCAATATAAAACATCTGAATTATTCCTAAAGTCCATGGCCCTATTCCTTTAATTTTTAAAAATAAATCTGAAATATCAGCCTGATTCATTTTTTTCAAATCTTTTTTTGTAAAACAGTCTAAATATTGATTGCTTAAAACCTCATTAACGTAACTGGCTTTTGGTCTTGATAATCCACAATCATTAAGATCTCCTAATGAAATTCTTTTTTTATTATTAAGCAGTATTTGAGTTTTTTTCCATATTGATGCAGCTGCCCCTATAGAGACTTGTTGGCCTATGATTGTCTTAATAATGAAAAACTTTAGTGATAAGTTTTTATTCTGCCTGGAATCTATAGATATTATTTCTGTTTCTTTTAAGAATTTATTAAGTCGATGATGTTTTTTATTTTTTGAAGTTTTTAATAAAAATTTGTAAGCAGCTTCTGATTTAACATCACTTGCCATAATTCTTTAATTCGTTAATTTCTTTTTCACTTAATTCCAGAGTTTTACCCTTTTTCAAAGTTGAGGGTAAGAAGATTGGTCCGAATCTAGTTCTTTTTAATCTGCTTACCTCCATATCTAAAGATTGAAATAATTTTCTTACTTCTCTATTTTTTCCACTTATTAAACATACTGAAAACCACTGGTTGCTACCATTTCTTTCCCCTTCAACAACATCAGTAAATTGATGGAGTTCACCATTAATTGTTATGCCTTCAATCATTGATTTTTTTTTATCTTGAGAAAATTCACCTCTAGCACGAACTAAATATTCTCTATCAATGGTATTTGATGGGTGCATACAATAATTTGCAAAATTACCATCATTAGTAAATAACATTAATCCTGAAGTGTTAATATCAAGCCTACCGATAGAAATCCAGTTTCTTTGATTTCTTGAATTTGGTAAATAGTCATAAACAATAGGAATCTTTTTGTCTCTTGCAGAGGATGAGAGCACACCCTCAGGCTTATTTAGCGCAATAAGTTTTATTTCACTTTGTTTGACTTGTATTATTTTGTTATCAAACTCAACAATATCCTTTTCTGAAACAGTAGTTCCAAGTTCTGCAACTTTGCCATTTACAATAACCTTCCCATCCTTAATTAACTGCTCGCAACCTCTTCTCGATCCTATACCAGCACTGGCAAGAAACTTTTGCAATCTTTCAGTCATTAAAGATTTTATACCGCTTGAGGTATAGTCTGATGATCCTCATCCTGAACAATATTATCCACAGGATCAGGCAACTCGGGTAAATCAGATAATCTTTTTAAATTTAAGTCGTCTAAGAACTCTTTAGTAGTCGAATACAATGCTG
>CACEBI010000010.1 GCA_902557705.1 uncultured SAR86 cluster bacterium
CTGAATTTATTAGAAGCATAGATTCTCAAAGTATTATGATGCCTCAATGCGGATTGGCTCCAGGAGCAATTAATATTTGTGCTGCTGGCATGATCAATCAATTTGATAATGTAAAAGAGGTAATGATGAGAGTTGGTGCGCTACCTCGTTTTACCAATAACGAAATGAGTTACTACTTGAGCTGGTCGACTAACGGATTGATTAATGAATATTGCAATGAGGCTGATGCTATATATGAGGGTAAATCAATAAAAGTTATGCCTCTTGAAGGCGCTGAAAAGCTAACCATAGAAGGTGAGTCTTATGAAGCATTCAATACCAGTGGTGGCTGCGCGACTATGTGTGAAACGTATGAGGATAAAGTTGAAAATCTATCATATAAGACTATCAGGTATCCTGGACATTTAAATCATATGAAGTTTTTGTTTAATGATCTTCATCTAAAGAAAAATAAAGATATTTTAGAAAAGCTTTTTGATAAAGAAGTTCCCAGAACAACAAATGATGTTATTGTTTTTTATGTAAAGGTTATTGGAGAAATCGACGGAATTCTTCAAGAGAAAACCTATTTAAAGAAAATTTATGGCGATGATAAGTTTAGTGCAATTCAAAGAACTACTGCCTCAGGGGTGTGTAGCGTTTTAGATATGTATGTAAATGGAAAAATTAAATCCACAGGTTTTATAAAACAAGAATCCATTTCTTGGGATGATTTTATAGACAACAAATTTGGAAAGGTTTACACCTAATTAATCTTTGTAAATAAATATTTCATCAAGAGATACTTCAAAAAATCTGGTGAGTTTTATTGCAAGAGTTAAAGACGGATCAAATTTACCATTTTCAATTGAGTTAATAGTTTGTCTACTTACAGACAATGCTTCCGCTAGGGCATTTTGACTTACTTGCCTTTTTTGGCGCAGGTCTTTTAATTTATTCTCCATCTTTAAGATATTTCCTATCGAATATATATCCGCCAATACCGCTTCCAATCGCCCAGGCTATAAAGCATTCATAAAACCCAATTTCAAAACCTAAATAAGGTGAAAGGATTGAAAAGAGCATGCCAAAACTAAGAAATCCCAAACCACCCCATGCGCCTAGATAAAGATAGTATCTGTGCATAAGCTCATCTTGTGCTTTGATAAATTTATTTTGATATATTGCTGCAATAACCCAGAAAATTATGATTAAAGATCTAATTAAGGTCATAAATGGACCATTATCTGTTTCTAAGGCTGGGCCAAATATGCCATCTACTGTTGTTAAGTGAACTCCCCAAAACAAAGCCCCGATAAAGAAAAAAGATATAGAAGTTAAGTAATTCTTTTTATCTTCCTTGTTCAAAGATTTTATTTGAATCCATGATCCTTTGTGAGTTATTTTAGCCATTTTCTATCTCCCCATTGCCTCTAATTACATTCAGATAATTCCAAAGAATTCCTAGAAGGTTACTGTATAAAAGTAATATATGTCAAGTATACTTTACATATTTTTAACTTATTTAAACTAGAAATAGCTGGGAATATTTAGGTATATAAAGTTAAAATATATAAAATCGCATAACAAATCTATACATATGAATGAATTAATCTTATTGAGTCCGTCTCATATCATTACAGTTATGCTAAGCATATTAGCAATAATATTTATCCCTAAGTATTTTAAATTATCCAATGAAATGGCTCAAAAGAACCTTAGATTTGTAATTATATTTTTATTATTAGTAAATCAAGCAATGGACTTTTACAGAGAGGGGGTAATGAGCGATAGATGGCAAGATGGACTACCTCTTCATTTATGTGATTTTTCAACAATGGCAATTATTTTATATTTTTTAACGGCAAAGAGAGATTTTTTTGTTTTTGCATTCTTCTTTGGCATTGCAGGAGGGGGCATGTCCATTCTTACTCCAGATACTGTTTATGGCTTTCCTTATGTGGGATACATACAGAGCCAAATTGGCCACACAATGATTCTCATGGGAGTAACTTATGCAATGGTCATTGATAATCAAAGACCATATTTGAAAGATATACCGAAAGTTTTTATGTATGCAACCGTACTATTGTTATTCACTTACCTTATGAATTATTTGCTAGGAACTAATTATTGGTTTTTAGCTCAAAAGCCTATAGGAGATAACATAACCGCTCTTATGCGACCAGAACCATTCCATATAATAGATCTTTATGTTGTTGCATTGTTGGTTTGTTACTCAATGTATTTGCCTTACTACCTTAAAGATAGAAGATTAAGCTAGACTTATGGAAAGAAAAGGCAGCAAAATTGTATCTAGAAGGCAGATTCCTCATAAATATAGAGCATCTAGACCAAAAATTGTCCAATGGATAGCAAGATGGTTTTTAAGACTTTTCGGATGGAAGGTGGACGGTTTTATACCTCCTCTTGAAGGCAAAGAAAATTTAATAATTATTGCTGGCCCTCATACATCTAATTGGGATGGGGTATTTGGTTTCGCTGCAATATTAGGATTAGATGCAAAAATAACCTTCTTTGGAAAGCACAGCCTTTTTACCAAACCAATTCTTGGAAAATTTCTTAAATATATGGGTGGTATTCCAGTCGATAAGACCAAACCAGGCTCAGGCTTAACAGATGTAGCCATACAAAATATGAAAAAACTAAATGGTTCTTTAATTGCCATGTCTCCTGAGGGAACAAGAGCTAAAACTGAGAAGTTAAAATCAGGATTTTTAAGAATTGCTAAGGCCGTAGAAGGTCAAATTTTTCTTGGAGCTTTTGATTTTGGAAACAAAAGAATTCTTTTAGATAAGTTTTATAAACCATCTGGAGACAATGAAGAAGATTTATTGTGGGTTAGAAATTACTTCTTACAGTTCCAAGCAAAGCGACCTGAAAATTATTAATCTGCAGCTAAACTTTTAGCAATCATCTCATCAATTTTCTCTTCAACTATAAATAGTGGCGGGTTTCCATAATCAAGAACAGCAGAATGAAAATCTCTAATATCGAATTTATCTCCCAGAGCATCCATCGCTTTTTCTCTTAATTCCAACATTTTTATCATCCCAACTTTATAGCTTAGAGCTTGTCCAGGCCAAACAATATATCTTTCGATTTCTACACGGCATTCGGTATCAGACATACCAGTTTTAGCTTTCATATAATCTATAGCTTCCTCTCTAGTCCATTTTTTATAATGTATGCCAGTATCTACAACTAAACGAACGGCTCTAAATATTTCGCTTTGCAAAATACCCAATTCATCATATGGATCTGGAGCAAGGCCTGCCTCCAATGAAAGCTGCTCTGAATATAAAGCCCAGCCCTCAGAAAATGCAGAGGTTCTGTAACCAAACCTTCTATACAGTGTTAGCTCTTCATTCTCTAGTGAATGAGCTATCTGATGATGATGACCGGGTGTCGCCTCATGAAAGGTTAATGTTTTCATGCTGTATTTAGGAGTCTGTTTTATGTCATATAGGTTTGCATAAAAAATACCAGGCCTACTTCCATCAAGAGCAGGGGCTTGATAGTAACCACCCGGAGCTGTTTGTTCAGAATATTCCGGTACTGCTTTTACAATAACAGGTGCCTTAGGCATTGAATGAAAATATTCTTTTATACCTTCTGTAGCTTCAGTTACCATGTCCATATAGTCTTGAACAACAATTTCTTTTCTGTCCGGAGTGTCTGCATAAAGCATAGACGGATCTTCATTTAACTCATTCATTAAAACCCCTACAGTTTTATTTGAATCATATCCAAGTGACACAAGAATCTCTTTCATTCTTTTAGAAATTCTTGCTACTTCGCTTAGCCCCATTTGATGAATTTTCTCAGGACTGTAGTCTGTTGTTGTATAAGATCTAATTCTAAGTTTATAAAACTCATCACCATTTGGCTGAGACCAAATTCCATGGTGAGGATTGGCATTTTTTTCTGTTTCAAGCATAAAATCTCTTAGTAACACGAACCCAGGAGTTACATTTTTTTGAATTGAATTCTTAATAGAGCTCTCTAATGAATTAAATTCCTCATCTGATATATCAAGCAACTTAATTTTTTTTATAAACTGTGTATACAAGGGATGCTCTTCATACGAGTAGTTAATTAATTCGCCGAGTTGCTCGATTATGTGTGTATAAACAAATTTTGGAGCATATATCCCAGCATCTGCTTGTCTTTGCAACCAATCATAAAGCCCTGAATAAACCTCAATAGCAAGATCGGCTCGCTTAATAAAGTCTTCTGCCTCAGATATATTTCTTACCGGATGCATGTCACTCATAAAGCTAATAATATTGTGATGTTCCCCACGAACCTGGTTCAAAGGGTAATCATGATATGGAAAGAGCTCTAATTGATTTAATTGATTTTCAGTATCAAAAATAGCAATTTTTTTTGTGATTCTTTGACCACTGTTTAGTGATTCATTTTTATATTTATTTAAAATATTTAATCTTTTTCTTGCGCTTTGTATATCTTTTTTAAGGTCATCGCTCTTTGGGATAGATAGCTTTGCATTATGATTAGTTAACCAATTCAGGCCATCAAAGACTCCCATATAAGTCATAGTCTCGGGGGAGCTTACTAAATCTTTTATAACTTCTTTTGCTAAATAATGATCCATTGAAGCAGGCTTCATATAAAAAAGATTAACCAAGTATAGTGAAACCAAACTTATTCCAAAAAAAGTCAGAACCCCAAGTGTTTTAAAAATTCGTTTTATCATTTATTAACAACCATCAACTACTATGCGCATGTAAATATTATAAGTTTTTTTGATAGACTTAATGTAAATAATTAACAATTTATAAAAATGACTGAAAAATTAGCTACATTCTCTCAAGAAGATGACATTTCAATAATTACGCTTGATGACGGCAAGGCCAATGTTTTTTCTCCAAAAATGATTGATCATTTCCATAGCTGCTTGGACAAAGTGCCAACAGAGAAGGGCGCGTTAATTATTACTGGCAGAGATGGCATGTTCTCTGGTGGTTTTGATTTAAAAATAATTTCTTCTGGTGATATGAAGTTAATCCAAGAAATGAGTATTAGCGGCTTTAGATTATTATCAAGAATATTAACATTTCCCCGACCTGTTCTTGCAGCATGCACAGGGCATGGTATTGCCTTGGGAACTTTTCTTCTTTGTTGCTGCGACTATAGAATAGGTTCAAAAGGCGAGTATTTAATTGGTGCAAATGAAATGAGAACAAATATGGTAATTCCTGTTCCAATACTTGAGCTTATTAGATTTAGGATCTCACAAAGACATAAATATAGAGCAATTTTAGGTGCTGAAATGTATTCTATTGAATCAGCAGTTGATGCAGGTCTACTGGATGAAGTAGTTAATAAAGAAAACATAATGGACTCAGTAATGCTAAAAGCAAAAGATTTAGCAACTATGGGTCACCCAAGTTATACACTAACAAAAGAACTTTTTATTAAGGATATTGCTACAAAAATTAATAATGCTCTTGATGAGATAGACAAAGCTGTAAAAAATTAAATATAAACAGTGGATTTAAGTAAAGGGTTTGAAATAGTTAAGTTCAATCGAAGTTTATCAAGTAACACATTAAAAAATTTATATTTGCTAAACCAAGAAAATACACCAGAAGTCGGCTCAATTAGTAGCGTTGAATCTTTTGCTTCATTGCTAGATAAAAGCTCCATGAACTTATTGATTGAATATAAAAAACAACTAATTGGATTTGTTATTTGTTTTAGAGAAAACTCAGAATATGAATCTTTAAACTATAAATTTTTTAATAAGATTAAACAAAAATTTTTATACATTGATAGAATTGTTGTAAAGTCAAACTATAGAAGAATGGGCGTTGGAACGAGAGTCTATCGATATCTTGATGAGGTAGCAGCAAAAGACTTATTGCAGATATGTTGTGAAGTAAATTCAATCCCCCTAAATCAAATTTCTCTTAATTTTCATACTAAAAATGGTTTCGAAGAGATTGGAGAAAGAGATTTTAAGGACCATTCTGTAAAATACCTTGTAAAATAATATATAAAATTCGTTACTGATAAATAATCATATTTATTAGATAGAAGATACTCTATATATATGTTCATAGAAACATCTTTATTATTTAAAACCATGCTGATCCTTTCAGCCCAAATTGGAATTGTCTTCGGAACTGCATATTATTTTATTAAATCTGCAAGAGAGGCATATGAAAATAATACTAAGTTTTTTGGTTTGTCATTTAGAGGAGCCATGAACTTTAATAAAGAGCTAGATTTAGTTCCATATATAGAGTCTCCTACATCATATCCGGTTGAGATGTTTAAACATATAGAAGAGCATTTTGATGAAGAAACAAAAAAACTTGTCCCAGAGCGCATGATTACAAAACTTGCAAATAGTAGAGAAGAGGCGCTTAAATTAATGGGAGACGGCTTTAAGTACAAAGAGGGCGGAGATAAAATTGTGGCTGCATATGTAATATGGGTTATATCGCTCTTTGCTACATGCATTTATGCTAGTTTTGGTATTAGTGTTAGTACTGGCCTAATAATTTTTACATTTCAAAGTCTTACTTTTGGTCCAATGCTAGGATGGGTGATGCTTGAGATGGATGAAAATGATGGCTTTAAGGCAATGAAAATCGTCTTATTGGCAACATTATTAACAGGTTGTTTGGGATATAGTGGTCTTTATTCTTTTTCTGAAAATGTTGGACTACAAGTATTTTTATTTATATCTTTATTAGGCCTTATAGTTTTTAGTTTTATTAGGACTATATTCAGCTTTAGTAGAAAAACTAAAAGAATACAGGCAATATTTGGAGCATTTATATTTACTTTATACTTATTAGTTGATTTTAATCTTGTTAAGTCAAGGCAAGATGGCGGGGCAAATAATTGGGATAGTGCTTTTGAGCTAGCCTTCATGATATATCTAGATATGATAAATTTATTGCTTAAAATTCTTGAAGCAATGAGCAATAGTTAGATCGTTTTTTCTATGAAGCTTTACAATTTATTGTGATGTGATTAATCTTGAGTATATGTCAATTTACAAATGCAATGAGTGCGGAATGTCGGTTAAAACATCATGCGGTGAATGCGATAGTCCACTTGAAGATGGTTTGTTGGATTTAGATGACGGCAGTCAAGTTAGAATATCCCAATGCAAACAAGTTGAATGTTCAAATTTTAATGGAAAAATAAAATCACCGCTTTGTTGTGGAAATGATATGCAATGCTCTATCTAATAAAAGATAGTTCCAATTTATAAAATAAAAGCCTATCAAACTGATAGGCCTTTATGTTTATTAATTTATCTGCTGATTGAGTAGCCTTGTTGCTCTAAGACGAATCTATCCTCTGAGAGATTTCCTACCCAAGAAACTTGGCCCTCATCATTAAATTCAAATCTTGTAGCAGTATATGCATTAGCAGTTAAGCCGCTTGCATCTTCTGTAAACTCGGCCCAGCTTAGGACCCAGACAACACCCTCATCAGTTGCAGAGGTTTCAATAATATTAAACCCATCCGCTCCCCAATTGTCAGCATCAGCTTGAGAGAAATTTTCAAGGACTTGAGCTTTTGTTGATGTTTGTTGTACAGCGCCTCTTGCAACCGTTAAAGCCACTTCTTCACCATCTCTTAGAACCACCGCATCAATTTCTTCTCCTGGTTTGCCCCTAAAACCAAGCCTATTCCTATTATCATCAGCAACTCTAACACCAGCAACCTCTACAAAAGAGTCTCCAACTTTTAGAGCCTTTGAAGCTGGGCTATCTGGAATGATATATGTTATTGTCATTCCACTCTCATCAGGATTCCATATAAACCCCATGCCAACATATCTGTCTCCGACAACTATACCGTCTTCAGACATATTAGTTTCTATCATTTCAATGGCTTCAGCTTTTCCGGTATAACCCGCAGTTACCCATTCGGCTGCAATATCCATCCTGTCTTGATAGGAGTTTTCTGAGTTATTGTTCATGTCACATGCGCTCAGTGCAATTAATGCAGAGCATGCGAAGATTGTTTTTAAATTATTCATCCTCTCTCCTTAAAAATGTAATAAGACTTAAGTTTATATTTTTTATAGCTTAATGAAAGGATTTGAAAAGATTAATTTATGTTCTAACTCTACCTTTTTTTCTTAAACGAATGGATTCTGGAGTTACCTCCACAAGCTCGTCATCTTCAATAAATTCTAAAGCTTGCTCCAGTGTATGCTTTATGTGTGGTACAAGAATTAAATTTTCATCTGTACCTGCTGCTCTTATGTTTGTTAATTGTTTTGCCTTAGTCGGATTGACTGGCAGATCATTATCTCTTGAATGAAGACCAACAATTTGACCAATATATACTTCTTGCCCATGGCCTAAAAATAATTTACCACGATTTTGTAGATTAAATAACGCGTATGCAAGTGTCTTTCCAGCAGTCATTGCGTACATTACGCCATTGGTTCTTTTTGCAATCTCACCTGTTTTAACTGGACCATAGTGATCAAAAACACTTGTCATTATTCCAGTACCACTGGTGATTGTTAAAAAATGAGATCTAAAACCAATAATGCCTCGCGATGGAGCCATAAATTCAAGTTTTACGCGGCCTTTACCATCAGGCTCCATATTTTTAAGCTCAGCTTTTCTTGGACCAAGTTCTTCGATAACAGATCCTTGATGTATATCTTCAACATCAATAACAATCTGTTCGTATGGTTCATGAATTTCATTGCCAACTTCTTTTTGTATAACTTGTGGTTTAGATATAGCAAGCTCAAAACCTTCTCTGCGCATTGTCTCAATTAAAACTGATAAGTGCAGTTCTCCACGGCCAGAAACTATAAACTTATCAGGGCTATCTCCTTGGACAACTCGTAAGGCTACATTTGAAATTAACTCTTTTTCTAGTCGTTCTTTAATATTTCTAGAAGTAACAAACTTTCCTTCTCTTCCAGCAAAAGGTGAATCGTTTACTTGAAAAGTCATACTGACCGTTGGCTCATCCACAGAAAGGGGAGGCAATGCTGCAACATGCATTGGATCGCATATAGTATCTGATATATTTAGTTTATCAATACCAGTAATACAGACTATTGAGCCAGCACCAGCATTTGAAACTTCCACTCTTTCTAGTCCTTCATAACCCATAACCTGAAGAACTTTGCCTTTTCTTGTTTTACCTTCTCTATCTATTACAGCCACTTGATCATTTGGTTTTATAGAACCCTGCTTAATTCTTCCTATTCCAATAACACCAACATAACTATTGCTATCAAGAGCACTAATTTGTAACTGCAAAGGACCGTCTTTTTTTACTTCTGGAGCAGGCACTTTATCAAGTATCATTTCTATTAAAGGAGTCATATCTTGAGTCATTTGATCAACCTCTAAACCTGAGATACCTTCTATTGCTGAAGCATAAATAACCGGAAAGTCTAGTTGTTCATCGGTTCCACCCAGGCGGTCAAACAAATCAAAAACTTGATCCAAAACCCAGTCAGGCCTTGCATCAGGACGATCGACTTTATTAATAACCACAATTGGCTTTAAACCTTTTTCAAATGCTTTTTGAGTAACAAATCTTGTTTGTGGCATTGGGCCGTCAACTGCATCAACAAGAAGAAGTACTGAATCGACCATTGAAAGTGCTCTTTCAACCTCTCCGCCAAAATCAGCATGACCAGGAGTATCTACAATATTAATTAGATGATCCTTCCAATTTATTGAAGTATTTTTTGCAGTAATTGTTATACCTCTTTCTTTTTCCTGATCATTGGAGTCCATGATCCTTTCAGAATCCATATTTTTTCTATCCAATGTTCCTGATTGTTGAAGAAGCTTATCTACTAGTGTCGTTTTTCCATGGTCAACATGGGCAATGATTGCAATATTTCTAAGATTATTTATGTCCATGTTATTAGTGTTTTAAAAAAGTGGGGATTATAATCTTAAAATGAAAAAAATAATGCTTTTAATATCTTTTGTAAGCTCAACTTACGTATCTTCTGATTTAAAAAAAGGTCTTGAAGAACAAATTACACCATTAATGGAGAAAGTAATTGAATGGCGTCATGACATTCATCAATATCCAGAGCTAAGTAATAGAGAGTTCAGGACAGCCAAGAAAGTTGAAAATCATTTACGCTCTCTCGGTATTGAGGTTGAGACCGGGATTGCATATACAGGTGTTGTTGGTTTGATAAAAGGCTCAATGCCAGGACCAACAATAGCGCTAAGAGCGGACATGGACGCTTTACCTGTAATTGAAAAGACAGGATTGCCTTTTGCATCAAAAGAAAAAACTGAATACTTAGGTCAAGAAGTTGGGATCATGCACGCATGTGGCCATGATGCGCATGTTGCTATTCTAATGGGAGTTGCTGAATACCTATCTAAAAACAAAAGTCAGCTCAAAGGCAATGTAATGTTGATTTTCCAACCAGCTGAAGAGGGCCCTCCAGAAGGTGAGAATGGTGGAGCAAAAATGATGCTTGAGGAAGGTATTTTTGATAGATATAAGCCTGAAGTTATTTTTGGTCTTCATGTAGGCAATGGTCCTCACGGATATATTGGTGTTGCTTCTGGCCCAGCGATGGCTGCTGCCAGCACTTATAGAATTAAAATTAAGGGAGTACAAGCTCATGGTTCAAGGCCATGGGATTCTATCGATCCAGTAATGGCAACTGCTGAACTCATACAAAATTTAAACACTATTGTTAGCAGAAGAATTAATATCGTTAATAACCCAGCTGTTATATCCGTAGGTATTGTAAGGTCAGGTACAAGAGGGAATATCATTCCTGAAGATTCTGAAATACAGGGAACAATCAGAACCTTTGATCCCAAGCTTAGAGCAGAAATATACCAAGAGATAGAACAAGTAGCATCTGGTGTTGCTTTGGGTACAGGGACAGAAGTTTCAGTTGAATTTGATGTCGGCGGATTTTATCCGGTTACTTTTAATGACGAAAAACTTGTAAAGAGACTTACGCCATCATTAAGAAATGCAGCAGAAAATAAGGTTTACGAAATGACGCCATCAACTGGAGCAGAGGATTTTTCATTTTTCTCAAATGAAATACCAGGTATGTATTTTTGGCTAGGTGTTAATGCGCCTGGGATAATGGAAGCTCCTGGAAATCATTCGCCATACTTTGTTGTTGACGATGGGGCTCTTGATGTTGGAGTCAGGGCATTTGTAAATTTAGTTTCAGATTATCCAAATTAATCTGTACCTAACAAGCGCAAAAGCATAAAATCTACAAAAATTAATTATAAGGAGCTTAAAAATGCCAATACCAGAGCATATTAAAAATAACTTATCTATACCTGTAATAGGCTCTCCATTATTTCTGGTATCAGGCCCCGAATTAGTAATTGCTCAATGCAAGGCAGGTATTATTGGGTCCTTTCCTGCACTTAATGCAAGACCGCAACATGTATTAGAAGAATGGATTGTAAGGATTAAGACAGAGCTTGAAGAATATCAAGAACAAAACCCAGATAAGAAAGTTGCTCCTTTTGCTGTGAACCAAATTTGTCATGGGTCTAACGACAGGCTTATGGATGATATGGCTACGTGTGTAAAACACGAAGTCCCAATTATTATTACATCATTAAGACCCCCAGCAGAACTAGTTGAAGCAACCCATAGTTACGGAGGACTCGTTTACCATGATGTTATAAATGTTAGACATGCAAAAAAAGCGGCCGAGCAGGGGGTTGATGGCTTAATTCTTGTATGCGCTGGTGCGGGGGGTCATGCTGGAGCGCTTTCACCATTTGCACTATTAAGAGAGGTTAAAGAGTGGTTTGACGGTACTGTAATTTTGTCAGGATCTATAGGAGACGGTTATTCAGTTGCGTCATCTTTGGCTCTTGGAGCAGATTTCGCATACATGGGCACAAGATTTATTGCCACAAAAGAGGCTAATGCTGATCAAGGGTACAAACAAATGTTAATGGATAGTGCTGCAGATGACATTGTTTATTCAAGTCTTTTTACTGGTGTTTCTGGTAATTACCTAAAGCCTTCTATAAAAAATGCAGGTTTAGACCCAGACAATCTTCCTGATGCAGATAAATCTACAATGAATTTTGGATCAGGAGGAAATACTGATGCAAAAGCATGGAAAGATATATGGGGTTCTGGCCAGGGAATCGGCGGTATTAAAGATGATCCTAGCGTAGAAGATTTAGTAACTAGGCTAATAGAAGAGTATAATCAAGCAAAAATAGAATTTAACCAAAAATAATATTATCCGGAGGAGAGAATGGAGACAATAATATTAATTTTAATAGGCGCTATTGCTGGGGGAGCAATTGTTAATATGATGTATGTATGCAAAGAAGGCAAAAGTGGCTCCAAAGGCATAACAGACGAATATATTACAGAGTCAGGCATTAAGAGAACAGCAAAAAAAGATAGAGAAGAATATATCGTTTAAAAATATTCAATGACCAAAAGAAATTTAAGAGAGCATTTCATAGAAGGCTGGAATAAATTATTCGGAAAGGAAGAAGATAAATCAAAACTAAGAACTCAAAGTCTATTCAGAGCCAAGAACTCAGTCACTAGTCTCAATGCTGGCACACCTCATGACTGGGAAGACTTAAAAAAATATCAGGAAGAAGAAAAGAATTATGACTAATATAGGTTTTATTGGCCTCGGGATAATGGGTGGACCCATGGCAAGTCATCTCAGCAACAATGGCTACAATCTTTCTGTTTTTAATAGATCTAAAGAGAAATCAGAAAAATGGTTAACTAAAAATACAAAAGCAAAAGTTTGTTTTTCTATAAAGGATGTATCAACAGATTGCGACATTATTATTCTATGTGTAGGAAACGATAATGATGTTAGAAAAATTATTGATGAAATTAAAAGTGTAATTAGGCCTGGAACAGTTGTTATCGACCACACAACTACTTCAGCGAAACTTGCTAAAGAGATGAATAAGATTCTTGCCGAACACGGGTCATATTTTTTAGATGCTCCAGTTTCAGGGGGTGAAGTAGGCGCTCAGCAAGGAACTTTATCTGTCATGGTTGGCGGTGATAAAGAAATTTATTTATCTGTTGAGAAATTGCTCAGCTCGTACTCAAGATTCACTAAGTTTATGGGTCCGTCCGGTCATGGACAATTAACAAAAATGGTAAACCAAATTTGTATAGCTGGGTTAATTCAATCCCTGGCTGAGGGGCTACATTTTTCAAAAAAAGTAGGTTTAGAGACTAAAGATGTTATTGAAGTAATATCAAAAGGAGCCGCTCAATCATGGCAAATGGATAACAGATGGAAGTCTATGATTGAGGATGATTATAATCATGGGTTTGCAGTAGATTTAATGAGAAAAGACCTAGATATAGTTTTAGAACATGCCAAAACTGTAGATGCTAATTTAGAGATAACTGTTCTTGTTAATAGTTTTTATGAAAATATTCAAGATTCTGGCGGGGGAAGATGGGATACTTCGAGTCTTTTAAAAAGATTAGAGTCTTAGATTAAGATTCTCGAAAACAATGCAATGCCCGCATATATTAAAAACATTATTACAACCATGTTTTCAATCATTGCGCTATCCAAACTAATAGACTCTTCAGCCATTTGATAAAAACTACTTGGGCTAGCTACAATCCATGCTATACCAAATAGATGAAGAAACATTAGAATTGCAATAACCCAATTAAAGGGATTGCTTGTGAACACAACTAGAGAAGTAAGTATTAAATAAAAAATTTCTGTTGAAATGTAAACATTAATGTTTTTTCTTTTCCAGATATATCTTAGTAAGCTGTAACCTGCTTTATTTGTGTAAAAATATGCAAAAGCAGAAATTATATAAACAGAAGCTAAAAATAAAATCATATTAGTTTAATTATCTCTTTTAACCGTCAAGTTCGCCACCATCGAGATCACCACCATCTGTAGATCCATCCTCATCTACTCTATTTTCAATTTCTTCATCATCATATAAATTAGCTGCAATTAGAGTGCATACTGCGAGCATTGGCATCGTATATATCATAGCCTCAGTTATGTAGGCCACAAGATAAGTTGGAACTAGCATTACCAAAACTCTTACTAGTAATTGTTTTTTTTTCTTCCCCATGCCAAGAAATATAGGTATATTTAAACTATATTGCAAGAAAATATGGGGAAGAAAAATGGTTGGAATTGTAGATCAAGCACTTGAGCCGGGCGGTGTAGATAGTTTAGAAATAAGCTCTTACCACGAAGCACTTGTTGATTTTATAAAACAAACAGATACTCCAATGACTATTGGAGTTCAGGGTGAGTGGGGTAGTGGAAAAACATCGCTACTATATCAAATATGGAACAAGCTTGAACAAGAAAATGAAAAGCGTACCGATGATGAGAATTATCTCCAAATATGGGTAAACTCGTGGGAACATTCTTTGCTATCCACTCCCGAGGAAAGCCTATTAAAGATTGTAAATGAAATTATTCAAGCCTTGCTTGAGGCTGATGTTGATAAAAGTAAAAAAGATAAGGTTAAAGATGGAGTCCAGAATTTAATGAAAGGAGCCTTAAGAATTGGATCATCATTAGCTGCCGGTGGTGCTGGGACAGATCTTGTTGATTCAATTTTTTCTTCTGACGCCAATTCAATAAAACAATTAAGAGAACAACTTCACTCGCTAGTGAATGAAATTAAAGATCTTGAAACCAATCCTTATCAGAGAGTTGTTATTTATGTTGATGATTTAGACAGAATTGAACCAAGAGATGCAGTTGCGATTCTTGAACTTTTGAAGAATATTTTTAACATCAAAGATTGTGTATTTGTATTAGCAATTGATTATCAGGTCGTTGTAAAAGGCCTTAAAGAAAAGTTTGGAGAACCAACTCCCGAAAATGAATGGGAGTTTAGATCCTTCTTCGATAAGATTATTCAATTGCCATTTAGCATGCCAATGGGAAGCTATGATATTGGTAAATACGTTTTAAACCTCCTAGGCGATATTAAGTATTATGAAAGTGATGATGATCAATTAGATGAAGATTTAATAGAGTCTTTAGTAACGCTATCAATAGGAACAAACCCAAGGTCTATAAAAAGACTTATTAACTCTCTTAGTCTCATTAAGATACTTAATGATACGAAAAATGAATCAGAAGCAGGCGGAGGGAGTGCAATTGATAATAAAGATGTTGCAACAGTAATGTTCGCTATGGTTTGCCTCCAGATTGCTAATTCTGATATTTACGATATGTTAGTAGCCGAACCAAAATTTGAAAATTCTTGGAATGATGAGTTCGCTTATAAAATTACCCAAGCAAAAGAAGAGCAAGATAAATCTTGGAAAGAGAACTTTGAACAAGCTGTGGGCTCAGAAGATTTTGATGAGACATGGGAGCAATGTCTTTATAGGGTGTGCTATGTAAATCCAAGACAACGTAACAATGCAACAAAATATTCTAAGTTTTTAAGTGACTTAAGGAAAACCTATAAAGACCCGGAAGAATTTCAAAAATTTATTGAAATTGCTTTAAAGGAGACAGCCGTTACAGCTGTGTCTGCTACTGATAAACCAAATGTTAGACCTCCCAAAGGATCATATAAACCCCATTTCAATCTCGGCATAGATGATTGGGTAAATAGGGTTAAAAGTGATAATTCAAGTTATTCAGATTGCCCCAAGGAGGAAACTCTAGATATTATTAAATTCTTTATTGATAATTATAAGAATAAATTTGGAGCTGTTGATCAAGAATCAGAGGATAATAAAAACGGTGAGGCTGAGTTCACAATAAAGTATGCTGGATACGTTACTTTTTATCATAAAAAGAAAAAGTTTTTAGGCATAGGTATTAGAAGAAATCTTAAGGGCGAGTTTATAACCATTGAAGCACACAAAAATTTAAAAGATAAACAAATGCCACTTAATTTTACTTCATCTGGCATACTTTTTGATCATGGCGGAAGGCTCGAGATAACTGATTTAGAAAATAAAAAAATAAAGGGAGGTTGCGGTTACACAGAATGGATGTTTGCAACTTTTGATCCAACTAACGTTAAATTATCAGATGGGTTTGTTGAATTTTTATTTAATTATTCAATGGAGGGCCTAAAGCAAAGAATAGATAAAGATGAGAACTTTATTGATTATGCAAAAATGAAAAATCATCTAAATCATTTTAAAAACAAAAGAAAAGATTCAAACGACTTTAAGGAAGCCGTTAAGATTATTCAAAGTTTTTATGATCCCAACAAAGTAAAGAGTGTAGATCTGTAATTATTTAAATTTTTTTGACTAAAAAAATATGATATCTAAATCAAGCTTTGTTTTAGGCAATCAATGTCAAAAATCTTTTTGGTTCAAGCACAATCGATATCCAGAAACAAACCCAAGTGATGAGGCTGCTCAAGAAAGATTAGCTGCTGGTGATGAAGTTGGCAATATTTCTAAAATGCTTTTCCCTGGAGGCGAAGAAGTACCATACATAAAAGGAAAACATAAAGATATGTTTGATATTACTATGGAAAAAATATCAGAGGGAGCAAAGAAACTATATGAAGCTTCATTTTACATTAATGATATTTTTATTAGAGTTGATTTAATGAATAAAACCAAGGATGGTTGGGATGTCTATGAAGTAAAATCGTCAACAAGTGTTAAAGATCATCATCGACTTGATGCAAGTCTTCAATGGCATGTTTTAAAACAAATTCCAAAAATAAAACTAAATAGGCTTTATGTAATTGTCCTTAATAATAAATATGAGAAAGATTCTGAAATCATTCCGCATGATTTTTTCAAAAAAGAAGATATTACTGATATAGCAAACGAAAATGAACCTGTTATTAAACAGAATATTATAAGTTTAAAAGAAATATCATCTTCAAAAGATAAACCAGAGGTTGAAATTGGCTCTCATTGCAATAAGCCGCATGGCTGTGTTTATTTAGATGAATGTTGGCCAAATAATAAGAATGAAATAAATTCTGTTTTCACTCTTTATAGATTAAATATTAATAAAAAAATTAATCTCTATAGAAGCGGCATTGATACTTTTGAAAAAATTTTAGACATATCCTCTTATAGCAATATTCAAAAAAAACAAATTCAAGCTTACAAAACAAAAACCCCTATCATTGATAAAAATATAGTTAATGACTTTATAAATAAGGTTAAATATCCAATTAGTTATTTTGATTTTGAAACTTTTACAGATGCGGTGCCAATATATATCGGTCAAAGGCCTCACATGCAAATGCCATTTCAATACTCCTTACATATTCAAAACCATAAAGATGAAAAATTAAAGATTGATGAGAATCATTATGAGTTTATAGCCAATCATCATGAAGACCCTCGAAGATCAATTGCTGAAAGTATGATAGAAAACTTTCCAGCTGAGGGTACAATCATGGCTTACAATCAGTCATTTGAGAAAAAATGTATTGAATCCCTTGCAAATCATTGTCCAGACTTAGCTGATGCACTCCTTTCGTTTAATGAAAGATTTATAGATTTAATAATTCCGTTTAGAGGAGGGGGTTATTATGAATCTAACTTTAAAGGCAGCTTTTCCATAAAAAAGGTTTTGCCAGCCCTATGTCCTGATAATAAAGAATTAGATTATAACGAACTTGATATTAGCAATGGCGGCATTGCATCCAGTGCATATAAGAAAATGAGAGACCAATCAATACAAGAGTCAGAAAAAACAAGAGAAAAATTATTTGAATATTGCAGACTCGATACATACGCAATGTATGCAATTTATGAGAAACTTTTAGGACTTTAATTCCTTTACAATATCTTTTGTTTGTTCTTCTAGTGCGTTTCCTAAGTCTTTGGCTAGCAAGGATGAAGCAAAAGCTACATTCGCTATAGGAGGAGTAGTATTTGATACATGCTCTAAAGAGGCAGCCAAGGAAGACAATCCTTCAGCTAGATAACTAAGCTTTTTATCTAAATCTCTCTCCCTTTTTGCATAATCAAACCTTCTTCTTGCATCACTGGCCTTGCTAGACGCTCTTCTAGACTCACTGTCAACAGTACTCCTTCCTTTACCTGCACTAATAGCATTTATAAACCATCTTGCCATTTATAAGCTCCCTCTATCCATTAAGACATAGACTGCACCTAAAACTTCATCAGAACATCTTCCATCTATTGCTCTTTCTGCATCTCGAAATTTTCCTATTCGATAGCGTGATGATGTGCTGTCATCATTATAAATGTAGCCATTTTTAATCATACCTATACAGTATGAAGAGCTTGAAGTTTTCTTGCTATAAAATTTGTCGTTACGGATATACGCCAAGAGATTTGAAGAACTTGTTGAGGTTCCTTTATAAATGCAATCATTCTTTATTCTTGCAACTTTTCGCGAACCATCTTTTATATAATCTCCATCAACTTTTAAACCCATGTTAAACCCCCTATTAAATTTACTAACCCTAAATTTAATATGTTTTTTTATTTAACGCAAATTAATGATGCGGAGGTTTTTCATACTTAACTGGAGGAAATTGCCTTTTTTTATTTTGTTTTTTATACCTCTGATATCTTGAAGTAACATCTGCACAATCATCAGCAGCAGAGGGACGATCTTTGGTTTTATTCTTTTCATCCATGTGATATTTCTTCTTCATTTTTAATAACAAAATATTTTGAACCTAGGGCCAGTTGATTGTAAATTTGATTTCGCCTTGTGTTATAGACCTAGTACCTCTTGTTACTGTAAATTTAGCTATTAAGTTTGGCCAACTTTCATTTGAATACTTTATAACCCATAAATGACCGCGGCCTCCTTTCTCTATTATTTCTTTAACTATGTATCCTGAAGGAGCAATAATTATTGGTTTCTTGTCTCGAGAAGAGCCAAAAAATAAGTTTCTCCAAAATCCCATATATCAGGTAACTCTATAGATCACCTTCTTTTCTAATTTCACTTCTTTGCACTTCAAATTTTTCTCCATACCTTGCTTCAAGTTTTGCCTGATTTTCACTTATGACTTCATATGGATCTAAGCCTAAAGACGCACAAGCTGTTGTCCAATACCACATAATATCTCCTAGCTCTCTTTTCATATGAAAAATATTTTCTTCAGAGGCAGGCTTGCCTTGAAGAATCATTTTTTTCACTATTTCTACAAATTCTCCAGCTTCACTCCCAAGGCCAAGTGCCGCAGTAAGTAATCTAGGTGTTTTTATATCTGATTGAGATTCAATATCATTTAAACTCGCCTTTAAGGCTTCTAAATCCATGCTTGGTTCGCTAGTTACTTTTGTTACAAAGTCACTGTAGGTTATGAAAAAATCTTTAACTTCTTTGCTCATATATATCTCCTCTATAAACTTTATTTAATCTTTAGTGATCTTTGACTGTCTACAATATTATATAAATGTTCTTGTGCCTCAGGCTTTAATTGCGCTATCCCCATAGTCATCACATCAATGACTGCAGTATATGCAATCCTTGAGGTATGTGGTTTTGTTATTCTGTAATTATCACCAACATTAATGCTTATTGGATAATCACAAATATTAGCGAGAGGTGAGTTTTCTGGCATGATTCCTATAACCTTAACTCCTGACTTGCGAACAATCTTTACACTATCAATAAGAGCTGAAGTGGTACCAGATTGTGAAATAGCTAAAACAACATCGTCTTTTGAAAGTGAGTTAGCTGACATTAATTGTATGTGTGGATCTGATATAAATGATGATGAGATCTTCAACCTAAAAAATTTATGTTGAGCATCCATGGCAACAGGAGCAGAACCACCAAAAGCATAAACTTCAACTCTTTTAGCATTTGCTAATGCTTCTATTGCAGATTCAAGAACATCTTGATCAATTTGAGACCTAACATTTAATATTTCACTAATTGTTGTATCAAAGACTTTTTCACATAAATCATGAATGCTATCGTCTTCTTCGATCTCATACATTACAAAATAATCATCTGCAGCAAGCTGTTGAGATAAGTTAATCTTAAACTCTTGATAACCTGAAAAACCAAGGGCTTTACAAAACCTTATCAAAGTTGGCTCACTTATACCCATCGCTGAGGAGGCTTCTGCCGTTTTCATAGTAATCACTGCTTTTGGATCTTTTAAAACAAAATCTGCCACCAATTTTTCAGATTTTCTTAATTCTGGAAGAGTATTTTTAATTTGTCTCAATAATTTTGTTGGCATAGGGTTAGAATATCTCTCTTAGACAAAAAAATGAATCCCTAAATGGACGTATCACACATTTTAGAGCAACTTAATGATCAGCAGCGCGCAGCAGTTACGTCTGAAAAACAGCATTTGATGGTATTGGCTGGAGCTGGATCAGGTAAAACAAGAGTATTGGTTCATAAAATTGCTTGGGAAGTTGAAGCATTGAGAAAAAACCCTGCTTCTATTATGGCAGTAACTTTTACTAACAAGGCCGCATTAGAAATGCGATCAAGAATTGAAGAATTATTGGAAGCGCCAATGATGGATGGCTGGGTTGGAACTTTTCATGGCCTTGCTCATAGAATGCTTAAAAGATTTCATAAAGAAGCTGGATTAAGCAGCGGTTTCACAATTTTAGATGCAGATGATCAACTGAGAATTATAAAAAGAATATCCAAAGAGGCAGGTTTAGATGAATCTGTATGGCCATCTCGCCAAAGTCAGTGGCAGATAAATGCATGGAAAGATGAGGGCTTTAGAAGTGAATCTGTAGATGATAAGGGTGATTATTTTAAAGAAAATATTAACAAGATATATAAAGAGTATGAAAAAACATGCTTGAGAGATAATCTTGTTGATTTTGGTGAACTATTATTGAGATCATATGAAGTCATTCGTGATAACGAATCTGTAAAAGCTTTCTTTCATTCTAGATTTAAATCGATATTAGTAGATGAGTTTCAAGATACCAACACTATTCAATATAACTGGCTTCTTGAAATAGCTTCAGAAAAAGCATCAATAACAGCAGTCGGAGACGATGACCAATCCATTTATGGATGGCGTGGTGCCAAAGTCGAAAATGTAGAATCATTCACCAAAACTTTTGATACAGCAGAGATCATCAGATTAGAACAAAATTATAGATCTACAAATATTATCTTAGGAGCGGCAAACGCTTTAATTGAAAATAACATTGATAGGCTTGGTAAAAATCTTTGGACCGATAAGCTTGAAGGAGAACAAATTATTTTATACCAGGCATTCAATGAGCAGGATGAGGCTAGATTTGTTGCTGACATTTTAAAAGACTGGATGAGCAAAGGAGAAATGTATTCTGATGCTGCTGTCTTGTATAGATCTAATGCTCAATCAAGAGCACTCGAAGAAGCTCTGTTAAGATCAAGCATTCCATACAGAATATATGGTGGCCAAAGGTTCTATGAAAGAATGGAAATTAAAAATGCCATCGCTTATCTAAAAATTATTTTTAATAACTCTGATAATCCTGCATTTGAGAGATCAATATCAAATCCCACAAGAGGCGTTGGGGAAAAAACTTTAGCAAAGATTCGTTCTACGGCCACAAAATATAATATTTCATATATAAAAGCATCAGCTAAATTAATTGATGAAGGAGCTATATCAGGAAGAGGCGGGACCGGTTTAAAATCTTATTTAGAATTTATTGCCCGATGTAAAGAATTTATAGAGGAGAATACTCTTTCAGACTTAATGGAGGAAATAATTAAAACGTCAGGACTGGTTGCATATCATGCAAAAGAACCAGGAGAAAAAGGTAAAACAAGAGTAGAGAATTTAGAGGAACTAGTTTCTGCAACAACAAATTTTGAGCAAAGTATTAGAGAAGAAAAAACAAATATTGAAATTGCTGAAGATTATTTGGATATGATTTCTCTAGACTCTGGCGATAGGCAGGCTTCAGAACATGATGATGCTGCTCAACTTATGACACTTCATTCAGCAAAGGGATTAGAGTTTAAATTAGTCTTAATGACAGGTCTTGAAGAGACTTTATTTCCTCACGGGCGATCAATGGAGAATCCAGGACAACTTCAAGAAGAGAGAAGGCTTTGTTATGTTGGCATCACTAGAGCCATGGAAAAACTTTATATAATCCACGCAGAGTCAAGAAGGTTGCACGGTTCTGATACTTTTAATCCACCATCAAGATTTATAAAAGAAATTCCTAAAGAGCTTATTAATGAGATTAGACCTAGAGCACAGACGCACATACCTTATAATAGAAAAGACTTTCAAGAAACCAAGCTTGAGTTTGAGGATGAGATTGGCATATCACTTGGACAAAGAGTTATGCATAAATCTTTCGGTGAGGGCGTGGTTCTAAATTATGAAGGTTCAGGTGAAGCTGCAAGAGTCCAAATTAATTTTGATCAAGCAGGAACAAAGTGGCTAGTTATGGCCTATGCAAATTTAGAGAAACTATGATGAAAAAAATTTTAACGTTTGTTTTTTTAATTGGAATAATTTCTAGTTGTTCTGGTGGACAAGAGTCATCCAGCTCTGCAAATGCTGAGGAGTATAAGACCTATAAGTGGAGGCTTGTTACATCCTGGCCAAAAAATTATCCAGGCCTTGGAATGGCTCCAGAGAGAATAGCTAATTTGGTTGAAGAGATGAGTGATGGCCAAATGCAGATAACTGTATATGGTGCAGGTGAACAGGTTCCTGCTTTTGGAGTCTTTGATGCTGTTTCAAGTGGATCACACCAAATGGGTCATAGCGGAGGATATTTTTGGAAGGGAAAAGTACCAGCCGCACAGTTTTTTACAAGTGTTCCTTTTGGATTAACAGCAGATGAGATTAATGCATGGGTAAACAGAGGTGGTGGCTTAGAATTATGGAGAGAAATATACGAGCCCTTTAACATATATCCTATTCCTGCTGGAAATACAGGAACTCAGATGTTTGGCTGGTTTAACAAAGAAATAAATTCTCTTGAAGATATAAAAGGTTTAAAAATGCGTATACCTGGAATTGGTGGAGAAGTCTTAAAAGAGGCTGGCGGAATTCCAGTTACTCTTCCTGGCGGTGAATTGTTCACAGCACTTCAAACAGGTGTGATTGATGCTACTGAGTGGGTTGGACCTTACAATGATCTAACATTTGGCTTTCATCAAGCTGCAAAATATTACTATTATCCTGGCTGGCATGAACCAGGGCCGATGCTAGAGCTATTAATTAATATGGACGCCTGGAATAGTCTTCCAAAACATCTTCAAGTAATAATCGAAACAGCTACTAAGGCAGTAAATCAAGATACTTTAGATGAGTATTTAGCAAGAAACAATCAAGCTCTAACTGAGCTAATTGAGGTACATGGTGTTGAACTAAGAAAATTGCCAGATGATGTTATTGAAGAGTTCAGAGTAATTTCTAATGAAATACTGAGCGATTTAGCTAAAGAAGATGAGGTAATTGGCAAGGTTTATGATTCATATATTGAATTTAAAAATAATGTTACTGAATATCATAAGATTTCTGAAGACTCATTCATTGAAGCTAGAAATAAATAGTGTCTGAAAGTTTAAGCTTTAAATCATTAGGTCGTTGCGAATACGGTGAAACTCTTCATATGATGAAGTCTCATATTAGTAATGAAGATTTTAAAAATGAAATATGGCTCTTAGAACATCCACCAATTTTTACCTTAGGTACTGCAGCTGATCAGAAACATATTTTAAATGCTGGAGACATTCCTGTTTTTCAGTCAGATAGAGGCGGAGAAGTTACATATCATGGTCCCGGCCAGTTAGTAATATATTTTTTGCTCGATATAAAAAAGTCTAGCTTAGGCCCTAAGACTTTAGTGAAAACCCTTCAAGAGTTCACTAAATCTCTATTAGAACATTACTCAATAGATTCTAGTTTTGTCGATGGTGCGCCCGGGGTTTACGTAGATAATAAGAAAATTGCTTCCATAGGGCTTAGGATTTCGAAAGGCAAGACCTATCATGGCATAAGCATAAATGTAGATATGGATCTGACCCCGTTTAGTCTAATTAACCCATGTGGCTACGAAGGACTTGAGGTAGCACAAATAAAAGACTATAAAAACAATGTCTCAATTAAAGATGTTGAGAGCCTTGCAATTCAACTTTTAGAGCCTATATTTTAGATATGGAAATTATTCCAACAAAAAAAATTGTCAATAGAGACGGGGTTAAGGCTGTAAAGAATGGCCAAAAGGGTAATCAATATTCCCATATTCCTAATTTAAAAAAACCCGAATGGCTGAAGGTTAAAGCTCAATTTAATCCAAATTTTCACAAGATAAAAAACCAGGTAAGCGAAAAGAGATTAAATACAGTTTGTGAAGAAGCTCATTGTCCAAATATTTCTGAATGCTGGTCGGCAGGCACAGCAACATTTATGCTAATGGGATCAGTTTGTACAAGAGCGTGTAAATTTTGTTCAGTAGACACTGGCAACCCTAAAGGCTGGTTAGATTCTGAAGAACCATTAAACACCGCTAAGGCTGTTCAAATAATGAAATTAAAATATGTTGTTTTAACATCTGTTAATAGAGATGACCTGCCTGATGGAGGTGCAAAACATTTTGCAAACACAGTAAAACTTATAAAAGACCTCAATCCTGGGACTGCAGTTGAAGCTCTGACACCAGACTTCAAGGGTCTGTTATCTTCAATAGATACTATTGTTAACTGTGGATTAGAAGTTTTTGCACAAAATATAGAAACTGTTGAAAGGCTCACTCATCCTGTAAGAGATATTCGAGCTGGCTATCAACAAACTCTAGATGTTTTATCAGAATCAAAAAAAATTAATCCCAAGGTTTTAACAAAAACTAGTCTTATTCTTGGTCTTGGTGAAACTGATGAAGAAATAGAACAAACGATGGACGACTTAATAGTTAATAAAGTAGATATTCTAACAATTGGACAATATCTTAGACCAACCTTAAACCATCTACCCATTGAAAGATGGGTAACTCCAGAGGAATTTGAAGTCTATAGAGAGATTGGATTAAAAAAAGGATTTTTAGAAGTTGTTTCTGGACCTATGGTCAGATCAAGTTATAGAGCTGAAAGAGCTCTTGAAAATAATAACGCCGGTCTATAATTTTATAAAACCAAGAAAGGTAAAAATAAGACAGTAATTAACACTAACAACTGTATAAAAATAAATGGAATAACGCCTCTATAAATTTCTGATGTCTGTATAGATTCATCTGCAACACCCCTTAAATAAAACAATGAAAAGCCAAAGGGAGGTGTTAAGAAAGAAGTTTGTAGATTAATTGCAATAAGAATTGCTAACCAGACTGGATCAAAACCCATCATCAAAAGAGGTGGGGCGACCAAAGGAACAATGACGTAGCAAATTTCAATAAAATCTAAAATAAATCCAAGCAAGAAAACAAAAATTAAAACAAAAATTAGTGCTGTATATGGCCCTCCAGGGAGAGAACCAAACACCAAATTAATTAAATCATCTCCGCCAACCCCTCTAAAAATTAATGAAAAAATAGAAGCACCAATTAATATTGTGAAAATCATTGTTGATACTATTGCAGTTTTCTGACTAGTTTCTTTTATAAAGCCCAAAGATAACTTGCCGTTAATAAGAACTATTAAAAGTGCACCAGCAGCTCCAATAGCAGATGCCTCTGTTGGTGTCGCTATTCCAGCAATAATAGAACCTAAAACCAAAATAATTAAAAGCAGCGGCAAGGCAAGAGTCTTAACAATATCCTTGAATGATGCTGAATTTGCTTCTGGCTCAAATAAGATATTAAGATTTTTATAGTTTTGATAGATTGTATAAATCAGATACCCAAGACAAATCATAATTCCAGGTACTATGGCGCCAATAAACAAATCTCCAACAGTAACAGTTTGTTGAGAAAAAATACCCATGTTGTTTTGAGCTCTCTGATATGCATTAGACATAACATCACCCAAAAGCACTAATGCAATTGAAGGAGGAATAATCTGTCCTAATGTTCCGGTTGACGCAACTAGTCCCGATGAGAAATCTTTTGTGTAACCTTGTTGAATAAGAACCGGCAGAGACATAAGACCCATTGTTACAACTGTTGCCCCAACAATACCTGTGCTTGCTGCTAATAAAGCACCTACAGCAATTATAGAAATGCTGAGACCGCCTCTAATATTCTTAAATGCCAAAGCCATGTTTTCTAACATTTTTGCAGCAATACCTGACCTTTCAAGAACGGTTCCCATAAATATAAATAAGGGAACTGCAAGAAGAGTCACATTATTCATAATCCCAAATATTCTTAGGGGAATGCTTTTCAAAATTGATTCATCAAATATTCCAAACGGCATGCAGATAAGAGCAAAGAGAATGGAGACACCAGAAAGTGTGAATGCAACCGGATATCCAAACAAAAGAGCTAGACATATTAAAACTAAAAGTAATAAAGGAATTATTTCCATTTTGTTTTTATAAATTGATTAATTAGAGCTGCTGAAAGCGTTAATGGAAATAGAACCATTAATGTTTTTTGAATGTATACATATGCCAAACCACCAGCTTCTGTAGATGTTTCACTCATTTTCCAAGAAGCTTCGATTGTTTCAATAGAATAAAAAAATGTAACAGCAATTAGAGGAAGTAAAAACAATAAACCAAATAAAGTGTTTATATTTTTTTTATACCTATCAGACGCATTTCTATAGAAAATATCAACCCTTACATGTTCATCATGATTCATTACATAACCAGCACAACCAAGAAAAACTAAAGCATGAAAGTACATCACTAGCTCTTGGATGCCAGTTCTCCCAATGCCAAAAAAATACCTACTAATAATTACAAATACCATCAAAACTACCATTATTGGTATCAAGAAGGATATTTTTTCACCAACAAGATTTATAAACTTTTCTAGAACCTTCATTATTATGTACTTTTTTAGAACTTTCATTAGATGTCTGACTCAGATTTAGTTAGAATATTTATCATGTTAATTGTACTTTCACCAGCAAAAACTTTGGATTATGAAGTTGATTCTAAAAGCAATCATACTGCACCCCAGTTTCTAAGCCAATCTTCAAGTCTTATAAAGACACTAAAAGACAAGGAGCCAAAAGATATTGCAAGTCTTATGGGGTTAAGCGATAAGTTGGCAGCTTTAAATTTTGATCGATATCAATCATGGAAGGCGTCTAAAACTTTATCAGAAGATAGTAAGCCTTCATTGTTAGTTTTTAAAGGTGATGTTTATCAAGGGCTTGATGCTGAAACCCTTAATGCTAAGCAAATTAAATTTGCTCAAAAGCATTTAAGAATCCTATCAGGATTATATGGAATATTAAGACCTATGGATGTTATTAAGCCTTACAGACTAGAAATGGGGACAAAGCTAGAAACGAGTAAGGGTAAAAACTTATATGAATTTTGGGGTAACTCAATTCAAGAAAATGTATTGAATGATTTGGAGTCTCAAAAATCTGATCTTTTAATCAATTTAGCTTCTAAAGAATATTTTAGCGTTCTGGGCAAAATGCCAGACTATATAAATGTTGTCTCGCCTGTATTTAAAGATTGTAAAAATGGGAAATATAAAATTATTAGTTTTTATGCGAAAAAAGCCAGAGGCCTTATGGCTAGATGGATTATTGAAAACAACGTAAAAGATTTTGAGGAGCTCTCTGGTTTCAACTCAGATGGCTATTACTACTCTAAAGCTGAATCAACAGCTACAGAGCCAGTATTTTTAAGAGATTAAATTAACCCTTCTTTTTCCCAAAAAGATTTTAGCTCTTCGAGGTCATCAAACTCGCCTTCAGATTTATTCATAAATGCAGTTAGCGCAGTTTCTGTATCTTTATGACTAATTAAGCTGGCATTCCACATGGCATGATATTCCAAGGAATCTCTTACCGAATTATCTCTTGCATAGTTAATTTGTTTTTTAATTACTCTGGTAACAAGTGGAGATTTGCTCGCAATTGTTTGTGCTATTTTCTGTACCTCTTCCATCATATTATTTACAGATGAGTAAACTTCATTAACGAGACCAAGAGATTTAGCTTCTGCAGAGTCACATTTTCTTCCTGTGTATGCAAGTTCTCTTAAAACAGCCAAAGGAATTAAAGATGGCAGTCTTTGAAGTGTGCCAACATCAGCTGCAATACCTATATCAACTTCTGCAATTTTAAAGAAAGCATCTTCAGAGCAATATCTCATATCACATGCCGCTGCCATATCAATAGCACCGCCAATGCATCCACCTTGAATAGCAGCTATGGTAGGCATTCTGCATTCCTCAAGAGCTGTAAAAGTATCCTGTAGTTCTAGGACTTCATGATAAAAAGCTTCTCTTTTTCTTGCTGGATCAATTTCTTTTTCTGATTTTTTTGGAGGCGCAAAGTTTGCAAAATCCATACCAGCACTAAAATGCTTACCTTGACCAGACAATATTAAAACTCTTGCATCAGACTTTTTATCAATATCTTTAACTATCTCTGGCAACTCTTTCCAAAAGATTCTTGTCATTGAGTTTAGTTGATCAGGCCTGTTCATAATAAGATGAGCAATGCCATCATTAATTTGAACTTCGAAACAAGAATAATTATTCATTTTCAGCAAGTTCTATTGATTCATTAACAATGTTGCGCATCTTTTCTACATGCTCAAATGTCTTATGATGAGACATTACAACCTTTCTCTCTTCACTTAACAAAACAAGCATTTTTTTTAGTTTATTAAGATTTTCTAATAGTTCACTATTCATAGGTTTTTGTAACTTAAATTTAATTATTGGCATTATAATGCTCTTAATCTATGAAATCACGGAATCTAGTATATTTATGCCTTATCCTTTGCTCATTTATTGATAATATGAATGCAAAAGAAAAAGAATTAGATAATTCTCTTCAAGTTCAATCAATGCTCTCAGTCTTATATTCTCAGTCTTCAGCAGAATATGAAGCAAACAATATACAAACATACATTAATGCAAAGTCAGCACTTGATAGAGCGCTAAATGATCTTAGCTGGACAGCAGCACTAGAACAGAAGGAAAATTTTAAGAACAAACCACCTGCAATAATCTTAGATATCGATGAAACAGTTTTGAATAATATTCCTTTTCAAGCCAGAGCAATTATTAATGGTCAATCTTATCCCACAGGATGGCTTGAATGGATGCTTGAAGAATCCTCTGATGCTGTTGCTGGAGTATCAGACTTTTTAGAATATGCACAAAGCAAGGGTGTAAAAATTTTTTATGTAACAAATAGGATTGCAGTAGCAGAAGATGCAACCCGTAATAATATTCAAAAACTTGGACTTCCTCTAGATACTGATAGAGATGTTTTATTAATGAAGAATGAGAATGGTTGGACCTCAGACAAGGTTTCAAGACGAGAGTTAGTTGCAAAAGATTATAGAATTTTATTGCTTATTGGTGATCAACTAGGTGATTTTTTACCACTAGATGAAACAACGCTTGAATTAGATTCAAGAAAAAATCTGGCTGAGACCTATGACCATATGTGGGGTTCAAAATGGTTCATGATCACTAACCCGATGTATGGAAGATGGGAGGCTTCAATATATAACAATGAATATCCTGACACAGAAGATGAGCTTATGCAGATGAGGCTAAAAGCACTAGAGCTTAAAGATAAAACAAATTAGCATTATGCAAGTTGATGCAGAGTTCATACGAAATCTTAACGAGCCTCTAAAAAAAATTGTCCAAGATGCAGGGAATGCAATTATGGAGGTTTACAAAAAAGATGATTTTGAAAGCGCAATAAAATCCGATGGCTCTCCTGTCACAGAGGCTGACAACAATGCAAATAAAATTATTATTGATGCGCTTAAAGAAATTACCCCAAAAGTCCCGATAGTTTCAGAAGAAACTTATAAAAAAGAATCAGATATACCCAAAACTCCTTATTGGTTAGTTGACCCTTTAGATGGCACAAGGGAATTTCTAAACAAGTCTAAAGACTTTACCGTTAATATTGCTCTTATTGAAAATACCGATTCTATTTTTGGAATCATATGTGCCCCAGCATCAGGCAAGACATGGCTTGGATCTAAATTTAATATTTCTAGCAATGAAGAAACGATACCAGATAGTTTAAGAATAGTAATGAGTAAAAGCCATCAAACAGATAAAGACAAAATGTTTCTTGATTATCTCAATAGTTTAAACGTTTCTTATGAAATAATAGAAAAGGGTAGCTCATTGAAATTGTGCGCACTCGCAGATAATAAGGCTGATATATATCCAAGATTTGGACCTACTTCAGAATGGGATATAGCAGCTGGACACGCTATATTACATGCATGTAGCGGAAGCATCTCTCAAATGGCAAATGCTGAAGATCTAAAATACTCAAAAGAGGAAAGCATCTTAAATCCAGCTTTTGCAGCATTTAGAAATGAGGCCATAAAAGACGAATATTTGCCTATTTTGAGCGAGTTTTATAAAAAATTGGTATAATTTTGTGTATAACATTAATTAATAATATAATTAATTATAAATAAAATTTATATTAAGTATGGGAACACAGTTACAACCATCTCAGTTAAATAGTCCTGGCAAGGATATTGAGTCCTATTTAGCTTCTGTGCATTCAATTCCCATATTATCTAAAGAAGAAGAGCAGGAATTAGCGCTCAAACTATATGAAGAAGATGATCTAGATGCTGCAAGACAGTTAGTTATTCATCATCTAAGATTTGTTGTTCATATTGCAAGATCATATCAGGGTTACGGTCTTCCTTTGGCTGACATTATTCAAGAAGGTAATGTTGGACTAATGAAAGCAGTTGATAAATATGATCCTCATAGAGGGGTGAAAGTTGTTTCTTTTGCAGTTCACTGGATTAAAGCTGAAATTCACGAGTACATACTGAAAAACTGGAGGCTTGTAAAAATAGCCACAACGAAAGCTCAAAGAAAGTTATTTTTCAACCTTAGAGGCAAGAAAAAGAGTCTTGAATGGCTTACTAAAGAAGAAGCAGAGAATATTGCCAAAGATCTCAATGTAGAAGTAAAAGATGTCCTTCATATGGAAAACAGGCTTTCATCTAATGATGCTTCATTTGATACTCCAGTTCCTTCTGGTGATGATGATGAAATGATGTCACCCTCTCAATATATTGAAGACAAGACATATGATCCTGAGGTTATTGTTGCAAACGCTGAGGCTGATGATATAAATCAAAGTGAATTAGTTGAAGCCCTTAAAATGTTAGATGACAGAAGCAAGGACATTCTTCAAAGAAGATATCTAGCAGACGATAAAGCAACATTACATGAATTGGCTGAAGAGTATGATGTTTCTGCAGAAAGAATTAGGCAAATCGAAAATGGAGCATTAAAAAAATTAAAAGCCATAATGGTAAGCGCTGCTTAATTCAATTCATTGATATTTCATTTATAAATGCGCAACAAATTTCTCCCATCCTTTGTTCAAAGAAAGGGGCGTATAACTAAAAGCCAAGAAGATAACCTGAACTTTTTACATAAATACCATGTAACTTCTCATGCTCAGATACTTCTCGAGAAAAGCAAATTTAAAAGAATTATCTTAGAAATAGGCTTTGGTAATGGAGAGAATCTTATTAACTTAGCTAAAGATAATCCTCAAAATTTATATATAGGTTCAGAAGTGTATATGGCTGGGATTGGCCAAGTCCTTGGAGCAATCAATGCTAAGGAGCTAGCTAATATTAGATTAATAACCGGTGATATAAGATTATTAATAGACGAAATCAATGAATCAATCTTTGATGAGGTTTTAATTATATGCCCAGACCCATGGCCCAAGTTAAAACATCACAAAAGAAGAATGATAAACTCAGAATTTTTAGATTCAATTTATAAAGTATTAAATCCAGATGGTCACCTTTTTATTTCAACAGATTGGGAGAATTATGCTGAATCAATCGATGAATCTATTAGTCAAAATTTAGATTTCGAAGTTTTAAGCTCATCTCCCTATGAAAACATAATGTTAACTAAGTTCCAGCAAAGGGCTGTAGAAGAGGGTAGAAAAATTTATCCATTTTCGCTAAAGAAAAGCTAGTTAAAATTATTTACGGTATCGTTCAGAAACTTATATCCTTGATCGGTCGCCTTAATTAAATTTTTTTCTATTAAACCCTTTTTATAACCCATAAATAATTTTTCTTTAAAAGTATCAGGTATGTAAACGCCTCTTTTTTCAAGATCCTTAAATGAAGTGCCGTTTTTAACTCTCAAGACATTCATTGCAAGATCAAGATCATATGATGCGTCATCTATTTTAATAATTTTTATCTTTGACGGATTATTGATATAAGATTCAACTTTTTTTAATTTAATCATCCTTGTTATTGAATTTTCTGTTGTAATTTTACTGTGCGCACCTGGACCTATACCGAGGTAATCACCGTATAGCCAATAATTCATATTATGTTTACTTACTTTTTTGTTTTTGGACCATGATGAAACCTCATACTGAAAAATATTATTTTGATTAAGAATATCTTTTGCAGCCAATTCCATTGTCTCTATGGTCTTATCAGATGGAATATTTAATTCTTTTTTATAAAAAATTGTATTGGGTTCAATCGTTAGTTGGTACAGAGATAAGTGATCAATTTTATTTTTGCAGAATATTTCAATATCTTGTTTTAGAGAATTTATTGATTGGTTCATAATTCCATAAATTAAATCAATTGAAATATTGATGTTTTTAAACCCAGAAGCAATTTTAATTGCTTGATAACTATCATTTGCATTATGGTTTCTTTCCAAGCTAACCAACACTTCTTGATCAAAACTTTGTATACCTATTGAAATTCTATTAACCCCAGCAGCAACAATTTCATCTATGTAAGAGTAGGTGACCTCTTTTGGATTTAATTCAAAGCTAATTTCACATTCTTCTTTTAATAGGTCCATATCTTTTAAATTTCTGATAATGCTTTTTATTATCTTTGAAGATACCAATGATGGGGTTCCGCCCCCAAAGTAAATAGAGCAGAATTTTCTTTTTTGAATATATTTCATTGAGTCTTTTAAATCCTGATTAAGAGCAACCAATAGCCTTTCTTCATCTCCATCTAATTTATTTGTATTGATATTGAAGTCACAGTAGGGACATCTTTTCTCGCACCAGGGCAGATGAATATAAAGTGATATAGGTACTTTATTTGGATTAAAGTTTTTCAAGCTCTTTAATGAATGATTTTGCAGCAACAGCTCTGTGACTTATTTTATTTTTTTCTTCAGGATCAATAGAGGCCATAGATACATCATATCCATTTGGATAAAAAATTTTGTCATAGCCAAAACCCCCGTCGCCTGAACTTTTTGTTGATATTCTTCCATGAATTTCACCGACAGAGTAAAGAGGGATGGGATCTAAATCTGAGCGAACACCGACCAAGACACATATATAAAAGGCCTCAAGAGATGAGACATTTTTTTTGTTTAATTGATCAATAATTTTATCCCTATTATCTTTATCTGAGGCTCCTTCACCTGCATATCTTGCTGAATAGATTCCTGGGCCATAATCTAACCCTGGTACAACCAATCCTGAGTCATCGGCAACAGTAAAGAGGCCTGATTTATTTGAACCATGCCTGGCTTTTTTTAATGCATTTTCAAAAAAAGAAATTCCGTCCTCAACAGCATCACCAATCCCCAAATCTTCTTGAGATATAAGATCAAAGCCCTTAAAAATTTTTTTGAATTCCCTTATTTTTCCTTGATTAGATGAAGCAAGAAGAACTTTATTATTTTTTAGCAATTAGATAAATTCCCTCAGAGGCAAAAGTATTTGGAAATGTTGAAGCCATAACGCTCTTAGCGCCTTTATCATTAAGAAAAAACTTTTCGTTAATAACAAAACCTTCTTCAAAACACAGTGTTTCAAAATCTTTGATTGTACAAAGATGTAAGTTTTTGGTTTCATACCAGCTTGATGGAAGATTGGGTGTAACCGGCATTCTGCCTAGGACTAAATCAAGCCTACACTTCCAAAAACCTAAATTTGGGAGAGTGACAATACATTGTTTTGAAAGCTTAAGCATTTTTCTTAAAGCCAAGTGTGGCTCTTTAAGGCACTGAATTGAGCTTGCCATTACAGCAACATCAAAATTGCATGATTCAAAGTCTTGAATGCCTTCGTCTATATCTTTTTCTATAACAGATATACCTTTAAGAATACATTCTTGAATTTTATTATGATCAATTTCTACGCCATAGCCACGTATTTTCTTTTCATCAATTAAATCTTTTAATAAAGACCCATCGCCACAACCAAAATCAATAACTTTGCTTTTTTCTGGAATCCATTTTTTTATGATATGTATGAGCGAAGTATTCATTTTGAATCTAAAAACCCTTTAATGATTTTAACGTATCTGTCAGATGCAAATAAAAAACTATCATGACCTTGCTCGCCTTTTAGAATTACACAAGAACACTGAACATCAACATTCATTGCGGCTAGTTGAATTTCTTTACTTCTTTTTGGTGGATACAGCCAATCACTATCAAAACCAACTACTAATAACTTGGCTTTTATACGCCTCATAACTTCCTCAAGGCTTCCATTGCTAGAAAACGCAGCATCATAACCATCCATTGCCTTGGTCATTAAAATATAGCTATTTGCATCAAATGTATCAGAAAACTTTTCACCTTTATATTGAAGATAATTTTCAACCTCATAATCAACCGTCCCTTCTATTTTCGACTTTATATCTTGAAATTTTCTGCCAAATTTTTGATCCATAATATCTTCAGAAGAATATGTTATATGACCAAGCATTCGCGCTGTCTTTAACCCACTTTTTGGTTTTACATTATGGTTAAGATAATCACCCTCCATGAAATTCTTATCCTTTCTTATAGCCTCTCTTCCAACCTCATTCATAGCTATATTTTGAGTACTAGACTTTGTTGCTGTTGCAAATATGCCTGCTTTTTTAAGTTTATTAGGGTATGAAATTGCCCATTGAAGAGCCTGCATACCGCCAAGACTTCCGCCTGCAACCATATGCCATTTTGAAATACCTAAATGATCAGATAGAAGTTTTTGCGAGTTTACCCAGTCGTTTACTGAGACTAATGGAAAATCTTTCCCATATAATTTACCAGATTCAGGGTTAATGCTAAGCGGTCCAGATGAACCAGAGCATCCGCCTAGATTATTAGAACAAACAACAAAAAACTTATCTGTGTCAATTGCTTTTCCTGAACCAATGACCTCATCCCACCAACCCAAAGCCTCACCATCAGATGAATTGCCTGCAGCATGATGATTTCCTGAAAATGCATGACATACCAAGATTGCATTATCTTTATCTTCATTCAGCTCACCATAAGTCTCTACCATTAGATCAAATGTATCTAGTCTTGCTCCAGATTCTAGATCTAAGCCTTGATTAAATTTAATTAGCTCAGTTTTAGTTTTCATATAATTGAATAATAGATATTGCTAAGTAATATCTGTAGCTGCCTTATTAAAATAAAGGCAAATATTGGAGAAAAATCAAGTCCACCAGCTGATGGTACAAAATTTCTAATTGGAGTAAGAAGTTTTGATGAAATTTCTTCAATTATTTGTAGCAAGGGGTTAGGATTATTCGGCGCTACCCAACTAAGTATCACAGCCCCAATAATTGAAAAGAAAAAAATTGTAAGAGAGCTGTTTAAGACACTAATCAAAGAAATTAAGCCAAGAGTATAAACATCATATTTAGAACCGCCAATATACTCGCTAGAAAATCTAAGAACAATAGCGATAATAAATATTGTAAGAAGCTGATTTGAAAAAATGGATACCTTAGAAATAGGCTTGTAGATATTTACAAAGCCTTTAACTATTGGGTTGTAGTAATCAATTTTTAGTAAATTAAAAATAAAAAGCAGCATGAATGCATGACTTAAAACTCCTAAACTTAGACCTATTAATTCATTCATTATTAATACTCACCTGATATATCTCTAGCACGCTTGATTGCTGAGGATATTCCCTTTTCAAAATTTTGAGATAATTTTGAAGATTTAAAGCTTTTTAAACCAGCTTCTGTTGTGCCTTTTTTAGAGGCAACCGAAGCAATTAATTCATCAAGGTTGTTATTATCTCTAATTGAATGTGTAACTCCTTCTAATAAGTTACAAATAATAATATCTTTTTTTGACTTGTCACCATCGCACAGTTTTAAGATCCTTTTTTCATATACCTTCAAGAGATAGAAGAAGTAAGCAGGACCACTGCCAATAAGCCCAGTAAAGTCATCAATTTTACTCTCTTCTGTAATTTCAATTATTGTGCCAACTTTTTTACATAGCAAAGAAACATGATTAAATGTTGTTTTGGCTGCATTACAGTTGTAAATGGCGGTTATTCCTTTATTAAATTTGGCCGAAGTGTTTGGCATTGCTCTGATAAGTTCAACATCTTTAGATACAGATAAGTACTTATTTGATTTTATGCCTGCAACCAGGGATACAATTTTTGGTTTTTTTACTACTGCACATATTTCAGCATATGCATTCATGGCATCTTTTGGTTTGACCCCTAAAAAAATAATTGATTTTGTATCAATAGTTTTGAGATTATTTTTTGTTGCTCCGAGTTTTTTAGTTTTCCTTGAGTTTATTTTATTTCTATCAATAAACTCTATAAGATTTTTCTTGTATCCAGCCGATAGTAAACCCGATATTAGAGCCTGAGATATATTCCCTGATCCATAAAAAACTATCTTTTTCATTACCTTTTACCAAAAATTAACTCACCAACTCTAATCATATTAGAGCCAGATACAATCGCTGTCTCAAAATCATTAGTTGTTCCCATCGACAAGTATTCTGCATGAGGAAAAACTGATACCAGCTCTTCATGAAGCAATTTTGAGTCTTGCATCTGTTTTTTATTATTTTCACCCAAACTTGGGAGAACCATTATGCCCTTTAAATTAATATTTTCCATAGAATCAACATATTTAGCAAAAATCATAAGGTTTTCAGGATTAATTCCTGATTTTGTTGACTCATTTGAAATATTAACTTGAATGCAGGCATTTATAATTTTATTAACCTTTTTACATTCTTCATTTATTTTGTCTGCTATTTTCTTTCTATCAATTGTGTGTATCCAGTCAGCATATTTAGAAATAATTTTTGCCTTATTAGATTGAAGAGGTCCTATAAAATGCCAGCATACATTCCCATCAATATTATTGGCTTTTTCTTCAAGTTCTTGTGCGTAATTTTCTCCAAAATTATTTATGCCTAAATTTTGGGCTGTTCTAATATGCTCAATGTTTTTTTTCTTTGATACCGCAATTAAAAAAATGTCATCCAGGTTTTTAGATACAGTTTTAGTTGCTTTAGCAATCTTGAGTTCAAGAGAATTAATATTTGTTTCTAATTCTTTTCGCATAAGGTTCTCAATTGCGGATCAAAACCCCTGTTTGTAATTTTTTCTTTTATGTTATTTGCAGCTGATCTGTTTTCATAGGGACCAGCTATAACGCTATGCAATAGCTTGCCAGGTTTGGAGCTACTATATATTTCATTAATGGTAATGAGCTCAATTTCATTTAGGATATCTCTTGCTTCATAAGCATATTTTTTATTGCCATATGCCCCAATTTGAACAAAGTACTCACAGGAAAGGAAATTTTCTTCTGATTCTTTTTCTATAAGAACAGAATTTTTGGTAAGAGATGTCGGAAAATCTATTTTAATTTTATTAGAACTTTCTCTTGGTTTAATGCTAGAAATGTCTGTATCAAAATATAGGAGTGAAACAGCTCCCAGAGCTAATGCTAATAATATAATTCCATAAATTATGTTTTTTGATATAAGAGGACTGTTATCTTTTTTAGATCTAAATACAGTTTTTTTTCTTGTGATATTTCTTTTTCTAGATTTATTTCTATTAGCGTAGTCTTTCATGCCATTTACATTTTTTCTATTGGCTTTATCCCTAAAAGTTTGAGCCCGTTAGCAATCACTATTTTGGCTGCATTTAAACAAAAAACTATTGAATCTATATTTTCTTTAGATTCTGTTAAAACTTGATTATCGTTGTAAAAACTGTGGAAGCTATGAGCAAAGTCTTTTAAGTAGTAAATAATTAAATGCGGCTGTAGAGATATAGATGCTCTCAAAACTACATGGGGGTATTTGCTCATTCCATGAATCAATTCATCGCAATTATAATAAGAGCCACCGCTTATAGCGCTTGCATTTTCTGGCATTGAACCATGGCTATCAGTATATTTTCTTAATAACGAACATATTCGTGCATGAGCATATTGTATGTAGTAGAAAATATTTTCTTTGCTATCTGCCTTAGCTAGGTCTAAATCAAAATCTAAATGCTGATCTGCTTGCTTTGAAAGATAATAAAATCTAGAGGCATCAGTACCAATTTCACCAATTAGGTCAGCCAAAGAATAGAAATCCCCAGATCTTGTAGACATTTTTACCTTACTTCCATCCTTGAAGAGATTTGCAAACTGCACAAGTTGGACATCTAATTTTTCTTTATCAAAGCCAAGACCTTCAATTGATGCTTCAATTCTTTTTATATAGCCGTGATGATCAGCTCCCCAAACATTTATTAATTTATCAAAGCCTCTATCTATCTTATCTTTATGGTAAGCAACATCGGACGCAAAATAAGTGGCTCTTCCATCATCTCTTATTAAAACTCTATTTTTATCATCACCACTTTTGCTAGTGTCTAACCAGATGGCGTCGTTATCTTCGTAGGCAAGTTTACTTGTAATAAGCGTATCTATGGCTTTTTTAATTTTAGAATTTTTATCATCTAAACTCCCGAGACTGGATTCGCTATACCAATTGTCAAAAGATACATTAAAACTCTCAAGATCTTCTTTGATAGTTTTTAAAACCTCGTCTAAAGCAAAAGATTTTATTTTAGGCCATGCCTCATAGGTATTTTTTATTCTAAGTATTAATTCATCTATTTCTTTTTCTTCATCTTTGGGCAAGTCTTTTATAAGAGCATGCCCATCAATATCTATGTTGCAATTATTTTTATCTCTGAATGCCATAGCAATTTCAGAAATATATGACCCCTTGTATGCATTTCTTGGAAAAAAATTATCTAACTCGCTCTCAAAGATTCTTACAAATACACTAGCTGTAAGAATATCCATTTGCCTTCCAGCATCATTGATATAGTATTCTTTCTGAACTTTATAACCAGAGGATGAGAGAATCCTGCCAATTGCATCTCCGTAAGCAGCTCCTCTTCCATGTCCAACATGCAAAGGGCCCGTTGGGTTTGCCGAAACGAACTCTATTTGAATTGATTTATCTTTCCCATAATCCGATTCACCAAATTTTTTTGAGTCCTCATTAATTTTATCAACCGTGGCAACAAAATCTGATCTTTTAAGAGTAACATTTATAAATCCGGGACCAGCAGATTCAATCTCGTGGAAGTTATCTGTTTTTTTTAACCATTCGACCAAAGCATCAGCAATTTCTTTTGGATTCTTTTTTAAAATGCTTCCAGCTATCATGCAAACATTAGAGGTTATATGGCCCTTATCTAAATCATCAGTAATAGTAGATGAGCATTTTTTTTCTATTAGACTTAATTTTTCATCTTCAGTACTTAAAAATGAAGACAAAAATTTACTTATTTCTTCATTTAATGTGTCTATCATTATTTGGCTCTTCCAAGATAGCTTTCATCTCTAGTATCAACTTTTACAACTTCACCTTCATTAACAAAAAGAGGTACTTGAATTACAACACCAGTCTCAAGCTCTGCAGGTTTAGTAGCACCTGAGACAGTATCACCCTTGACGCCAGGTTCTGATTTCAAAATTTTTAATTCTACATTTACAGGGGGGTCTACTTGAATTGGTTTTTCATCCCAAAGAATAACTTCGCATGTTTCTTGGCCAACAAGCCATTTTTTTGCATTTCCAATCTCATTTGCTCCTACCTCAATCTGTTCATAACTATTTGGATCCATAAAATGCCAAGTTTCACCATCTGTGTATAGAAATTCCATATCTTTATGATTTACATCTGCTGCTTCTGCAGATTCACCAGATTTAAATGTTTTATCGTTTGTATTTCCGGTAAGAAGATTCTTATATTTTACTCGCATAACAGCTTGACCTTTGCCCGGTTTATGGAATTCATGCTCGATAATAGAACAAGGAGCATTATCTATCAAAAGCTTTGTACCATTTTTAAATTGGTTAGTTGAAATCTTCATATCATTTATATTTTTATGTTATTTTATTAGTTGTTATCGGGGAAAACTATGAAAAAATTTTTTACTTTAGTTGCCATTAGTGCAATTGTAACTTCTTGCAGTCAAACTAGCGAACAATCTATATCAGAAGCTGATTTAAAATTGTTCTTAGATGAGGTAGAAGAAAGCAATCTTAAAGAGGGTCCCATTGTTAGTTCTGCCTATTGGATCGGGTCAAACTTTATAACCTTTGATTCTCAAAATATTGTTGCTGATTATGGTAAAAGATATACATTAAAATCTCTTGAAGATTCAAAAAAAGCTGCTTTATTTAATGATTTAGAAACTTCTCCTTCTCAAAGAAGACAACTAGAGCTTTTAAAAAGCAGTTTCGTAATGCCTCCACCATTTAACGACGAGTTGGCAGGAGAGCTTTCTTCTATTTCAACAAAACTTGAAGCAATGTATGGAGCAGGTGAGCATTGTTTTGAAGATGGCGAATGCTTCGATTTAGAGGCTTTTGAACAAATTATTGATAACTCAAGAAATCCTGATGAACTTCTTCGCGCATGGCAAGGATGGCATGAAATAGGAAAACCAATGAGACCTCTTTATATGAGAATGGTTGAAATTGGTAATCAAGGATCTGAAGAGCTTGGTTATGATGGGCTAAGCGATTTATGGTTTAGTAAATATGATATGCCTGCTGAAGAATTTTTAGAAGAAATTGATAGAGTGTGGGATGAGGTTAAGCCTTTATATGATGCATTACATTGTCACGTAAGGGGCGAACTAAATGAATATTATGGCGATGAAATAGTATCTTTAGATGAATCACTTCCAGTTCATCTTCTTGGCAACATGTGGGGACAATCGTGGTCAAATATATATGATCTTGTTTACCCAAGCAGCATAGAAACAAGTTCTGTTGATGTTACTAAAATAATTGAGGAAAAAAATATTTCTGAAATTGAAATGGTTGAGTATGCAGAGGATTTCTTTTTATCAATGGGATTTGAACCACTGCCGAGCACTTTTTGGGAAAGGTCATTATTTGTCAAACCCCAAGATAGATCTGTTGTATGTCATGCTTCAGCTTGGAACCTAGATCCAGCAGAGAATGATCTTAGAATTAAAATGTGTATAGAAAAGAATGAAGAAGACTTTATAACTATTCATCATGAGTTAGGCCATATCTTTTATTATCAAGCATACAACCATTTACCAACTTTATTTCAGGGAGGAGCCAATGATGGTTTCCATGAAGCATTTGGCGACCTTTTAACATTGTCAATTACTCCTGATTACCTTAAAAATATTGGTTTTATATCTGAGGTAGAGGCAGAAGAGGTGAAGGAAGATGCCATTGGTTTATTAATGAAGCAAGCTCTAGAGGGTGTTGTTGTTGTTCCCTGGGCTTTAATGCTAGATAAGTGGAGAGCAGGAGTCTTTAATGGTGAAACCGGACAAGATGAATTAAATCAATCATGGTGGGATTTAAGAGAGTCTTATCAAGGAATTAAACCTCCATCAAACAGGTCAGAGGAATATTTTGACCCCGGAGCTAAATATCACATACCAGGAAATACGCCATACACTAGATATTATTTAGCGAGGATAATGCAATATCAGTTTCATGAATCATTATGCAACGGAATGGGTTTTGATGGACCTTTGCATGAATGTTCTATTTACGGCAACGAATATGCTGGAGAAAAAATTATCTCAACTATGGCAATGGGGCAAAGTGCCCCATGGCAAGATGCATTTGAAAATTTAACCGGCACAAGAAGACTAAGTGGTAGCTCTATTGTGAATTACTATGAACCACTCAAGGAGTGGCTTGATGCTAAAAATGAAAACAGAATTTGTGGATGGAGTGAATGATGAAAGCATTAATTAATTTATTAATATCATTGGTTGTATTTTTTATTGCGATTTCAATTGCAGCAGCAACAGGTATCGACAATGTTTTAAGAGTGGTAATTTTGGCATTTTTAATTCAGTGGGCGGCTTATATTCCTGCGTATGTTTTCCAGACAGAAAAATTTTATGATTTAACAGGAAGTCTTACCTATCTATCTGTAACTTGGTATGCATTAATTTTAGCTTCTGGTGATTTCGCTAATGCCAATGTAGCAAATACAATTATTGTTTTGCTTATGTCTTTATGGGCCCTAAGACTAGGCAGTTTTTTGTTTATGCGAATACATAAAGATGGGGAAGATAAAAGATTTAGAACCATAAAGCCTTCGGCAACTCAATTTTTTATGACATGGACATTGCAAGGACTATGGGTTTCTTTATGTTCAATGTGCGCTCTAACAGCAATTTCATCAGATAGTGGAGTAGTTGTTAACGCATTGTTCTATTTTGGGTTAGGTTTATTTGTACTTGGTTTTGGTACTGAAATTGTTGCAGATAATCAGAAATCTAAATTTAGATCTTTTCCTGAAAATAGGGATAAATTCATAACTACAGGGTTATGGGCTAAATCAAGACACCCAAATTATTTTGGTGAAATAGTTCTTTGGGCAGGCATTGCTGTTATGTCATTTTCATCTTTAGAGGGGTGGCAATACTTAACTCTTATATCACCATTATTCACCTATATTCTTCTTGTATATGTGAGTGGTGTAAGAATGTTAGAAGCTAGAGCTGATAAAAAATGGGGACATGATGAAAATTATAAAAACTATAAATCTAATACACCTGTATTATGGTTGAATTTTAAAAGTTAAAATAAAAGAATTAAGATAAAAATGCTTTACAAAAAAAAGTTTAATTATTGGTCTATCACTGGTAACATGTTCAAACTTTTAGGGAGATATTTATGAAAAATAAATTTAATATAGTGCAGCTGTGCATAATCGTCTCCATTTCTGGAATGCTTTCATCCTCTGATATGGAAAGTGTTCTCGAAGTTGGAAGAGACAATCAAATGCTATCAGCAAAATCTCAAGACAGAATTGATACAACAGAAAGAGAAACAGATAAGATTATTAATGAATACAAGGCTGTTTCTAAGCAAGTTGAAGGTTTAAAGCTTTATAACGAACAAAAAAGAATTCAAATCGCTGCTCAATTGGAATTAATGGATAAGTTAGATGAGCAACTTGTTCAGGTTGTTGTTATGCAAAGACAAATACCTCCTTTGGCTCAAAGAATGCTTGAAAGTTTAGAATCTTTTATCTCTCTTGATACTCCCTTCAGGATTGAAGAAAGACAAAACAGAATTGACTTAGTTAGATCTTCTTTAGCTAAACCTAAAGTTACCGCTTCTGAGCAAGTTAGACAGGTATTAGAAGCCTATAATATTGAGGCTGAATACGGTAGAAAAATTGATACCTATGAAAGTACACTTGAAGACGGAACTGTTGTTAATATTTTAGTTATTGGAAGAATCGGCATGTTCTATCAAACTAAAGATGAGCAATCTAGCGGCAGATGGAACAATGCTACAGGAACATGGGATGAACTTCCTGGTTCATACAGAAAACCAATCAGAGATGGTATTAGAATGGCTAAAAAATTAGCTCCTACAGACATGTTAATGATGCCAGTTGTTAAAGGAGAGGTGTAATGAAAAAACTATATATAATTCCAGCACTGCTTCTATTATTCAGTGGCTTTATTTCTTCTCAAGAAAATTCAGAAGAGGTAGTTGAAGTCTCTACAGTTGAAGCTCTATTAGCATTAGTTAAAGAAGGTAAAACGCAAGAACAGGCAGCAAACTCTAATAGAGAAGCTGAATTCATGGCAAATAAAAATAAGCAAGCTTCTATTTTAGCAGCTGAAAAAAGAGAGTTAGCAAGACAAGAAAAAATTGCAGACACCCTTGAAGCTGAATATAAGAAGAATGAAGGAATTCTTCGAGTTAAAGAAGAGGCTTATCAAAAAGAATTGGGTTCTCTTGTTGAGTTGTTCGGACATCTTCAAAGTTCAGCTGGAGAAGCAGCTGTTCAATTTTCAGGCTCCTTAACAGGTGCTGAATATGGGCAAGATAGAGTTAAGTTCCTAAATGCATTAACAGGCAAAATGTCAGAGACAACTGAACTTCCAACTATTAGAGAGATTGAAGGACTTTGGTATGAACTTCAAAGAGAAATGGTGGCTAGTGGCCAGGTTGTATCATTTACAACAGATGTAATAGATGTAGATGGTGAAACTTCTGAGTGTAATGTTACTAGAGTAGGTTTATTTAATGCTGTTTGTGATGGTAAATACTTAGAATATGCAACTTCAAAAGGACAGTATGCTTTTTTACCTAGACAGCCTGCAGGTAGATATACTAAAACAGCGAGCAAAATAGGTGATGCTGAAGCTGGTGACCAAGTTAAGTTTGGCGTAGATCCAACAGGCCCTACTGGAGGTAGCTTACTAGCCAATCTAATACAAACTCCATCCTTAATGGAAAGAGCTCAACAGGGTAGGGAAGTTGGTTACGCAATTATCGCCGTTGGTATCATTGCTGTTCTGTTTGCATTCTATAAATTATATAGTCTGTACATGATTGGCACTGCTGTTAGAAAACAAGCCGGTCAAGATGCAGCTGATTCAGCAAATCCACTAGGAAGAGTCCTGAAGGTTGGTAAAGATAACTTTGATAAAGATATTGATACATTAGAGTTAAAGCTTGCTGAAGCAATAATGGCAGAAAGACCAGCAATTGAACAAGGTATTGGATTTATAAAGATTATTTCAGTCATTGCACCTTTAGCAGGTCTTTTAGGAACTGTTACAGGTATGATTGTTACATTCCAAATGATTACTTTATATGGAACAGGAGATCCTAAGCTTATGGCTGGCGGTATTTCACAAGCTCTTGTTACAACTGTATTAGGTTTATTGGTAGCTATTCCAACAAGTTTACTTCATTCTTTCACGCAGTCTTCTGCTAGAGGAATTATAAGTATTCTTGAAGAGCAGAGCACTGGTATTCTTGCTGAAAAAGCTGAGAAGTAGGTAATAGTAAATGCTATTTGCAATCACAGAAGCCTTGTCATCCATAAGAGATTTTATGGAGCAAGGCGGAAATGTGCTTTGGCTTATAGCAATTCTTGTGTTCTTTATGTGGGGTATGATCTTTGAAAGAATATGGTATCTTTCTCATGCACATCAAGAATATGTTGCTGGTCTTGCTGAAAAATGGAATTCTAGAAAAGATAAGAAATCTTGGTATGCTCTTCAAATAAGAGAGAAGATGATGTCTCAAGCCAAGATGGAAATAAATAAAAATATAAGCATCATTCAAACATGTATTGTGTTGGCACCTTTATTGGGCCTTTTAGGAACTGTGACTGGAATGATTGAGGTATTCCAAGTTATGGCATTTAATGGTGGCGGTGATGCTAGAGCTATGGCAGGAGGAGTTTCCAAGGCAACATTACCGACTATGGCAGGCATGGTGACAGCTTTATCTGGATCATTTGCAGCTATTTATTTAACAAGTACTAGCAAAAGACATGAGTCTGAACTAAACGATATTATTAAAAGAGAAATAGATTAGAAGAGGGTTATTATGAGAAGAAATGCAATAACAAGCGCAGTTCAAGAAGAGAATGATGAAATTAACTTAACTCCTATGCTTGATGTGGTTTTCATCATGCTTATATTCTTCATTGTGACTGCTAATTTCATAAAAGAGCCGGGACTTGAAATTAATAGACCAGATTCTGATACAGCTGAAACTCAAGAAAATGCTGCTATTTTGATTGCTGTTGGTCCTACTGGAGAAGTGTGGATGGATGGCAGAAGGATTGATGTACGTCAAGTAAAAGCAAACGTTGTAAAGTTATTGGCAGATAATCCACAAGGCTCAGTTGTTATCCAAGCTGATGAAAAAGCAATGGCGGATACTATTATCCAGGTTATGGATGGAGCTAGAGAGGCTGGAGTGAGTGCAATATCATTAGCATCTGAACCAAAGTAATCTGATATGGATCAAGTCACAACAGCTATAAAATCTGCATTAAAGCCTATCCAAGCTTTATACAATAAAGCATTTGATGCAAATAAATATGTAGCTGGTATTGGTTTATCAGTTCTTATAACAACAGCGTTATTTTTTGTAATGGTTATATTAATCTCCCTTGGAGATAGTGGTATGAAAGAGGACACATCAGTAAAACTTGCTGATGTTGTAATGCCTGAAAGACAAATCGATACTTTTATGACCGAGGTTGAAAAGCCTGAACAACCAGAGGAACAACCAGAGGATATTGCTCAACCAGATCTAGATCTTCAGCCTCTTACAGGTATAGATGTTTCAATTGCTAAACCTAAAGCTAATTTTAAGGCTGGTGGATCTTTTTTTAGA
>CACEBI010000011.1 GCA_902557705.1 uncultured SAR86 cluster bacterium
ACCACACCCATCTTTTAGACTATTTGCTACAACAAACACAGTAGGTCTTGGTGATGTAACTGGTTTGTATCATGGAACTCAGCAAATTAATCAGGGCCAAATGGATAGATGGCATATTTTATCTACTTTAAATTATCTAGATGTTAATCAAGAACTAAAAGTTATTTTATCCAAGGTTGGAGAATTAAAAACAAATAAAAATCAAGAAATTGTTAAAAACATGATTAAGCTTGCCAATTTGACAAGAAATGGCTTTGCTAATGGAGATATATCCATCCTTATGTCTCCTAGAACAGTTATATCATGGGCTCAGAACTTTAAAATTTTTAAGGATATTAGTGATTCCTTTAAATTAACATTCTTAAATAAGTGTGACGATTTAGAAAAACCAATTATTAATGAATATTTTCAGAGATGTTTCGATATTGATATTAATGAGAACTCATAAAGCTTTATGAGTTGGGTTAAACACAGAGATAAACTTCATGAAGCTGCATTATCGTCTGTGAAATCGATTTCAAAAATAAAAACTATTACGTCTAAAAATGGAATTCCTCAAAGACCTCCAGCTCAAAATCTAGCAACATTAACATCAGCACCTCGATCTACAAAAGACTTGCCATCATGGAGAGGAGAAGCTGACTTTCAGGCTTTTTGGCATTTATTCCATAAAATTAAACCCGAAGTAGAACTCAGCGTGCCTGCAAGAGTTGTTTTTAACGAACTAGAAATGTCACGTGTTGAAATTTTGGGATGTAATTATTACAAAGGTTCGAAAACAAATATTACTGAGTATCTCAAAACAATAAATGTAGATGAAAAAAAATCACCACAATACTTAGCTTTGTGCACGAATCTCTGGCTTAAGGATGCAAGTGGTATTAATTTATCAGCATCATTAAAGCAGCTTTTAAAAGAATTTAATGAAACATATGCAGCTAATAACGCATTGGATGAAATTAAAAATAGCTTAATTTCTTCCATAAATGATCAGGATAAATTTCAAAAAGCTTCCTTAGATTTTTTGAAAGCAATTAAACTTCTTAAGTCCATCAAGGATAACAATATTGAAGACGAAGAAGAACCTTTTGACTCTCCAGGTAGTACAGATGATATTGAAGATGAAATTGAGAGTACTAATGATAGTGAATCAACTGATGCTGAAACATCACTGGATGATTTAAATATAGATTTTGAAAATATTGAGCAAACTCCAGAAATGGCAGACGGTACTGCGATTGATGAAGAGATTGATGTATTAGCTTATCCAAATAATGACTATGCATTAGCCAATAATAATTACTCTATCTTTACTAAAGAGTATGACGAGCTTATTGATGCAAAAGACCTTACAACTCCTGATGAAGCTATTAGATTAAGAACGCAATTAGATAATTTAATAAAACCTCATCAAACTACCATAGGAAAATTAGCAAATAGATTACAAAGACTGTTGTTAGCTCAACAAAATACCAGCTGGAATTATAATCTTGAGGAAGGAATGCTTGATACTGCAAGACTGCACAGGGTGGTTGCTAAACCTGGCTATCCTCTTAGCTTTAAACAAGAAACAGAAAATAATTTTAAAGACACCATTGTTACCCTTCTTATAGATAATTCAGGCTCAATGAGAGGCAGATCAATCAGTCTCGCTGCTATTTGTACAGATATAATTGGCAGCACTTTGGAGCGATGTCAAATTAAAACAGAAATTCTAGGTTTTACCACTAAAAACTGGAAAGGCGGCGATTCAAAACAACAGTGGATGAAGCAAGGTAGTCAAATGAATCCAGGCCGATTAAATGATATTCGACATATTGTCTATAAGAGTGCCGATAATAGCTGGAGAAGATCAAGAAAACATTTTGGTGCAATGCTAAGAGAAGGCCTATTAAAAGAGAATATTGATGGCGAAGCTCTAGTTTGGTCTCATGAAAGGCTGGTTAGAAGAAATGAAGATAGAAAGATACTTATTGTCATATCAGATGGAGCTCCAGTTGATGACAGCACTCTATCTGCGAACAATGAAGAGTATTTAGACAATCATCTTAAAAAAATCATATTTGAAATAGAAAATGATAGTTCAGTTGAATTACAAGCAATTGGAATTGGTCATGACGTTACTAAATACTATAAAAATGCCATAACTATAAACAGAGCCGAAGAACTCGGTGAAGTGCTCCTCGAACAATTAACAAAACTTTTCAAGAATTAGTTTCTATATTACAATTGGTTAATGTTTACACTGTAAACATTAGTTGGGAGTAAGAATGAAAATAAACAAACAGGCAGGTCCACCAGAAGATCTATTATATTTTGATGATGAAGTTAACTTAACACCTCTTCAGGTTGAGGATGTTGTTGAGATATTTAGCACACCATTAACAGGGTCATATAACTGGGACTATACAATAGCAGATAATAGAATAAAGAAACTTTATGAGCTTGGAAAAGAGCTAAATTGGAATGGTTCAATAGATTTACAATGGGACTATACTCATCCTGCTGATGAAAAGCTTGTTGAACCTGATGAGCAACTCCCCCATGAAACACTTGAAGCCTATGAAAATCTTACCGAAGAAGAAAAAATTCTGTTTGATAGGCATTCAACAGCTGAATTGATGAGTCAGTTTCTTCATGGTGAGCAAGGTGCTCTTCTGGTTGCATCCCAACTAGCTTCTTGTGCTCCTACATATAATGCAAAGCTTTATGCAGCATCACAAACTTTTGATGAAGCGAGACATGTTGAGGTATTCAATAGATACCTTCAAGAAAAAATAGGTATTCATTATCCAATAAATCCAGCTTTAAAAACTCTGTTAGATAAAATTCTGACCGATGAGCGCTGGGATTTAAAATTTATTGGCATGCAAATCATTATTGAAGGTTTAGCTCTGGCTGCCTTCCAAATGCTCAAAACAATAACCAAAGACCCCCTATTAAAACAATTACTGCATTATGTTGTAAGAGATGAAGCTAGACATGTAACTTTTGGGATTAATTATCTTGAAGACTATATTAAAACTCTCTCTCCAGAAGAAATAGAAGATAGAGCTGAGTTTGCCTATGAAGCTTGTGTCATTTCAAGAGAAAGACTTATCAATACTAAGTCAGAACAAAAATTCCTAGGCATGTCTGCTGAGGAAGCTAGAGAATTTCAGTTAAATACTGCAACCTTTGATATGTTCAGAAACTTTTTGTTTTCTAGGGTCATACCAAATCTTTCAAGAATTGGGCTTTTGACTGATAAAGTTCGCCCAAAATTTGAAGCATTAGGATTGCTTGAATATGAGCATGCACCAGATGACTTTGAGTGCGATTGGAGTGAATTAAAAAAACCATTAGAAAGTTTTGATAAAATTCCTGAAGCTATTTAATTTTTCTTTTTTAATTTTTATAAGCTTTTTTAGTTATAGTAAAACTATAACCATTTATCCGTCAGCTGATCCTTACACTGAAATTCAAGAAGCTTTGATTCTAGCTAGTCCTGGAGATATCGTTCATATATCTGAAGGCTTTTATAAACTTGAAGATAGCCTGTCAATTGATATAGATAATTTAACTCTTCAAGGAGATGGTATTAACAAGACTATTTTGTCTTTTAAAGATCAGATGTCTGGAGCTCAAGGTCTTTCAGTAACATCTGATGGAGTTACACTCCAAGACTTTGCAGTTGAAGATGCAAAAGGAGATGCCATTAAAGTTAAGGGTGTTCATGGTATTAGCTTTATAAGAGTAAGAACCGAGTGGACAAACGGACCAGATGAGCTCAATGGAGCTTATGGCTTATATCCCGTAGAATCAAAAAATGTATTAATAGATTCGTGTGTAGCAATTGGGGCCTCTGATGCTGGGATTTATGTTGGGCAATCTGAAAATATTATTGTAAAAAATAGTAGGGCAGAATTTAATGTAGCTGGTATTGAGATTGAAAACTCATATTATGCTGATGTTTTTGATAACCATGCAGAAAATAATACTGGGGGGATTCTTGTATTTGATCTTCCTGATATACCTCAACAAGGCGGCCATCATGTAAGAGTTTTTAGGAATAAATCTATTAATAATAATACTGATAATTTTGCTCCAGAAGGAAATATAGTTGGAGAAGTGCCAAGAGGAACTGGAATCATTATTCAAGCAAACTCTTATGTAGAAATATTTGAAAATGATATAGGTGGAAATGATACCGTTAATATTGCGATAGTCACCTATGGATATGAGACTGAAGATGAAAATTATTACCCTCACCCTAGAGCAATCCAGATTCATAAAAATAGGTTTACAAAGTCAGGAAATAATCCAGATTTAGAGACTGGAGAATTAGCAAAAATTCTCTATGAATTATCAGATAAAAATATGCCTGATATTTTTTGGGATGGAATACTTCCAATGAAACAAATAATATTTGGACAACCAGATAATGAAAAATTAATTCTTGGAGATAATGGCTCTGCTACATTTCTAACTATTAATCCAATTAAGTATATGCTGCCAATCTTTAATCCTGTTGAGAGAGATTATGATAATTACAGAGGTACAATTACCCCTCTTCCAGAAGTAAAATTCAGTGACTAAAAGTAATATACAACTCTTGTTATGCTTACTATTTTTTAGTTATTTAGACTCTTCTGTTTATGTAAAAGAGGATCTTATATATCAAGATAAACCACCGAAAAAACTATCAGAATATGGTTTTTTTCAAGATATGAATAATCAAATACCATCTGATGGAGTTCTACCCTATGACTTAATTAGCCCCCTATTTTCAGATTATGCAGATAAATTGAGATTTATATATATTCCAGAAAATAAAACAGCTGCCTATAGACACAACAAAGTATTCGATTTTCCAAATGGAACTGCATTAATAAAGACTTTTGCATATCTAAATAATTATCAAAGCTCAAATATTTCCAAACAACTTCTTGAGACTCGACTATTGATAAAGAAAAATAATGAATGGATTAACGTTAGTTATATTTGGAACGATGATCAAAATGAAGCTTTTTTAAGTATTGCTGGAAAAACTATATCAACTAAATTTATCAATGAATATGGCAATTTAGTAGATGTTCGATACAGGGTTCCGAATATTAATCAGTGCAAAGAATGCCATACCTCAAATAAAAAAATAACTCCTATTGGGCCAAAAGCTAGAAATTTAAATAAAAGCTTTAATTATTTTGAGGGTTCAAAAAATCAACTCATGAAATGGCACCAAATGGGATGGGTTGAAAACAATCTCAATATAAAATCAATGGTAAATTGGCAAGATAAATCAAAAGATTTAAATGATAGAGCAAGATCTTATTTAGATATCAACTGTGCGCATTGCCATATAGATGGAGGGTCAGCAGATACTAGCGGTCTTATTCTCGACTATCTTGAAAGTAAAAAAATAAATTTAGGAATTTATAAAAAGCCTATTGCTACAGGTAGAGCTAGTAATAATTTAAGGTACTCAATTGTTCCAGGAAAGCCCGATGAATCTATATTGTTATACAGGATGCAATCTCTTGATCCAGGAATAATGATGCCTGAGTCAGGAAGGTTTCTTGAACATACAGAAGCTGTAGAGCTTATCAATAAATGGATTAAAAACTTATAATTGGGTTTAAATTTGTATTAGCGACCATACCTATTTAATATATCTTTATACTAAGGAGAAAAACTATGTCTAGACATTCCGTTATTAATAGATTTGGAAGATCTACCAATCCAGCATTTAGTAGAGGTTTTAATTCATATCCTGAAGCATATATGGATGAAAAAATGACTCTCGATGGAGCTGTCAATAAAACGGGTATACTTCTTGCCTTATGTTTTTCAGGTGCTTTGATTGGATGGAATATACCTGCTTTAACTTTGCCTGGTGCAATTGTTGGTTTTATTTTAGCAATGGTAACTATTTTTAGAAATCCAGCAAAAGCTGGATCGACTGCACCCCTTTATGCTTTAGCTCAAGGCACTTTTCTAGGTGGAATCACATTAATGTACGAGAATGCATTTGATGGTATAGCAATTCAAGCAATTGGCTTAACTTTTGGAATACTTGCTTCACTATTAATGTGCTATAAGAGTGGATTAATAAAACCAACTGAAAATTTCAAGTTAATGGTCGTTGCGGGCATTGGCGGAATTTTCTTGCTTTATTTAGTAAACTTTATAATGTACTTTTTTGGCTCAGGTTTTAATCTACTCTCTCCAACTAATGGTTCTTTGATGAGTATCGGACTTTCTTTAGGGATTGTATGCTTTGCTTCATTATCTCTTGTTCTTGACTTCGATTTTATTGAAGAAGGTGCTGAAAAAGGTATGCCGAAGTATATGGAATGGTATGGTGCTTTTTCTTTGATGGTAACACTTATTTGGCTATATTTAGAAATACTTAGATTATTATCTAAGATAAGAAGTAGGTAGGTTTGTGAATACAATTATATTTGGTGCATTAGCCATTCTTTCCTTATTTATTTTTTTTAACCTTGGAAAAGTTAAGGCCTCTAGAAAACAGTTAGATAGATCTAAAAGAATTAATAGATTTGGTAATCAAAAACCTAATAATATTATTGAAGGTGAAGCAGAGGAAATAAGAAAAAGATGGTGATTAAAAAAATTCATAAAAATATTCTTTTTGTTGCGCTCATAATTTTGATACCAAATCAATCTTTTGCTAATAATGCTCCAATTATTCAACCTGGCGCTCCTGGTGAAAATTCAAAGATACTTGATCCTGCCCTAGCATCGAATATAGCTGGAGCAAGTTACGTTGAAGCTGATGTTAGATTTTTAAAAGGAATGATTACACACCATAGACAAGCAATAGTGATGTCCAAACTTGCAAAAAAAAGAACTAACAACAAAACAATTCTTGATTTAGCTAACAGAATTGACGTTTCTCAAGAAGACGAAATTAATTTCATGGAAAGCTGGTTAAAGTCTAGAAAAGAAATTAAAACAAATGATTCTCATAACCATCATATGCATATGGAAATGGTAGGAATGGCATCTCCAAAACAACTTATCGAACTTGAAAATTCTAAGAGCACCGATTTTGATAGATTGTTTCTTCAGTTAATGATAGCCCACCATGATGGTGCGCTTGAAATGGTTAAAGAGCTAAAAAAATATCCAGGATCAGCAAATGAACCGCTCTTAAATGAATTTGTTGCTGATTTAGTAAATGATCAAGGTGTTGAAATTGAAAGAATGAATATCATTGCGGTCAATCTTTCAGATGATCCGAGATCTGGCTTAACTGCTGGTCTTTTTATTGCAGACGAGGCAATTCTTAATTTGGAGCTAATTGCTTCTCTTCGAAAACCTGTTGGATTTTATGATCCAGATGATCCTGAGGCAAAAGGTAAAGAAGACCTCACAAAAGATCTTGATGAAGATAGAGAATTATCAACTCTTGAGAAATCAAGAGCAAGAAAATCTCCTATTTTAAGCTTTGCAAATACTGATATGGCTTTCAGGGATGATCTGCTTGTCGCTGGAAATTATCATGGTTTTAACATGTATAAAATTAATGAGGATGGGATTCCGAGTCTTGTCTCATCAATAGTTTGTCCTGGTGGCCAAGGCGATGTCTCAATTGTAGGAAATCTATTAATTATGTCAGTTGAGCAAACAAGAAGCAGAATAGATTGTGGGTCTAATGGTGTCGCAAAAGATGCAAGCCCTGAAAGGTTTAGAGGAATTAGAATTTTTGATATCTCAGATTTAAGAAACCCAAAACAAGTGGGTGCAGTTCAAACTTGCCGAGGATCACATACTCACTCAGTTGTTTCAGGACCATCTGATAATGGAAAAATTGTTGTTTATAATTCAGGAACCTCCAGTGTTAGAGATGAAGAAGAAATGGAGCAATGTATTGGAGACATACCTGGAGATAATAGAACAGCTTTATTCAGAATTGATGTTATAGAAATTCCAGTTTCCGATCCTTCAAAATCTAAAATTGTAAGCAGTCCAACTGTCTTTGCAGACTCAGAGACTGGTGCTCTTGGTGGCTTATGGGTTGGTGGTGATCATGGAGACGATACACAAGAAACCAAAAGAACTGATCAGTGTCATGATATTACTGTATTTCCATCAGCTAACATTGCAGCAGGGGCTTGTTCTGGAAATGGTATCTTGTTTGATATAAGCGATCCATATAGTCCTAAGAGGCTTGATGTTGTTACTGATATTGGTTTTGCTTATTGGCATTCGGCAACATTTAATAATGATGGAACGAAAGTTATATTTACTGATGAATGGGGTGGTGGTGGCCGTCCAAGATGCAGAGCATGGGATCCATTAGATTGGGGGGCAGATGCTATCTACGACATAGTTGATAATAAATTAGAGTTTAGGAGCCATTACAAAATGCCAGCACCACAAGTTGAAACAGAAAATTGTGTTGCTCATAACGGATCTATAATACCTGTTCCAGGTCGCGATATTTTTGTTCAAGCTTGGTATCAAGGAGGAATATCAATTATGGATTTTACTGATTCAGCTAATCCTAAGGAAATAGCTTATTTTGATAGAGGGCCTATTAATGATGAAATTCTAGTAACTGGAGGTTACTGGTCTGCGTATTATTATGATGGATATATTTACGGTACTGAGATAACTAGAGGTTTAGATGTTTTCAAGCTGACTCCAAGCGAGCACCTGACTGCAAAAGAAATAGAACAAGCCGCAGTTGCATACCCAATTAATGGACCTATGGTTTTCAATCCACAACAACAAATACCAATGGCATGGCCAGAGACTGGTTCAAGTAAATAAAAAATAATTAATTATTATGGAAATTGCTTTTGATTTTGGAATAACCAATACAGATGTAGCAATTCAAGATAATCAAGAACTAACTTTTTATACATTTTCTTCAAAAAAAGTTGAGATAGCTTTTATTTTAGAAATTCTCTCTGAAATAAATCTAGATACAAAACTTATCACTAAAATTGCTGTCACAGGAGGCAAATCTAGTGACCTTCAAGATGCTTTATATGACATACCAATCATTAAAATTAATGAAGTTGAAGCTGTGGGTCTTGGCGCTAAGGAGATATATCAAATAAAAGATAATAAATTCATGGCTGTTAGTACTGGAACAGGCACCGCTTGCATTGCTTATATGGATAAAGAATTTCATCATTTAGGAGGCATATCTGTCGGAGGTGGAACATTACAAGGCTTATCTAATCTGACTATTGACATTAATAAAGCAAATGAGATTGAAGAATTATCTAGAGTAGGTAATAAAAAAAATCTAGACTCATTGATTGGTGAGGTTGTAAATAATATTGGTTCCCTAAATCCAGATATAACAGCTTCTAATTTTTCTAAAGCAAGAAATAAGACTGACTTTAACAATGAAGATATAGCATCTTCTTTATCAAATATGGTTGGAGAAGTAATTGGAACTGTAGCTTATTTAAATGCATTATTAATTGGTGTCAGTAATGTCTATTTTATTGGAAGAGTTTCTAAAATGAGTTCAGTTAAAAACGGGATAGAAAAAAGGTTACATTTAGCTGGAATATTTGGCAATTACATAGAAAAACAAGAATTTGCAAATGTGATTGGCGCTATTGCATATTTAAATGCCAATACCTAAAATGTAAATAATTAACAATATATTCCAATGATAGTTACAGATAAATCATCGATCATTACCTTTGCAATACCAGTTTTCATGCTATTGATTCTTATTGAGTATTGTTATGGTATCTATAAAGGTAAAAGCAATTACAGATTGAATGATACTTTTACAAGCCTATCGATTGGAATGATTAGCAGATATCCAACTATGCTTAATCTTGGTCTGCAAAGCCTTATCTTTGTATATATAAGTAAATATTTTAATGTTGGTTTGCTATCAATTAAGAATCCAGTAACTTGGATTGTGGCTTTTCTTCTCTATGATCTTTCTTATTATTGGATGCATAGAATGCATCATGAGATAAAAATTTTATGGGCAACTCATAGCGTCCATCATCATGGTGAGGAATTTAATCTGTCCACTGCTCTCAGACAAACAAGCACAGGGTGGTTATGGAAATGGGTATTTTATCTACCGATGGTGTTTCTTGGTGTTCCGGGAGAAGTTTTCATTACTGTCGCTGGTATTAATTTGGTCTATCAGTTTTGGGTTCATACAGAACATATAGGCCATTTAGGTTTTTTAGAAAAGATATTTATCACTCCAATGAATCATGGTATCCATCACGCTAAAAATAAAGAATATATAGATGCTAATTACGGCGGGGTCTTCATTATATGGGACCGTATGTTTGGAACTTATATTGCCAGAGATCCTGAAATTACTCCTGTGTATGGAACCGTGAGTGCACTAAAAAGTTGGAACCCTATTTGGGCCAATTTTCAAATTTTTACAACCATGTTTAAAGATTCTATGAAAACTAAAAAGTTTAGTGACAAGATAAAAGTATGGTTTTCAAAAACTTATTGGAGACCTGATGACTGTATAGAAGAAAAAGATCCTAAAGATTTTTACATTAAATATGATCCTGTAATATCAACAGATATAAAGGTTTTTAGTTTCTTGCAGCTCATGTTTACAGGCATTGTTTCTACTTCAGTGTTATTTTTCCTATCTCAGATTACTTACAACGAAATTTTTATATATGCAGTTGCTATAACAATTTTAAGCTCGATGACAGGCCTGCTTTTAGAGGGCAAAAGATATATGTATTTTGTAATATTAATGTTTTCAGTTGTAGGTATTTTAGCTATCGAATTATTTGGAGTGCTAAATACTAACGTTCTTTCAACAACTCTCTTAAGTAGTCAGTTATACGTAAATATTCTTTTAGTATGTCTAATATATATTTATCAAAGCTACCAAGGCTTCTCAGCAGCTAGAGCTAGATAATTAATTAAGACCTTGTTTTAGCAGGCACTCCGGCGACGGTAGTATTATCTGGTACATCTTTTAGAACAAGACTTCCTGCTGCTACGATTGCACCCTCTCCTATTGTGATATCACCCAGAACAGTGCTTGCAGCAAAGATTGATGCTCCTTTCTTTATATTTGGATGCCTTTTTCCTGATTCAAAACCCTTGCCACCCAAGGTTACACCTTGGAAAATTGATACTTCAGATTCGATTTCAGATGTTTCACCAATTACAACACCAGTAGCATGATCAATCATTACAGCTCCGGCAATTTTAGCAGCGGGGTGAATATCAACACCAAATACTTCTGAAGCTCTATTTTGAAAAAATAATGCCATTGTGTGACGTTCATTGTTCCATAAACAATGTGCTGCTCTATAAGTTGCTAAGCCTAAAAATCCTTTATAAAAAAGTAATGGTGTAGAAAAGTATTTACATGCAGGATCATGATCTTTGAAAAACTTTATATCTTCTTCAAGGTTTTTTTCAATATCTTTACAATCTCTGTATACCTCTAGGATAAATTTCTTAATATCCATTGCAGATAATGCATCACTATGTAATTTAGAAGCTAAAATCGATGCTACAGCTCCAATTAAATCTTTTTGAGATAGAACAAGTGAATATAAAAAAGAGCCAAGAGATGGCTCAGCCTCAACCCTTAACTTGATTTCATCTTGAATTTTGGTCCACAAATCTATATCCATATGAAAAGGATTATAAGCATATTGAGATAATATAAAAGCTCAGGTGCCATAATGACACCTGAGCTTTTAGTTATTGAACGTCAAATCGATCAGCATTCATAACTTTATTCCAAGCTAGAATAAAGTCACTAACAAATTTATCATCAGCATCACTAGATGCATAAACTTCTGCTATTGCTCTTAATTGTGAATTTGATCCAAAGACTAAATCAGATCTTGTAGCAGTTCTAACTTTATCACCTGTTGATCTATCAAAAGCCTCATATGAATTACCAGTTCCATTTGGTTTCCATTGAACAGACATATCTAGCAAAGTATCAAAGTAATCATTTGTCATTGTGTTTGAATCGTCTGTGAAAACACCATGGCCACTTGAGCTGATACCTAGAGATCTCATACCACCAAGTAATACTGTCATTTCTGGGGCTGTTAAATTTAACAGTTGAGCTTTATCTAGCATCATTTCTTCAGGAGTTACATTAATACCAGGCTTATGGAAATTTCTAAAGCCATCTGAATGTGGCTCTAAAACATCAAAAGATGCAGCATCTGTCTGATCTTCAGTCGCATCTCCTCTGCCTGGAGTAAATGGAACCTTAGATCCAGTTGCCATCTCAATACCAATATTACCAGCCAATACAATCACATCAGCAACTGAGGCTCCGGTCTCATTTGAAATAGTTTCATAAATACCTATAACCTTTTGAAGTTGTTCTGGTTTATTTACTTCCCAATCTTTTTGAGGAGCTAGTCTAATTCTTGCACCATTAGCGCCACCTCTCATATCTGAGTTTCTATATGTTGATGCGCTTGCCCAAGCTGTTTCTACCATTTCTTGGATAGAGAGACCGCTGTTTTTAATTTTTTCTGAAACAGAACTAATATCATATTCAGTATTACCAGCAGGTACAGGATCCATCCAAATTCTTTCTTCGCTTGGAACTTCAGGACCTACGTATCTCGTCTTAGGTCCCATATCTCTATGAAGAAGTTTAAACCAAGCTTCAGCAAAAGCATCTGCAAATTCATCAGGGTTCTCATGAAAATGTTTTGAAATTTTTCTATATTCTGGATCTTCACGCAAAGCCATATCAGCAGTCGTCATCATTGTTGGTACTTTGATAGACGGATCCTCTGCGTCTGGTGCTAAATCTTCATCTTTAGGATTTATTGCATGCCACACCTTTGCGCCTGCTGGAGTATCAACTAATTCCCATTCATAGCCAAATAAGAGATCAAAGTATCCGTTGTCCCATTGTGTAGGGTTTGCAGTCCATGCTCCTTCAAAACCACTAGTAATAGTATCTCTACCTTTACCGGAAGCATATGAACTAGTCCAACCAAATCCCATTTCTTCTAAATTAGCACCTTCAGGCTCAACTCCAACATTGGTATCTGGTCCTGCACCATGCCCTTTTCCAAAAGTATGACCACCTGCGACTAATGCAACAGTTTCATAATCATTCATTGCCATTCTTCCAAATGTGGTTCTTATATCATGAGCACTTGCCAAAGGATCAGGATTACCATCTGGTCCCTGAGGGTTAACATAGATTAATCCCATTTGAACCGCACCAAGTGGCATGTCCAAAGATTCTCTTACGTCATTATTTTCATAGCGTTCATTCTCAAGCCATTCTTTTTCTAAACCCCAATGAATATCATCTTCAGGAGCCCAAATATCTGGACGTCCTCCACTAAAACCAAAAGTTTTTCCACCCATTGATTCAATAGCTACATTACCGGCAAGGATTAATAAATCTGCCCAGCTAATTTTTTGACCATATTTTTGTTTAATTGGCCATAACAATCTTCTAGCTTTATCAAGATTGCCATTATCTGGCCAGCTATTGAGAGGGGCAAATCGTTGCGCTCCAGTTCCGCCGCCTCCACGTCCATCTGTACTTCTATATGTACCAGCTGCATGCCAAGTCATTCTAATAAAAAACGGTCCATAATGACCATAATCTGCTGGCCACCAATCTTGCGAGTCAGTCATTAAATCATTAAGATCTTTTTTAAGAGCATCATAATCAAGCTTTGAAAACTCTTCTACATAATCAAACCCGTCTTCCAATGGATCGGACTTGCTATCATGTTGATGCAAAATATTTAAGTTTAGATTATTTGGCCACCAATCTCTTACCGATGTGCTATTCTCACTACTGTTGGTAGCTGCAGCCCCATGCATTACAGGGCATTTACCTTGTGTTTCGTTACTCATTTTTCCTCCAAAGAATTGTGATTAAATTTGAGTTAATTAATACTTTAACTAATTTTTATATATTGATAAATATACTATTAATGTACTTTATGTTCGATTAAAATGTATATAAATGATCTCTATAAAGCAATTAAATTATGCGCTTGCAGTTGCCAAGAGATTGCACTTTAAAAAAGCAGCAGATGATTGTTTTGTATCTCCATCAACTCTAAGTAATGCAATTACAGAACTTGAAAATCAAATTGGTTTTCAAATTTTTGAAAGAACAAATAAAAAAGTCATAATCACCAAACTTGGGCTTGAACTTCTTAAAAAGGCTGAAACAGTTCAGCTTCATATTGAAGATATAAAAAACCTTGGTGAAAAACAAAAAGCTCCATTAAGCTCTTCATTAACCATTGGAATTATCCCAACCATAGGTCCTTATTTACTCCCTCTAGTCCTACCAAGATTAAAAAAATATCATCCAAATCTAAACTTAAAAATTTTAGAGGGTAAATCTAGCTCATTAGTACAAAAAGTGAATGATGGAGACTTAGATATGGCTATTCTTGCTCTTCCATACAACTTAGGAGGATTACTATCCTTTAAATTTTGGGAAGAAAACTTTTATTATGTAAGCCACAAAAACAATGAATACAAAAAAGCATTAAAAGCAAAAGATATAAATTTTTCAGAATTAATGTTGCTCGATGATGGCCATTGTTTAAAAAATCATGTGCTAGCTGCATGTAAAATTAATGATAATCAGCAATTTTCAATGGAAGCATCTAGTCTTACTACCTTGATTCAATTAGTAGCTAATAATATGGGTTCAACTCTTGTTCCCCAAATGTCTATTAAACATTTGATTAATGCTAATTCGATGATAAAAAAGTCAATCTTAAACGAGCCTGGTCCCCATCGAGAGCTTGCAATAGTAGTTAGGCAAACTTATGCAGATATTGAAAACGTAATGCTATTGATTGATATTTTTAAAAATGAATTGGGTAAATATTCAGAAAATATTCAATAAAGAAATGGTGGAGCTACGCGGGATCGAACCGCGGACCCCCTGCTTGCAAAGCAGGTGCTCTCCCAGCTGAGCTATAGCCCCATTTTCAAAAGCTGTATTGTACTTTAAAAATTTTAATTTTGTACACTAATTCAAAGAAAAGGGGTGAACAATGCCACCCCAATTCTTGAAAGTTAAAGCGCTCTCAAACTATAAGTCTCATTAGAATGTTTTTCTTATTGAGATCCTTGCATTAAATGGCTCGCCAACAGATGCCTGATGAGTGCTGTGTGAATGTGGGAAATATAACTCATCTGTAAGATTTTCTACATTCATTTGAATGCTTAAATCATCAGCAATTTTATAATATGCTCCAAAATCAATCCTTGTATATTCTGGCAATATTAGTCCTGACTTATTATTACTAATGTTAGATTCACCTTGTTGAGTCATACCAAAAGCCCACCCAAACTTATCTGAAACTTCATATGTAGCAAATAAAGACAGCGTATGTTCCGGAATCTCTCTCGGCTCACCGCCAGAACTTGTTTTGCCATCCATTGAGCTATATCCAACAACAAGGTTCATCTTGTCATTCACTTTTCCTTTTAATTCGAGCTCCAAACCATCTACCTGGAGTCCAACAATCTCTGCACCCTCACCGCTTGCATCTCTTGTTGCTATGGTTTGTTCGCTGTCAAAATAAGCTGCTGCAAAACTTAGACGTTCAGAGATTGCAATTTTTACTCCAAATTCACTACTTTCGTATACGTCTGGATCTAAAGCTGCAGCTGAAGCAGTTAATTTTTTATATTGCTCACCAGATCTTGGTAAAAAGCTTTCGCTATAGCTGTAGTACCAAGACACATTTTCACTTGGCTTAAAGATTACGCCAGCTCTAGGAGAAAATTCTTTATCTTCTCTAGATTGTGAAGTTCCTGATTTAATATCAGCTACTGTTATATCAAAAGTATCGTGACGGCCGCCAATCATTAATTTCAATCTATCCGAAACATCTATTTGATCCTGAAAATAAATAGATGAAACTTCAATATCAGATCTTGTTTTACTTTTAAGTTTTGCTGTAAAGTCGTTGCTTGTAGCAACGCCTGAAGAATTCACTGAAAAGTTCATTGGTCTGGTTATATTAAAAATCTCATTATCATCACTTGTTGTAGACCAAAAAGTATCATATCTATGATTGTCATTGGATGTATCTATAATCTCCCCACCAAACAAAAGCGTGTGAGTAGAACTTCCAAGTTGAATTTCATTTACTAAATTACCGGTTAAAACAGTATTTTCTCTTTCAGTTGGATCAAGATAACCATCCATAGTTACAACAGTCTCACCTGCGTTATAACCAGATGCATAATAATTCTTGTACATCTTTTCAAATTCACTTGAAACAATGGAAAGATTTCCCTTGCTAGTATCAGAGAACTCAGTACTCAATGTTGCTCTGAAGATAGAAGCTTCAAGCGTTGTCAGGTTTACATCTTTATCACCAAATGTGATCTTTTCAAATCTTTTAACAGGCTTACCGTTTTCTGTTGGGACACCTCTATCTATAAATCTTTCATGATCAGCATACTCATATGAAAGGTCTAAAGTAGTTTTGTCGGTAACTTTTAATTTTAATGTAGGATTAATGCCAGTTCTTTGCCCATCGTAATTATCTCTATGATTTTCCAGCGCATCACTATGCATCATAAAACGCATTGCTGAATTATCTCCGCTTTGAACGTTATAGTCTAAGGTCAAATCATTTGCACCAAAGGAATCTACACCAAAATCTACAGCCCCAAACTTGTCATTAAGAACTGCTTTTTTTGAAACTCTATTAACAACACCACCTGTTCCACCTCTTCCAAAAAGTAAAGCATTTGGCCCTCTAAGAATTTCAACTTGTTCCACATTATATAAAGAACGGTAATATTGAACATCGTCTCTAATACCATCTTGAAAAAAGTCTGCTGTTGACCTAACTCCTCTGAAAACTACTGCATCACGATGACCTTCTCCTTGAGAAGTATTAACACCTGGAACATATCTAATAATATCTCCAATTGCTCTAAAACCTTGTTTGCGTATGTCATCATCTGTGACAATAGAAACCGTTTGTGGGACATCTAATACTGGGACTGGAGTTTTTAAAGCAGTAACCTGATCGGCATATAAAACATTTCCTTTAACAACAATCTCTTCAACATTTTCTGAATCATCAGCAGTTATTGCAAAAGATGCTACAAATAAAATACTTATGAATAGTAATGGAGATATATTCTCAATTAACTTTGTATACATTTTTGTCATCATAATTTTTCCATTAATCAATTATTGGTTCTTAAAAGCCGCCGACCTCTCCAGATATTTTTGATAATTAAAACTTTTAATTTACAAAAAAAGCACACTCTTAAGGGGACTATAAAGCTGGCGACCTTTAAGAGATGTAAATGATAATGAGAATGATTCTCATTTGCAAGTAGAAATTAAAGAAATTTTCGCTTTTTTTTAGAATTCAGTTCTTATATATATGAATGAACTTTATTTATTTCCGCGAATTAGGAAATAGACGCTAAGAACAAATAAAAACATCTGTTCGCTTGTTAAGAGCTTCATTGGAGGCCAAACAAACCAGTCCGGATGTCCGATATAAAAAACATTAAACATTAAAATTACAAGAAACAAGGCAGAAATCCTAGTAATAAAATGTCCTACCTGTGATGCAAACAATCCGATTAGTCCACCTAATATAATTCCTACCCCACCGAGTATTTCGACTAAAATTACAATAGAAACAAATACTTCTGGCATTGGTATGAAGATGCTTTCAAACCAAGTTACCATTCTATGTTGCTCCTCCATCATGAAAGGTGCTGGTAATTTTTTATAGCCGTGTAAGAAAAATGCAATACCAAGTGCGATTCTAAAAAACCAAGGAGCGATACTATTTAATGGGCTCATGACAGAGTCTAATCTTGCATTAATTTTTTTCATGTTTACTCCTAATTTTCTAAAAGTATATCCTTGTCCTCACAAAGAGCAAAGCCACTTACGCCGATGAAACGATCTAGCTCATCTCTGCCTATATCAATATGAGCATATATTTGACCGGTAGATGATATTTTTTCTTCATTTATGCAACCCATTCTAAATAGCTTTGATCTAATTTTTCCCAAAGATGATTCTAATGAAACCCATCCTTTATATATACCATTAAAAAGCTCTTCATTTATTAAATCCCTTAGCTCTGCTATACCAATATTTTTTTCAGCTGATATCCAAACCTCTTTTGATGTCTTATTTGAAGACTCTTTGCTACAAAACCTTTCTACAAGATCACATTTATTATTAATTCTTATTTGTGGAATTTTTTCTAAATGTAGATCAGTTAATATCTTATTTACTTCTACTTCTTTTTGTTTTCTATCTTCATCAGAAGCATCTACAACATGGAGTAACAAGTCTGCTGATTTAAGCTCATCTAATGTTGCCTTAAATGACTCTACAAGCTGAGTTGGTAGTTGAGATATAAAACCAACAGTATCAGAAAATAATATTGGCCCAAGCTCTGGATCTATATTTTTTCTTGTTACTGAATCTAAGGTTGCAAATAATTTATCTTCTGCATGCTGTTTACTATTTGTAAGAGTATTGAAGAGAGTTGTCTTGCCAGCATTTGTATAACCAACAAGAGCAACTAATTTATTTCTGCTTTTTTTTCTTGAATAACTGTTAAGTTGTTTTTGTTTGTGAGCTTTATCTAATCTTGATTTAAGTCTTTTAATTCTGTGGCCAATCAATCTTCTATCAGTTTCAAGCTGAGTTTCACCAGGACCTCGAAGTCCTATACCCCCTTTTTGTCTTTCTAAGTGAGTCCACCCTCTTATCAGCCTTGTAGACAAGTGATTTAGTTGTGCTAATTCAACCTGAAGTTTACCAATATGAGTTGTAGCTCTTGAAGCAAAAATATCGAGAATAAGCTCAGTTTTATCGATTACTCTAATTTTTAAATACAATTCAAGATTTCTAGCTTGAGACGCAGAAAGTTGATGGTTAATAATTGCTAAGTCTGCTTTTGTTTGCTGAACTTTATTTTTAATCTCTTCTAACTTTCCTTTATTTATAAAGTGGCTAATAGAAGGTTTGCTTTGCTTACTAAAACTTTTATCCACTATTTCAGCTCCAGCGGAATTGACTAATTCTTTAAATTCTTCAAAATCATTTTCAAGCTCATGGCCAGTTTTAAGAGATTCAACTTCAAGAAAGATTATTAATGTTTTTGAAATTTGAGTTTGTTCAATAATCATATATTTAAGAATAATATTGTAGAGATTTTATAAAAATTTGTTACTATTAAATTGATATCATTAAAAATTCTTTTAGGAGATTATTTTATAGATAAAGGAGAAAGAGCAAGGAAATCAGCAATTGCTAGTTCAAAGAGAAAAGCTGTAAGAGAAATTAAGAAAAAGAGACTCAATAAGCTTTATAGAGAATTACGAAAAGCTCGAAAAAAATAAAGTAAGTCTTTGAACATAGTATTCGGATTGTACTTTTAATATAAAAGTAATAGGGGTTTATATAATTTAAAAATGATAGATAAAATTTTAGAGAAAGTAGATAAGTACATTGTTATGATTATTGTCGTACTTTGCTTATTTGTTGCTAGCGTGGCTTAGGCCTAAAATTTCTTTTTTTGAGATTCACATTTACCTGAAGCAAAAATTTCAATTTTTGGATTCTTATTTTTTGAACCATCTTTCTTATTAAGCCAAATATCTCCTGACATCTGACCCTTGCCTGTATACCAGTTAAAAGTATTTGAGACTCTATAGGCGCCGACTTCGTAATCTGGGAAAATGCTATGGGTTTCACCTGATTTCATAGAATGCTCTACTGTAATACCAGTTTTAGATTTTGTAGCTTTCCACTCTGCTTCTGGATTAATCCATATTGGAGAAGGCTCTAGCGTATGAGTAAGTGATTTAAATGTTTCTTTTTCTGAATCAACTTCCCAGTACTGAACAATGTATATTTTATCTTTTTGCCAATCTTCTTCAGCAAAGCTTGTTTTTGCTCTTTGAAGCAAAAATAAAGATTGTTGTGTCTGTCTAGCTAAATTTTTGAAGAGCTCTATGCCCTCAGAAAGATATGTCTTCTTAATATCTTTGTAGGTTACTGAATAAGTTCCATCAAGCTCACATAAAATTTTGCTAGTCTCTCCATGAATGGAAAAAGAAAATAAAATTAGAAGAAGATATCGCATAATTTTATTTTAATTCATCATATAAATTAAAACTACAGCCACAATATTAGAATGGCAAAAGAATAAAATTATGCGCTATCTAAATATTATCTATGCTTTATCACCATAATCCTGCATATGTTTTGCAGTTCTTTCATTGGTTCCATACATAAAATGATTTTCCATCTTTTCTCTGTACTTTGATGCTGGCACTGTTTTACCTACTGCCTCAGCAACTTCCCTTTGATGCATTGGTGTTGCTCCACAACAAACACCAAGTAAATTAATGCCTAATTCATGAACTTCTTTAAAGAAAGCTCTCATTTCATATCTATTGCAGTAAAGAGGATCAAGTGCAGTTGGAAAAGTTCTCCCGTGAGGCGCCTCACATGTACATCCATTATTGTCAGGCAAGTTAAAGAAAGTTGGGTTTTCTTCAGTTGTTCTAAAAGGCAACGGAAGAGCTGCCATATGACATTTGATAGCTTTTCTAATTTCTTTCAAATAAGGAAGCATTGTTGCAGGACCTCTAAAACAATTCATGCCCACAACATCTGCTCCTCTTTGTTCTAGCTCTTTGCAGGTATCTACAACAGAAACCCCATCACGCATTATGTTTTCACCCATTGGTGCTATATTTACAACTGCTGGCAATCCTGATTGCTTCATAATATCAAGTGCTTTATATGCTTCCTCAGCATAATAAAATGTTTCACCCATTATTAAATCAGCACCTTCATCAACAGCCCAACCGACCATTTCAGTAAACATTCTTTCAACCTCAAGATGAGAAGCTTTATCATTTTCTTCCCAGATATTTGAATTTGAAATATTACCTGACATTAAATTCGGCTCGCCGCCATCAATTGGGTTGTCAGCAATTTTTTTTGCTATTTTTAATGCGGCTCTATTGAGTGGTTCTAGTAATTCTTCTTTACCAATTACTCGCATTTTTTCTCTATGGCCATTGTAAGTAAATGCCTGAACAATATCTGATCCAGCATGCTGAAAATCTTTATGAAGATTTTCAAGAGCCTCAGGATGCTCTAATGCAACCATTGGAACAAACTCTCCAGCAGCAAGATAGCCTCTTTTTTCAACCTCAAATAAAAATCCCTCTGCACAAATCACAGGGCCAGCATCTAATCTTTCAATTAATTGTCTTTTCATTGTTTTCTCTCCAAATATATATGTCCTCTAAAAATAGAAGATAAAGTTTTTTAAATCCTGGGAAAAATTTCCGTTTTAGCACTTTCTTTCAAATCGCGGCAATAGGATCAAATCACGATTTATTTAAAAACATATTTAATAGAAATTTATTAAAAATGTAAAGATACTATACGTATTTTAACTTGGGTATTTGCTTGCCCAGTATTTGTCTAAAACAAAATACCAAACACTATTTAGTAAGGGTTCAACAATTGCATCTGTAATAGCTGCAGTAAAACTTGCTCCAGTAAAATACATCACACATGATGCTGCAATAATAAAATGACCAAATGTATATATGATTGTTCGTATTATTGTTCCGCGATTAGCTTGATATACTCTTTGTATTGGTGCATTAAAGAGCATTACTGATTTTTTAATTTGTTCAATCATTTAATTGCAACTATAACAAAAAAAACATAATTGAAGATAGTTAAATAACCATTTAATATGGCAAGATGCTCAACCCTGAAAAACTCATAAAAGAACTGACACTTAAAGAAAAGATTCAAATTTTAAGTGGTTATGATGCTTGGTATACCCATAAAATTGAAAGATTAAACATCCCAAGCCTTAAAATGTCTGATGGGCCTAATGGTGTCAGAGGTGATGGAAAATCAGGTAAGTCATCTGCATGTTTCCCATGTGCTATATCTGTTGGATCAACATGGAATATGGAACTTGTTAACGAACTTGGACAAGAATTAGGAAATGAAGCAAAAGCAAAAGGTGTAGATGTTCTTCTAGGTCCAACTATTAATATCCACAGACATCCTTTAGGGGGAAGACACTTTGAATGTTTTTCTGAAGACCCTTTTTTAACAGGGAAAATAGCTATTGACTATGTAAACGGTGTTCAGTCAAGAGAAGTGGCTGCATGCTTAAAGCATTTTGTTGGTAATGATACAGAGTTTGAAAGGTACACAGTCAGCTCAAATATTGATGAAAAGACATTAAGAGAAATATATCTTCTTCCTTTTGAAATGGCTATAAAAGAAGCCAATGCTCAAGTTGTAATGAGTGCTTACAACAAACTAAATAATATTTATTGTAGCTCGGACGAAAACCTCCTTATAAATATTTTAAAAAATGAATGGGGTTTTGATGGTTATGTTGTCAGTGATTGGGGCGCTGCAACTGAAACTATTGAAAATGCATTAGGCGGACTTGATCTAGAAATGCCTGGCCCTGCTAAAACATGGGGAGAAAATTTACTCAAAGCAGTTAATGAAAAAAAAATATCAATTGAGATGATTGATGACAAAGTAAAAAGAATATTGAATGTATTAAATTTCTCTAAAAGATATGAAAATCTAGATAACCAATCAGAAGGAGTTGTTAATTCAAGTTCACAGCGACAACTTTTAAAAAGAGCTGCTCAAGAGGGGATGGTTCTATTAAAGAATGAAAATATCCTTCCAATGAAAAAAGATATTTCTTCAATTGGCATTATTGGACCAAATGGAGCTAAAGCTCAGATAATAGGTGGTGGAAGCGCAACTCTTGTGCCCTACTATGAATCACACCCAATTGAAGCTTTTAAAGGCTCTTTGAATGAAAGCACTTTAATTCGATCCTCAAAGGGATGCCATACCTATAGATACCTTCCTGAAATAAATAAATCACTTACAAAAGAAGATGGGTTTTTGGTTGAATACTTTAATGTCACTGAGGGCGGGAATGATTTCATTTCTAGCAAGGTTTTAACCGGAAGTAAGTTTTGGATATTTGAGGGTTTTGCCAAGGATATTATCGGGGGTGATGAAAAGCCTGATATTCTTGTTAAATTTTCTTGTACTTATACTCCAAACATTACTGGCGAACATAACTTTGAAATTTTTGCGATAGGAAAAAGTAAGTTACTAATCGATGAGACTGAAATCATAGATAACTGGACTAATACTTCTCCAGGAGATGCATTTTTTGCTCATGGAACTACGTCAAAAAGAGGCAGCAAAGTACTTAAGAAAAATAAAAGTTATAAGATTGAGATTCAATATAAATTTGAAGGTAATTTTCCTGCTATTTACATAGGATGTCAGCCACCAGATAAAATTGATTTGATGGATGAAGCACTCAACATTGCAAAAGAAGTTGAGCAAGTAGTATTAATGGTTGGCACCAATTCAGACTGGGAAACTGAGGGCAATGATAGAGTAGATTTTAATCTGCCTGGTAAGCAAAATGAACTAATTGAAAAAGTATTAGAAATAAATCCTAATACAATTGTTGTTTTGAATACTGGCTCACCAATAAATATGCCATGGATTAATAAAGCGAAAGCTGTTATTCAATCATGGTATGCCGGTCAAGAATATGGCAATGCTCTTTTTGATATTTTAACTGGGGCCACAAACCCATCTGGAAAGTTACCAACAACATTTCCAGTTAATCTCTCAGACACTCCTGCTTTTGGATCCTATCCTGGCAAAAATTTACAAATGGACTATGATGAAAAATTATTGGTGGGCTATAAATGGTATGACAAGAATTTAATTGAGCCACTTTTCCCATTTGGTCACGGCTTATCTTATACAGAATTTGAATATTCCGAATTAAAAATTAAAAAGGATATGAATAATAGTTTTGTTTGTTCATACACGGTCAAAAATACTGGGGATACTTCCGGTTCTGAGATTTCACAATGTTATGTGCAGCCACATGAAAGTGATAACAATGAACCAATTAAAACGCTTCAGGGTTTCGATAAAACATTTTTGAATCCAGGTGAGTCCAAAGAAATTGAGATTGGATTAAGTAAAAGAAATTTCTCCTCATGGGATTTATCAAAGAACGACTGGAATATTAAATATAAAGAATATGATATTTTGATAGGATCTTCGTCAAGGGATATTAAACTGATTGAAAGAATTAATTTATAGTCAATTGTTCAATTTCTGCATCTGTTAAATTAAGGCTTGTAGCAAAAATAGAGCTATTTAATTCGTTAATAGTTCTTGGTCCAATAAGTGGGAATATTACCTTTGAAGATTGTATTACATACGCAAGAGCGATCTCTATTGGTTCAACATTCCTTTCTGCTGCTATGTTAAAACAAATCTCCCTTTTTTTTAGATTACTTTCACTATGCCAAACTCTTTTTTCTTCATCCATGGATGGATTTGAAAAATGATCACTCGTAGCTATTTCTTTTTTCTTTATAAAAAAGCCTCTTGCAGTGCTAGACCATGGAAACAATATGATATTGTTTTGATCAATATAATCTAAAAAATTATTATCAATAGTCACACAACCAGGCCACACAGGATCAATCATTTCTGCAAGACTAAAGTTATTACTTAATATAGTGAAAGGTTCCTTATTTTCTTTAAGAGCAAAATCTCTGGCTTGCTTAAACCTTTCTAGCTTCCAATTAGAGGCACCAATTTTATGAATAAGGCCTTCGGCTTTTATTTCATCAAGAGCGTCAATAAATTCAGATACTGGTATATCGTTGTTGTCCCTGTGGAGACAATAAATATCAATTTTATCAAGATTTAATCTTTCTAATGATTCGATAATTTGCGGTTTAATACATTCCGGTCTGCAATCAGGTGTATGTGCACCCTTGCCCAAAACTAAAACCTCTTCTTGAACGCCTCTAGAATTAATCCAATTTCCTAAATATTTATCACCCATACCATTGTTATAAATATATGCCGTATCAAAAACTCTTCCCCCTGCTCCGTAAAAATAATCAAACATGGCGAAAGCATGAATATCTGAAGTTTGATTGTCGCAACCAAGAGCTAACTTAGAAAAATCTTTATCAAATCCATCGATTTTGATTCCCTCAAGTTTTTTATTTTGGGTGGAAAAAAACTTTGATTTAATAAGTTGAGAAGTCTCTGTTGATTCGTGAGGGCATTTAATACCAAGCTCTTTTCTCCATTTATCAAGCCACAACATTATGCTTTGAGAGTCAGCATGAGATATTAAATCAGATTCCAATTTATTGTTAAGAATACATTCAGAAGCGTGATCGATTTCTCTTGTAAAAAGCCCAACCTCATCTTTGTAAGAAATTTCATCAACAAGTTTATTTTTGGAATAAACCTTTATTGAAGAATGTCCGTCTTGAAATTGACCACAGTGCCATGGTTGGCTAACACTTAACTTATAGTCGCCACTAATAATTTCTAAGTTATTTTCATATACCTCATTAATGGCGCATGAGATATTTGCCTCAATATTTTCTGAAAACAAAATACGAGCTTTTGAATTGCTATCAACACCAGTCTCATCCAAGTTACCACTAGCTTCAAAGCTTATTGGATCCGCATACGGTTTTTTTAATATATGTCCTGCTAATAATTTACTCATTGATAAGGGATAACAGCCTACATCCATAATAGCTCCGCCGCCTAACATAGGGTTTCTTAGTCTATGGTCTTTGGGTATTTCTGCATGGAATCCAAATGAAGAATTAATTTCTACTTTTTCTTTAGTGTCACGCAGGCTCTCAATATTTTTAAGAATAGAAGAAGTTTGTGGGTGTGTTCTATACATATAAGCTTCCATTAAGAAAACTCCACAATCTTTAGCCAGTCCAAATAAAACCATACTTTCAATATGATTCATTGCAATTGGCTTTTCACATAAGACATGTTTGTTGTTCTTCATTGCTTGCAATGCATATTCAAAATGTGAGCTGTGAGGTGTTGCAATATAAATTGCATCGATTTCATTTGATGAGACTAGTTCCTCGATATCATTTATACCGGTAACATTGAATTTCTGAGAGAATATTTCAAGTGTCTCTTTATTTCTTCCAAAAACAGAAATCAATTCTGATTGATTGCAATGTTTAATTGAATGTGCAAAAGCACTGGCTATTGATCCAGTTCCAACAATACCCCATCTAATTTTAGACATTTTTTAATTTTCTTTTTTCAATATCATCCATTAGTTGATTATGGTATTTCTTATCAATAGGATAGAAATACACCAAAGCAAAACTTATTAATACTCCAACAATTGGGACAAGTGACATTAAAGCCTTCAAATTCTCAAGAGTTTCTTTTGACTGTTCCTGATTAGGCTCGAAACCAATTTTAGTTAATATTATTCCTAATATAAAAGCTGCTAATGCAATTGCACCTTTTTGTGCAAAGGTCATAAAGCCATACAAAGATGATTCTGTTCTAATACCTGTTTTCCATTCTCCATACTCAATAGTATCTGGAAGCATAGACCAAAATAAAACACCGGTAGCGCCATTGCTAAAACCAATAATACTAACAATGAAAAGCAACTCATTAAGCTTAGAGATTGGATAAAAGTAAAAAACAGTGAATCCAAAAAACAAAAAAGTCATAGATATCAACCAAGTATTCCTCTTGCCCAACTTAACTGCCAAGTATGCCCATATAGGTATTGCTGCAAAAGCAGAGCCGTTTAAAAATAGTAAAATCATTCCCTGATATTCATGTAATCCTAATGAATATTTATTAAAATAAATTAAATTATTGTTAAACATTAAAACAGTTCCTATCAATATTAATATTGCAGAAAAAACTATCCAGAATGGATAGTTATTTGAAACAGATTTTGCAACATTCTTAAAGTTTGGAAGAGCTTCTTTAGCTGACTCAAATTCTCTTTCTTTGACAAAGTATAAAGTTGCTGCGAGTATTATCACTGCAACAAACCCTGCAATTAAACCAAGATACACAAAACCCAAAGATTCTTCACCAGCACCAAAAAATAGAACAATTGGGAATCCAAGAAATGAGATAGAAGTAGTGCCAAGCTGCGCAAACAGCATTCTTGCTGTAGTTAATTTTGTTCTCTCATCACTATCATCTGTGATTCTAGCTGTTAAAGACGAGTAAGGAACGCTAACAATTGTAAAACAGGTTCTATGGAATAAATTTGCAACCAATAGAAATATTAATAAGGACATACCTTCAAACGGCGGCACCCACAACAATAAAATAAAAGACAAGGCCAATGGTACAGAGCCATAATATATATAGGGTCTATAGCTTCCCATTTTAGTTCGTGTTCTCTCAGCTATGAAACCCATATAGGGATCAGTTAAAGCATCCCATGCTATTCCAAGACCATAAATTAAACCTGCCATTGATGGAGAAATGCCTACGACATCTGTATAAAAATAAAAGAGGTATAAGCTTACTCCACTCCAATAAAGACATATTGCATAGTCACCAATACCATACCCTATTCTAATTTTGTTGGTTAATGTGTTCATAATAAGAAATTTGAATATTAAAACATTAATGTATATGAAAAAGCTGTGTATTGCATTCCTAAAATATGTAAGACTAGTCTTATGAGTTATGAAGAAGGATATGCAGAAAATAATGGTATAAAAATATTTTATAGAGATTATGGTCCAAAGAATGCTATTCCAATTCTCATGGTCCATGGGCTTGGAGCACAATTAGTTCATTGGCCTGAACATCTAATAGATTTTCTGATAGAAAATAATTACAGGCCAATTACTTTTGATAATAGAGATTCTGGGCTATCAACAAGATTTAAAAAGAAACCATCAATTGTTTTAGGTTATCTAAGATATTTTTTTAGATTGCCAATAAGATCTGAATATACTTTAAATGATATGGCAAGAGACGGTATAAATGTTTTAGATCATTTGAACATCAATCAAGCACATGTAATAGGTACTTCTATGGGAGGCATGATTAGCCAAATTATTTGTGCTAAATATCCTCAACGTGTGAAAACTTTTACCCTGATAGCTTCAACAGCATCTGTACCAGGACCTTTGAATGGAGCTACAAAAGAGGTGCGAGATATGATGGTTAGTCGATCAAAGACTGCAAACCCAACTATGGATGAGGTATATCAAAGAGAACTGAAATGGGTTGGACTAATTGGAATGGAGGGCAAAGAGTTAGATACTCCTAAATTTAAAGAAGATACTATAAATAATTTTAATAGAATTAAAAATGTTAAAGATGGATTTGGTTATGCTAGACAGCTTACAGCAATACTGTCTTCAAAAAATAGAATTAAAAAAGTTAAATCAATTAAAGCAAAAACACTTCTAATTCACGGAGAGAAAGATCCAGTGTTGAATGTTAAAAACTCTTATTCAATGAATAAGCTCATTCCAGATAGCGAGTTAATTGTTATCCCAAACATGCGCCATTTAATTGAAGAAGAAATTCTTGATCAATTTAAAGAAAAACTAAAAATTCACCTTAAGACTTAATTAAATTAAGCACATGTTTTCCTATGGAAAGACAACTTGTTACACCTGGACTTTCAACTCCTTGAATATTTATAAGTCCATCAACCCCATGATCCCTGAAACTCTTTATAGAAAAATCCTTCATGGTTTCATTAAAACTTTGTAATTTAGGTCTTATACCAACATAATCAGGATGAAGTTTTGCAGAGTCTATCTGTGGCCAATATTTTTTTATAGATTCAACAAATGTACTTTTTAAACTCTCATCAAAACTAAAATCAATTTCATCAACCCAGGTTATATCTGGTCCAAACCTTATCTGACCAGATAAATCAAAACCTACATGCAGGCCTGAAGAAAACTCATTTGCAAGTGGGTATACCAAAGTGGTGAATGGGTGGTTTCCATTGTATTTAAAATAATGGCCTTTTGCATATTTTACAGAAGAGAAATGTCCTTCATCTAAGACATCAATTTTTTGTGAGATCATATCTGAATATAAGCCTGAAGCATTAACGAGATAGCGAGTATCTATCTCATAGCTACTGCCATCGTTGCATATGATTTTAAAACCATGTTCAATCTTTTCAGCTGCAATGAAGTTTGTGTTGAATGAAATTAAACCGCCGTTATGCTGAATATCACCCTCCAATGCGCTAATAAGCTCAGGCACATCAATTATTCCTGTGTTAGGAGAAAAAATCGCTTCTTCTATTTTTAAATCTGGATAGATCTCTTTCATTTTTCTATTAGAAAAAAGATCAACCTCAACTAAATTTTTAATTCCTTGATTATAAATTTTATGCAATTTTTCTATGTCATTTTTATGTGATGCGATTATATATTTGCCAATTTTTTTATGATTGATTCTTTTTTGATTGGCATACTCATAAAGTAGCTCATTACCTGAAACACAAAATTTAGTTTTAAATGAATTTTCTGGGTAATAAATTCCAGCATGAATAACTCCAGAGTTTCTTGAGGAGATACCCTCGCCTGCTCTTGATTCTTGTTCTAAAACAACAACAGAATATCCTTGTTCGCTGCAAAATTTTGCAATTGATAAACCAACTACGCCAGCGCCTATTATGGTTACATCAAAAAACATATCTAGATCACTAGATCAAAGGAATCAAAGGTATGTTGCAGGAAGATATAAAAAATAGACTAAATAGTATTAATAACTTCATAATTTGATTCTGCCACAATACCAGCATAGATATAAATATATTTTTTGTTTTATAAATAAAAAGAGCCCTTAAAGGGCTCTTAATATTTAATAGCTATAAACTATTCGGCAAAGTCTAACCCTTTAGCGGCTTCAACTTCTCGTTTGTTAGGGTTCACAGACTCTCTAAATGGAACATCTACAATTTCAGCATCAACTGAGACTCCTGGAGTTTCTGAATATTCATCAGGAAGTTTAACTTTGTATTTAGTTCCTACTTCCGAAGCCTCCCATGGGACCCATGCAAGAGCGATATTGGTCTCTAATTCAGGCGACCACCAAGGAGATGTTACATAACCCACCTCTTTATCATCTGTATCTGTAACTAACCAAAAATCAGGGGCATAGTTTGTAATCTCTTTTCCTCCAAGAGTAATACCAACCATCTTCATTTTAAATGGAGCATTTCCTTCATCAATTATTGCTCTTTGCCTTTCAAGCTCCTCTTTACCAATATAATCAGATTTTTTATTTCGAGGCACTTGATAACTCAAGTTAACTTGAAATGGTGAGGTCTCATGATCAAGATCTTGTCCCCAAGACAAAATACCTGCAGCAATTCTTCGATGATGAGCAGGAGCTATAACCATTAAACCAAACTCTTCTCCTGCTTCAAGTACTGCATTCCACATTTTTTCAGCATTTGCATGCGCATCACGTACATAGATCTCGTAACCTTTTTCACCAGTAAAACCAGTTTGACTTATGACACAGTCAGCTCCACCAACTTTACATTCCATAAGTCCATAGTAAGGAATTTCTCTAAGCTCTTCCCCTGCAAGTTTTGCCATCAAGTCTTCAGATAATGGGCCTTGAATTTGAACAGGACATACATCTATTTCATCAATCTCAACATCATATTTTTTAGTAACATTTACGCCCTGTAACCAAAGCAAAAGATCGCTATCTGATATTGAGAACCAAAATTCATCCTCTGATAGTCTTAATAAAACTGGGTCATTAAGAACACCGCCTTTTTCATTACATAGGATGGCATATTTACCATGCATTGGTTCAATCTTTGTGGCATCACGAGTTATCACATAATCCGTAAAAGCCTCGGCATCAGGACCTTTAACTCTTATCTGTCTTTCAACAGCAACGTTCCACATTGTTACTCTATTCACAAGGGCTTCATACTCAACCATAGCTCCGCCATCTTCTGGCTTTACATAACCTCTAGGGTGATAGATGCGATTATAAACTGTTGCTCTCCAGCAACCAGCTTCATGAGATAGATGCCAGAAAGGCGACTTTCTTACTCGTGTGGAAATTAAAAGCTCTGTCTTAGTTGGTCCACTTTGTCTAAGATTTATTGGAACCACTCTATCGCTTTGATCAACACTTGGATGATTAGGATTTGTCATATTTACCCCCCATGTAAATTATTAACATTTACCAAATTAAACGACATTTTTATATCTTTGTAAATCAAAATATTTTGAAAATTTATGCATTAAAAAACAACAAAATTTTTAGTAAAAAAAGTCAAAATAAATTACTATTATTGGATGTAAATAAACAATGGGTTATACAAATTCTATGCACAAAAAATATCTTAATTTTGTAATTTTTTCACTTGCATTATTAATGTTCCAGCATAAATCTATTGCTGATACAGACACTAAGACAATGCTATTAACTCATAAAACACCAACATGCGGTTGTTGTAAAGAATGGGTTAAACATGCAAAAGAAAAAGGCTTTAATGTTCATACACAAGATCATCAAAACCTTGAAGATATTAAAAAAATGTATGCTATCAAGCCAGAATATAGATCTTGTCATACAACTGTATCTACAAACGGTTTTATTTTCGAGGGTCATATACCAGTAAAGTACATAACCCAATTTTTATCAGAAGATCATCCTAATGCTATAGGTTTATCAGTACCAGGAATGCCTTTAGGGTCACCTGGCATGGAGTTTGATGATAGGTTTACACCTTATGACGTGCTTATCTTATATAAAGACGGATCTAATAAAGTATTCGCAGAAGTGAGAAATTAATAAATTGCTTATGAATTAAGCCTTTTGTATATTTCTTCTTTTAGAAGCCACATTCTATCCTGGCCCCACACATAGAATGGATTATCACCATTTGCATCTGTTATCTTGAAACTAGGCACACCCCAACAATTACCTGAGTACATGTCTTTTAAATTATCATCTAAAACTTTTTTCCAATCATTGCTTCCTAGTTTTTTAGAGATAATATTCCAATCAAGACCAAGCTTTTTAACTGTAGACTTTAGATAGTCATCCTCTCCAATATTAATCCCATCATAAAATGAGGCTTGAAGTAATTCATTAATGTACTCAAAACCTTTTCCAGCCTCATTAATAATTGGGAATATAGAATAAGCTTTCCTAGCTGGCTTTCCTAATGGAGAATAAATCTTACCAATTGGATTATTCTTTTTTAGCCCCTCTCTTGCAGCATCAGAAATAATATATTTAGCTTTAAAATTTGGAATAGTCATTTTGCGCATTAGCATTGGTAAAACGGGTTTAGTTATTAGATTAACTGGGTAACTATCTTTTATTTCTTGTACGCCTGTTACGCTGACAAAAGTATATGGGCTATTTAAAGATGGGTAATAGTAAAGATTAAATTTATATTCACTTTCAAGTTTATCTGGTGCTTTAAAATTTGGAACACAAACAGACTTATTCATTGAATCTTTCCTTAAACCTAATTCATCTAATCTCTCTTCGAGATGATTAATTCTATCAACTCCCCAATAAAGCTCTTCTCCATAATAAAAAGCTGATCCAAAATAGTAATCTTTATCATCTCTTATGGTATTCCCTTGCTCTAATTTTTTTAAAGCTTCATCAGGAGTCGCCTTATGTTTTGTTGAAAGCTCTTCTAGGGTTTTTTTATCATGAGACCATAATGCTTTACTAACTTTTTTGGCAATGGAGGTAAAATCCGACTCATCTGCTACAGTCAAAATAGAATTAGCTAAATTAACCAAATTTTTTTCTGGATAGGTCTGTGATGAAAATGCCACGCCATAATAATCTGCAATACGGTTTACATCTCTTAAACAATAATCACTATATAAAGTTGGCTCATGAACAGTTTCAGGATTTTCTTCACCAACAAGAACAGGCTTTAACAAAACATCAAATATAGAAGCAATTTTTTCAACGTATTCAACTGTTAGAGCTGAGTAAGGATCATCAACTTTATGAAAATAAATAACGGTATGTGGCTCTTGTTTTTCTTGCCTCTCAGCCTCAAATGCAACTCGTGCCTTTTTAATGAGATCATAACTTGCATAGGTATTCATAACTTTATTTCTTACCTTTGCAAAAATTGTTCGGCGAGACATAAAATTTATAAAAGCTTTTGAAATCATATTAATTAATTTTTAATAAGTATTGCTTAAAAAGGATGCCACAACTAAAAGTTTTAACAAAATATTTGTTCTATAGATTTATTAGCAGCTAATGTGCAGATTAAAATATTAGCTATTATCTAAATAATCTTTTATAGCAAGTTTATCTGCTTTCATATCAGCTCTAAAGGCATTAAAAAGCTTTTGTTTATGGTTGGGCATAAGGCCTTTAGCCATATTTTTAATTTGTTGATAAAACCAAGCCATAGCACCAAATGCATTAATAACTTTAATTATCGTAAATGGGCTCGATGGAGATAGGATCGAGGGTCCTAAAGATAGAGTCTTTTCAAAACTTGGAAGAACCTCAAGCTCTCCCGCTATCATTTTTTTTACACAATAAGGGTCTGCACATAAAGGTCTTCCAATACCTACGATCTGACAAACATTACTTTGCAGAGCATCTTCAATACCTTCTCTTGTTCTAAAACCACCTGTAACCATGAGGGGCAAAGAAACTGCTTTTCTAATATCTTGTGCATATTCAAGAAAATAAGCCTCTCTTGCAATTGTGCTTTCTTTTCTTTGCTCGCTTCTTTTTGGATTAATGGTTAAATCATCAACACCTATTAGCTTTGGTTGCTCATAGGTACCGCCTGAGATTTCTATAATATCTACACCCGCATTTTCTAACATTTGAGCAACCTGAATACTTTCATCAGGAGTGAATCCACCCTTTTGGAAGTCTGTAGAATTTAATTTAACTGAAATAGGGAAATCCTCTCCAACTTCCTTTCTGCATTTATTAATTATTTCTAAATGAACCCTAGCCCTATTTTCAATACTGCCGCCCCAATCATCAGTTCTATTATTGATATCAGGTGATAAAAACTCTGATAATAGATAACCATGGGCTGAATGAAATTGAACGCCAGTAAAACCTGTTTCTCTAGCAATTTTTGCAGTAAAAACAAACCTATCTATTACATCGAGAATATCTTCTTCTGTCATGGGTGTTGGAGTGCCATAATTCTTACCTGGAATTTTTTAATCCAATATTTGATGGAGCTAAGGGTGAAGAATTAATTTCACCTGGTGTTTGCCTTCCTGCATGTGAAATTTGCATCCACAACTGCGTGTTATTTTTTGTTCCAGCAGCTGACCAGTCCTTAAGAGCGTCATATTGATCTTTATAGTTATTCTCATCTATAACAACATTTGCAGGACCTTCAAGGTTTCGACGATCAATTTGCACATTACCAGTTAACAAAATACCCATGTCGCCATCGGCCCATCTATCATATAGATTCGCATGACCTTGATGAGCTAAATTATTACCTTTAGCAATTCGTTCAGTCATGGCTGCTTTACAAACACGATTTTTAATTACCTGGCCACAAGGTAAAGCAAACGATTGATTCATCAAGTTAGACATTTGAATTTCCCCCGATTATAAGAATGCAATGTAATTGAAAGAGCAATTTCTACAATGCCTGTTTAATTTTATTTTTTCCTCTATATTTAGATCACCAAAGAAATAAACCTCAGTGCTGTCATGCTCCCATCCTATACCATCTAATGAGCTAAAACCATACTCGGTAATTAGCGCTTTTAATTTTTTCTTTTTCATCTTCTGATATATTTTCAGAAAATGACACATCATCAGCTACACCATCAAGAATTTCATGATCTTCTGTTGGAA
>CACEBI010000012.1 GCA_902557705.1 uncultured SAR86 cluster bacterium
CTTTAAATTTCATTATTTCTTTTTCAAGCCTTATTTTTGGTTCAATAGTATCTTCGTCTGTTAGGGTAAAAGTAGCCCAATGCATGCCAAATGCTTTTTCAGCTCCTAGATCCAACATTATCTGCACAGCATCTTCAGGATTGACATGACTTTCTGCCATAAACCATTCAGGATTATAGGCTCCAATAGGTATAAAAGCATATTTTGGGGACCCTAGCTTTGTCTTGGTATCAATAAAATCTTTTGAATAACCTGTATCACCAGCATGATATAAAGAATAATCTTTATGGTCGAAGAACCACCCACCCCACAAACTTTTATTTCTATCAAATAATGATCTTTTAGACCAATGCTGAACAGGAGTAAAAGTAATTACAAAACCTTTATGTTCAATTGACTCCCACCAATCAAAATCATATACATTCTTAATTTTTTTTCTTCTTAATAATTTTTTATCGCCAGCAGGAACTAAAAAAATTGCTTCAGGATGTTTTTTTGATATTTTTTTTAAAGAATGAATATCTAAATGATCATAGTGATTGTGGCTTACGGTAACAATATCTATATTAGGTATTTCATCTAATGGTATAGCAGGTGGTATTAATCTTTTTGGACCAATATTTCTAAAAGGTGATGCTCTTTTAGAAAATATTGGATCAGTAAGAATAGTTACTCCATTCTTCTTAATTAAAAAAGTAGAGTGCCCTATCCAAATAGCATAATTATCATCCTCAGATAAGTTTAGTTTCTGCCAATCTAATGAGAGTTCAATTTTAGTAATCTCTGGTTCAATATCAGACCTAATCCACTTCAACATATCGCCAAATGTTTTATCAGAGGCAACACCGTTAGTGTTTTTGTATTCTGCAAATAAAAAGCTAGAAGTTACTAACAAGAAAATGTAAAACAATTTATTCATAATGATTAATTAAATAAAGCCTCTAAAACCCTTTTGAACTCTTAATTTAAAAGCAAAAAAATTATCTTTACCAGAAGCTTTTATTCTTTTAAGTTCGTATGGTGTATTAGTATTAGCTACCCCCTCGTCCGTGGTAACTGCTGATTCATAGTTACTAGTCTCTATAATTTCAACATCCTCAGCATTATATATTCCAAAAGGATATGCGAAGCTTGAAACCTTTGTGTTAAAAGTCGTTTCTAGAATATTTTTGCATTCAATCATTTCATATTTTTTATCTTCTATGGAAGTGTTTGGTAAATAGGGGTGGGTAATTGTATGGCCACCAAGCTCAAAAATCCCTGAATCTAACATTTCTTTTATATGGTTATCAGATAATTTTTCTTCATCAGCTAATACGCCAGTATTATGTTTGGGATTCTTTTTTACAGACCAGTCATTTTGGTGTCTATCAATAACCAAATATAAAGTAGCACAAGCTCCATACTTTTTAAGCAAGGGTAGCGCTTGAGAATAATTATCCAAATAACCATCATCGAAGGTAATTGCCACCACTTTATTTTCATTTTCATGATTTTTTAATTCAGACATCTTTATAAATTTCCATCCGTTTTCCTTGAAGTACTTTAATTGTTTTTCAAACATCTCTGGGGACACTCTTAAACCAGATTTTTTTCCTTTTGTAAGTTGATCTGAAATCATGTGATACATCATAATTCTTGTTTTTTTCATGTTTGCTTTTGGATACCACCATGCATATTTCAAAGAAAAAAGTATTATTAAAAGATCAATAATGATAGCGATAGTTATTAACATGAGATTATTTCTTTGTAAAAATTTATTGTGGATTGACACATATTTGATTTTAAGAACTTTGTATTTTCTTTAATCTCTTTATTATTTCCATCAAGTATTGACAAAGATTTATTCAACAAAGATTTTGTATCATTTGGTTCAACAGAGCCATAAGGATACAGCTCTTCTAAAATTTCTTTAACTCCACCTCTATTGTAACCAATAGATGGAACTCCAATGGATAAAGGTTCTAAAATGCTTCTACCAAATGATTCAGGTTTATTTGATGTATTAAAAACAATATTGGATATTGCATAAATGTTTTTAATATCTTTTCTAAAATTTAGAAAATAAATATCTGATTCTAGATTTAATGAATGAATTAATTTTTTAAGGCGATCTAAATATTTTTTATGTTTATCCTTGGCTTCTCCTGCAATCAAGACCTTTACCTTATGATTAGATTGATCATGAATATCTTTTGTTAAATTAATAATTTTTTCAAAATCTTTTAATGGTGATATTCTTCCTGCAATAGTTAATAGCTTATGGTTTTGGGTTTCTGGATATTCTAAATACCATTTATCTAGCCAGTCACTTGGTGGTTTGTAACCAGTAAAATATTCTATCTTATCTACACCTCTATATATAAGTTTTATATTCTTAGATTCTGTATTTTGATAATTATCTACTAAATAGCTATATGCTGAATCTGACACTGTAATAATATTTTTTGGTTTTGCCATTACCGCGCTATAAAAATTTACAGAATAAAGACCATGAATGGTCGAAACCAGTTTGGGTCTTTTTTGTTCTGGTATTTTATTTAGGGCTTTCCAAACTATCCAGGCCGGCATTCTAGATCTAACATGCAATATGTCAGCTTTCATTTCTTCAATCCATCTTGCCAATGGTTTGACTTGTCTTAGTGTAAATATATTTTTTTTATGGAGTTCCCAATGATGATGATATGTACCCTCGTTAATCAGTTGATCTACAAGTCTTCCGCCAGCTGAAACAACATGTGATTCATGACCAGCATCTACCAAAGCTTTGGATATTTCTAAAACACCTTGTTCAACTCCCCCGCTCTCAAGAGTTGGAACAAATTGGATAATTTTCATGCATAGATTTTAACATCGATGTTCAAGCTGTCTAAATATAGATTAATCAATACCTTCAACTATAGTTACTAATCTTTTTGCTGAGTTCTTTACGTAATTCAAAGCTTCTTGATATTCATGAGAGTTATAACAAGATAATGCTTCATCAAAAGAATTAAATTCTATTAATACCGTTCTATCGAAACCCTCTCCTTCGACCTCTATTTGCTGCCCGCCTCTTACTAGGAAATTACCATTGTGTTTATGCACAATTGGTCCAGCTAGATCAATATACTTAGAGTATTCCTCTTGATTTAAGATATTGCCTCTTACAACCCAGTAAGCTTTCATCTCTATGACTTAAATTTAAGTCTTGTTTCATGCAGTATCGGTTCAGTATACCCACTAGGCTGTGTTCTGCCTTGAATAGCAAGATTGCATGCTGCTTCAAAAGCAAGTCCATCATATGAAGGCGCCATAGATTTATATAAAGGGTCTGAATTATTTTGCCCATCTACAACTAAAGCCATTTTTTTCATAGCCTCTCTAACTTGATCTTCAGAAACTAGATTATGATGAAGCCAGTTAGCTATATGTTGACTTGATATTCTGCAGGTAGCTCTATCCTCCATAAGGCCTACATTATTAATATCTGGAACTTTTGAACAACCAACCCCCTGATCAACCCACCTAACAACATAACCTAGAATTCCCTGACAATTATTTTCAAGTTCAGCTTGAATTTCTTCAGATGATATTTCTGAAGGGCTTTTATGAACAGGAATGTCTAATATGGCATCTAGACTTGCTTTATCCCTATTCATGATTTTTTCTTGCTCTTCGCTTACAAGAATTTGATGGTAATGAATTGCATGAAGTGTTGCAGCTGTTGGAGATGGAACCCAAGCACAATTAGCGCCAGCTTTAGGATGCATGGTTTTTGTATTGTACATTCCAAGCATCTCATCAGGCATTGGCCACATACCTTTACCTATTTGTGCTCTTCCTTTAAAGCCTGTTTCTAAACCTATATCAACATTCCAATTTTCATATTGAGCTATCCACTGGTGAAGTTTCATATCAGCTTTAGTGATCATAGGTCCAGCTTCCATGCTTGTATGAATCTCATCACCTGTTCTATCAAGAAAACCTGTATTGATAAAAATAACTCTTTCTTTTGCAACCTCAATACATTCTTTTAAATTAACTGTAGTCCTTCTTTCCTCATCCATAATTCCAACTTTTGCAGTCAACTGAGGAAGTCCTAAGGCTTCTTCGACAGCTGAAAAAAGATCGCAGGTAAATTGCACCTCTTCTGGGCCATGCATTTTAGGTTTAACTATATAAATACTTCCAGTTTTTGAATTCTGATATAAGCCATTTTTATTTAAGTCATGAATGGCAATACATATTGTAAACATAGCATCAATAATTCCCTCTGGCACTTCATTGCCTTGAGAATCTAGAACACCAGGATTTGTCATAAGATGTCCAACATTTCTAACAAGCATTAAACTTCTTCCAGGAAGGACTAATTCATTACCTTGTGTTGTTATGTAGGCTCTATCTGAATTTAGTTCTCTTGTTATAAGAGATCCATTTTTATCAAAAGATTCTTTTAAATCTCCTTTCATTAAGCCTAACCAATTTCTATATACAGCTGTCTTATCTTCTCCATCAACAGCTGCTACTGAATCTTCGCAATCTTGAATTGTTGTAATAGCTGACTCCATAAGAACGTCTTTAATGCCCGCTTTATCAGTTTGGCCAATAGGATGACTTGGATCGATTTGAATTTCAAAATGCAGATTATTATTTTTAAACAGAAGATCATATGAATCATTACCATTATCTCTGTAACCAACATATTGAGATGGATTCTTTAAACTAACTTTACCCAAATCTGGAAGGAGCACTTGAATATTTCCATCGACAAATTCAAACCCTAAAATATCTTTAAAACTTCCTTGTTCAAGAGGAACTGTTTCATCTAAGAAATTCTTTGCAAAATCTATTACTTTATCTCCTCTTACAGGATTGTAACCCCCAACTTTTTCAGCCCCATCATCCTCACTTATAACATCAGTTCCATAAAGCGCATCATATAAACTGCCCCATCTAGCATTTGCAGCATTAAGTGCAAATCTTGCATTCATGACAGGAACAACAAGCTGAGGACCAGCAATGGTTTTTATTTCGGGATCTACGTTATCAGTCGATATTGAAAAATCTGGACTTCTAGGAGCAATATAACCAATGTCTGTTAAAAATGTTTTATATTTTTCAGGATTAAAATCTTCATCTTTGTGTTCAATGTGCCAACTATCAATCTGGGATTGAATATCTTCCCTTTTTTGTAATAAGGCCCTATTTCTTGGAGAAAATTCATTAACTATTTTCTCAAAGGAAGACCAAAAATGATCTTTTGAAATATCCAAACCCTCGAGAACTTCATTTTCTAAAAAATCTCTAAGATGATTTGAGATTGTTAGAGATACTGAGTCTGAACTAGGTTCTTGAGTTTCTAATTTTTGATTGTTAAAAAAAGAGGCTAATTTTGTAAATATATTCATCGAAGAATTATAGCAATTTGAATGAAATAACCAATACTAAAAATTTGCGATCATCATTTAATTTTTTTTATTTCTTCTTCAGGATCATAATTCCAAATCTTTTCTCTTACAGACCTAATTGCCAATAAAGGAAGGCGTTTCATAACAAAATTTCTTAAGAAAACTATTATTGGGTTTGAAATATGATTAAGATGCCCTTGTCTTAAGGACATATTTGCAATTGTTTTTATTCTTTTGATTCTCAAAACCTCATAAGTATTCTGTGTTTTATTAATATCACAATCGTATTTAATTAATAATTTTCCGAAAATATATGCATCTTCAAGTGCAAGACATCCACCCTGACCAATAAAGGGAACTATAGGATGTGCAGCATCACCTAATAAAGTAAGATTTTTGTATTTAATATTTTTTATATGTGGCCTTATATATACTCCCCACTTGAATAGAGGAGTATTTTCATTAATAAAAGAATAGGAATCTTTATTACCAAGAACTAAATCATCTTTAAGTTCTTCATATGTACCTGATGATCTCCATGACTCTTGGTATTTTTTTGTTGTTTTAATAGCTGCAACAAAACTAATTTTTGAATCAGAGATTGGATAAGTAACAATGTGATGATTTGGTCCTAAAAAAGTGTGAGTATTCTGTTGTTTTTTTTCAACAATTGCTCTCCATACTGAATATCCGCTATAAACTGGCTCTTTATAACAATTTATTTTTTTCCTACACAGAGATTTAATACCATCACAGGCTGCTATATGTCTAACCTTGTAGGTTTTATCGTCTGCAAACTTAAGTTCTAATGTATCAAAATCTACATCACATAATTCATGATCAAACAAAATTTCACCATCTAAAGACATATATTTTTTGTATAAAAATTTATATAAAACCTGTCTTGATGTTGTTATTACATTGATATCAAAACTATTTATCTTTTTATCATTAGAAAAAAAAATTGCTTTATTAGGTTTTGGTGAAACTGAAACAATCTCATTATAGATATCAAGATGCTGTAGGACTTTTATACCATTTGGAGAAATAGATATTCCGGCACCATAGTCACTGACATCACTAGATTTTTCAAATACAACAACAGGAATGTTTGCCTCTTTTAAGATGCAACCTAAAGCTAGCCCTGAAATTCCTGCGCCAATAATTGCAATATGATTTGAGTAATTATTCACAGGATTATTATGCATTAAATAAAAAAAATGGGAGCTAAAGCTCCCATTTATTCAACAGTTTTTATCTATCCAGGTGTTCTCATTGCTGTTCCAATATAAGATCTAGAATTTGAACAAGAAAATCCTTTTAAATTTTTACTTGCTTCAGAATCAGCTATTTTATCCCAAAATAAATCTGCATTAGCGCCAGATTCTGATATAGATGATGAGTACATTAATCTAACAAAATCAACACCATCTGGGAGTTCTGCTCCAGCAGTTGGAAAAATCATTTTTCTTCCAGTTGTATCTCCTATAGATTGAGCATAAATAGCAAAATCTTTATAAAGGTCATAAACCTTTCTGTTGGTATACCCTTCTTCTAAGCTACAGTCAGAATATGTAGCGTACATAACATTTCCAACAGCCATGCTAGCAGGTTGTGAAACAGTCCACTGCCATGTATCAACTTGTTGTGAATTAGTTACTGGCAAAGACTTTAGTAATTCTGCGCCACCACCTGTGACCCATTTTTCCATTCCAGTAAATTGCTCTCCTGGAGTGGGAAATGTATTAACCCACATTGCATCTACTGATCCTAGATTTGAATGGAATTGAGGTTGAAGAATTGCAACTGTCATATTGTCATATACATCGCCCTGACCTTCAGCCCATTTAGCAAATTTTCCATACCATGAGGCAAGATCATCAATATTTTTACCTTTATTAAAAGTCCCAATATAATATTCTGCCTTATTGCCTTCAGGTTGATATTTGTATGAAGGCTCGTCTTCTTGAGCAAAAACAACAAATGATGTTGTTAATGCCAAAGTAAATAAATATTTCATATTTCCTCTCCTATTTATATATATCTATTAATACTACATTAAAGATGGTTGAAGTAGAGAAAATATATGTATAAATCTTATACTTAATTTAATTTTCCGTTTGCATCGTATGTATTAAAAAAGTTAAAGATTACTTCTGATGCGCTTATTCCAAATCTATCCTTCTTAGGCCAGACATGCGACATAGTATCAATCTTATATAATTCAACTTGAACATTATTTAAACAATTTACATATTGTGAGTGTTCAATAGAAGAGCCTAAATTAATAAAATTATTGGTGGTAGTTATTGGTTCCACATCACATAAATTAAATTCTTGCCAATAAGTCATCACTTTTTCTATAGGTTCCATACCTAAGGCTGAATTGCCATTGAATGGAACTGTTCCATCTAAAGCTCCATGAATTTGTAGAATAGGAATAGGCTTTTGTGGGTTGCATGATTCATAGGTTTGTCTACTCATGGAGCCAGTAACAGAGGCTACTCCTGCAATTTTTGAACTTAAGTTACATGCAAGGTGATAGCTCATAAAACCTCCATTAGACATGCCTGTAGAGTAGATCCTATCCATATTTAGATTATATTTCTTGGATACTAGTTCGATCACAGTATCGATAAAATCAACATCATCAACAGTACTTCCAATTGTCCAGCCACCTGAATTCCAGTGTGAAGAGCTTGAAGTTAAAGCTGTTTCAAGTGGTGCGCCTTGTGGATGAATTAAAATAAAATTATTTTCTTTTGTATAAGTTAGGGAGTTTAAGCCTGTATAAAGCATTTGTTCCATTGCGTTGCTGCCATAACCATGAAGATTAAATATCAACGCACTATTCCCATCTGCTTCAGGATGAGGAGGTTGAAGTAGGTAATATCTATTTAATCCCTGATGAGTAAAATCACATCTGATGAGATTGGTTTGCTGTTGATTGCAATTTTCTATTAGATCGCTTGCGGTATTGTTTGAATCATTTGTACTTAATGTATCAATCGATGAACTGCCTCCACCGCCACCACAGGAAACAATAATAAAAGCAAAAAATAAATATAATTTTCTCATCTATTGAAATAATAAAGCATGCACTTTAAATAAAAAAGGTAATAATTTTATAGTTTAAAGTTTGGATGATTTTAATAAATGGTGCGGTACGCCGGTCTCGAACCGGCGGCCTTCTGCTTGGCAAGCAGACGCTCTACCAACTGAGCTAGTACCGCATTGGATGGGTAATATAACCTTTAAGTAATGTGCTTTCAAGACTAGTACAGACTATTATTTTGTTTATATATACTGGTTAGTTTAAGTCTAATCTTTTAATTTCTTTTAACCCAAACTCATCTTGAGAAAGAAGTATAATTTTTGCTGCTTTTGTATCTAAAGATAAGGGTAAATTAAGCTCTGTTTCTATGTAACCTCCAAAGACATATCTATCTTCGTAGCCAATATGATCAGCATGAATATAAAAAGGATTGCCAATACCAATTAACATGATTTCTTTATTTTTATCATCTAGAACTCTAATTGCATATTTATCTCTTGGGGTTAAAAGCTTTAAAAGTTTTAATGAATCTCTACTAGGTTTTGCAATCTTTACTTCTTTTAGCTCAATATTATTTTTGCTACCTAATAAAGTATAAATCTGAGCTTCAGTATCAAGTGAAATTTCTTTACTTAACCCATCAATCCTTTGGAAGTTAATTTCATTATTTGATGAAATTACTAAACAAAAAATAAGTGTCAGTGATAGAAAAAATTTATTTACCATTTTGCCCAATTTATCCCCCATGTGGCTCCTAGTGGCCCATTCATATAACCATAATCAAATTCACTATATCTTGATGGACTAGGATCATAAGACCAATCACAAGAATCATTTTCAACAAATCCTGCACACCAATAAAATCTTGATTGCAATAAACCTTCATAAAAGTCATCATGATTTGTTACATCATCTTCTGCTGTAATTGTACCGGTAAGGTCTATTGCTTTTGCAGTATATATCTGAACACTATTATCAGCAGGTCTTGTAAATGTCACGTCGGTTTGATTTTCTTTACTTGGATCCTCAACACCATTTACATACCATTTTAAAGTTACTTTAGATGTATCAAACTCAACATCAAAAACCATTTGCCATCCTGTATTTTCATTGGAGGCGTTTCTTGAAAAACCAATATCAGCTGTATCATAAAAACCTTGATTTTGAAGAGATCCAACAGCAAAACCCTCAACATTAACTTTCCCGTAACCACCGCTAGAACAAGAGTCCATTATCGAGCAAAATGTTGGTCTATAATTATCATATAAACCATAATAGTTCCCTTCAAATTGTCCCACACCACTACATGAAGGATTTTTTCTAACAAAATTTCCAGCTGAATCCCACTCGTTTATCAGACAATCACAATCAGCTAAGGTTAAACCAAGATCATCCCAGTCACCTATTGTTCCATCACTATAGTTATAGCAAACTCGAATATCTTTACCTAAAACATTTGTTAAATCATCAATATGGTGATGCCATTTAAGCAGGGTAACATCACTTTGCGTTGAGGTATTTACATTTAAATCAGCATATCTACTTACATCACGGTCATCATCGGTCCTATATTCATCACCCATATAACCATGCGCATGTCCTAATTCATGCATTAGAGTTGTACTTGTTCTTTCAGGGTTTGTATCTCTAATTTTTTGGATGTTTTTATATCCTTGGTTAACTCCTCTTCCTTGCACTCTTGTAAGAGTAGATACGAGCGTATTATTAGGAAGTAATACATCAAAAATTGCATCATCTATTTCACCTATACAATAAACATCCTCATCAAAATCATAACAGCCAGTCCTTACACCAATAGGTGACGTTCCATCTGGCGTTACAGGTTCAGCAGAATAAATTGTAAAGTAATCATCAGTAAAAAATTCAGCTGCATCAGAACCATAAAGCTTATTCACAGATGCTATTAGCGCTCGTCTATAAAGATCAATATCTTCTTGACCTTCTAAAGAATCACCAATAAATAAATATTTTGTCCTTCCTTTTGATGCTGGTGAACCTGATAGTTGATATACAAGATAATCCTTTGGAGTTTTATCTTCACCATCAAACCCATCTTCAGGAGTATCATCCTGCTCAATAGTAACCGTAGTCTTATTGGAGACAAACCATGAGGTTATAAATAAAGATGCGGTATTAGCTGAATCAGAAGCATTAATGCTAGCATCGTATAGTCCTGCAGACTCTAAAGTGCTCAAGTTAAAATTTAAATCTCCAGAACCGTTTGTATTCTCACCAGTATCAAGGGTAAATGTTCCTGGAATACTTTGATCACCTATCTGAATATCAAAAGATAAATTCTCATAATCAGTATCGATATCATTTACTGCTATTCTAAAAGATTGTTCGTCCTCAAATAACAAAGTATCTTCTGAATAATTATTAAAGGTTAAAAAGGAAAGTGTGGGTGGGTCATCAACAGAATTAACAGTTATATTTACAGTAGCTGTTTTGGTAACATTTTTTTCAACAGCTCTTACAGAATATTCAAATTGATCTGATCCAAAATAATTAAGTTTTGGTGTATATGATATCGCACCTGATGAAGTAAGTTGAACGTTACCATTCGAGGGTTGAGAAGTTATAAGATATTCAAGAGTAACAGTTTCGTTTGCCGAAGCATTCACAGATCCGTTATATGTTTCATCTTCATTAACTGAAAAGGAGAACAATCCTAAAGTTAAACTAAAAGGAATTGGAACTGGGTCGCTTCCTCCTCCTCCGCCGCCACCGCCACAAGAAGAAATGATAAAAATTATGGATAAAAAATATAACTTTTTCATATACAAAATTATATCAGTTATAAAAAAAAAGAGGGCTTGAAGCCCTCTTTTAAATATGTGTTTAAATTAATTAGAAATTAACTCTGAAACCTAATTTGTATATAGGTCCGTGGTCTTGATATAAGAATGTCATTTCTTCGTATCTTGAATATAAATGAACATCTTCATCAGTAACGTTAATTCCTTCAATAAATACGGCTGCTTTGTCACTTACGTTATAAGTAGCATTGAAATCTACAGTACTTCTTTCAGTAACAAATAGTGGATTGTATTGGTCATATCCAGTGAAGTACTCACCAGTTACGTTATATGCAACCCTAGCTGATACTTTTTCGTTTTCATAGAAAACAGCTAAGTTAGCAGCATCACCAAATCCAGGTAAAGCAAACTGCTCTGAAGCATCTGCTGCTGGGTATACATCTACATCTGTATCACCATCAATCATAGTAACGTTAGCCATTACGCCCCAGTCGTTATCAAAGAGATGCTGAACAGCAAGTTCCACCCCTTCAAGTGTACCGTCGTACTGGTTAATTGGCTTAGCTAGATTAAATACGTAAAGCGGGTCATCACCATTACTTTGGAAAACAGCATTTCCATTTCCTGGATCAGCAAAACAATCCGCAGCTCCATTACAAGTAAATGTGAAACCAGTGTTATTTAACCAAGCCCAATCAAATTGGTTTGACCAACCACATGCCCAATAACCTTGTGGTGCTGTCCATTGACATAATGCATCAGCGTTATCTTCTGTAGCTAGTGCTGCTCTTGGTCCTCTTGTGATGTCTGTAACACCATTAAATGAACCTTGCTCAAAACCAGAACCGTGATAACCTTCGATTTCTTTTACGAACACGTTAACAGCAACATAACTACCTTCTTTGTAGTAATACTCATATGCTAGGTCAAAGTTAGTTGACTCATATGGCTCGAGAGCTGGATTACCAGTTCCAAGTGTTGCAGGATACATCCAGCTAAATGAAGCAGGAGTAGATACTGAAACATCCATTTGCTCTAAAGCTGGTCTTGCAATAGTTTTACTTGCTGCAAATTTAATCACTCTATTTTCAGCATGCTCAAAAGTTACGTTTAAACTTGGTAAAACGTAGTCGTTTGAACCAGTACCAGTATAAGTTGCAGGTCCTGTCATTAAACCAACTTTATCTCCGTATGAGAATGCACCTAGACTCCAAACAGTATTTGTTGGAACAGTTGTATCCGCAGATGAAGTTCTTTCTTCTTCTTCGTATCTAATACCTAACTGAGCTCTTAGCTCTTGTCCTGCATCGGTAACTGTTTCAAAGTTAAAGTTTACAAAGAAAGCTTCAAGATCTTCTTTAATAACAGATATTGAATCTCTGTCACCGTAACAACCTTCTAATTGTCCCCAATTAGATGTTGGAGCTTCATACATATCTACTGCTCTTAATCCATTAGGATTTCCTTCAGCATCAAACGCATCATTTCTGTAACATGAAGATGGCCAATCTGAGGCAGGTCCATAAGCATTCCACCATGTACCGTCACCAGTATTTAAGTCACCCATGAAGCCAGCTCTACCAAACCAGTAGAATAAATCTTCTTGACTCATATCAAAGTAATAGAAATTTCCAGCAGAACCTAAGAAACCTGGAATAGATACTTTAGTGAAAACATCATCAGGCATCATTGCATAAGTCATATTTACAGGATCTCCGTCTGCAATATGACCAGTTCTTACATAGTTGAACCATTTTTGACTATTAAATACAGTTTCTTGAGTTGAATAACCGAAGTCAATCGATGTTAATGATTCCATAAACATACCTTCGTTGTTATCCCATGTTCCAATTAACTGGAACTGGTCAAGATCGCTTTTTCTTTCTTGATAATTTACATAAGCTTCTCTTGGACCCATGTCGCTTGCATCAAACTCAGTAGCTCCTGTATCAGCACCTTGGAAGTTTTTATCAACTTCCCACTGAAGATTACCATTTACAGATTGAGCAAAATCAAATGTTCTATTTCTAAAACATGCTGATGCTTCATTCACAGGCCACCAGCCCCAAGCTGCCCAACAACCATTACCAAAAGTTGCACTACTTGTAGCACTTCCACCTGGATTACCTTTATAACCAGCGGATGAATCATGATAGTCTGCAGTTAATGTAAAGTTATCTGTAAGTCTAAATTCTAAATTTAAGCCAATTGATTTGTTATTTGTATCATCATTAGCCCATTTGAAGTTATTGTTAAATATTCCACCATTGAAATATGTACCATTAACGAAAGCGCTTGTTACAGCTCCGTTTTGGTTAACTGTCATCGCAGTTGTATCCCAACCAGATAGCCATGTACCGGCTTCAACACCATATTGGTTAGCATTAACTGAAGATATTGTGTAATCAAGAGTAGCGGTTACTATACCTTGCTCCCATTGAAGAGTTGTTTGTAGGTTTTCTCTTGTTCTTTCATTGTCCATATTTTTATATAGAAGACCACTTGGGTAAAAGAAAGCACCATCCGCTCTAGCATTACTACTTGTAACAACAGCATTTCCAGGTACATTATTAATAATAGGACTTGGTAACCAAGTAATTTCATTAGTACCAGATTCTCTGTTATGCATTACATGATGAGATCCAGAAATTGAGAAACCCCATTTAGCATCATCACCAACTTCACCGTTTCTTAAAAAGACTAAATCTACTTCTGGGGTGTAATCATCACCAGTTTCAACAGACGAGTGATGCATAGCTCTCACAGAAATACCGCCGCCATTTTTTCCATCAATTGGTTTTGTAGTTACCATATTAATAGTTGCACCTAATCCACCAGTTGGAAGAATAGCATTTGCAGATTTATATACTTCAACAGCAGCAACACCAGATGATGAAATATCACCGAAGTCAAATGATCTACCGCCAACCCATAATGGTGGAACTGTAGGCATTGATCTTCCATTTAAAGTAACTAAGTTGAACTCAGGTCCTAGTCCCCTAATAGTTACAGATGTGCTCTCACCATTATCTCTATTAGTTGTAACACCAACCAATCTTGATAAAGCCTCTGCAATATTCCTATCAGCAAACTTACCAATGTCTTCAGCTGTTATAGCATCTACAACACCGACATTTTCTCTTTTTATAGAAATAGCATCTATTAAACTTGATCTAATACCAGTTGTTACAACCTCTTCAACCTCTGAAGTTTCAGCCTCTTCCGCTTCTTGAGCAACAACAAAAGTTGATAACGGTAACAACACCATTAATGATAATAAATATTTATTCACGGATTTCCCCTTAAAAAATTTTAACGAAATTATGCGCATTTAACCCTCTTGAATGTTAAATGTCAAGAATTATGTAAATAGTATAAAAAATGTAAATAATTTACATATAAAAACAAAAAAATCTTCAAAAATTTTTTATTAAATTAAGAAGATTTTTAAGTTTTTTTAACTAAAGGATTGTTTAAGTTTTTTATCTGGACTCTTTAGGTCTAGACTCATTGACAACTAGCTTTCTTCCATCAATTTCAGCTTCATTTAATGCTGCAATTGCGGCCTCAGCTCCATCACTCATTTCAACAAATCCAAATCCTCTTGAACGATTAGTCATTCTATCAGTAATTATTTTTGCTGAAGTTACTGTGCCATGTTCGGCGAAAAGGTTCTCAAGGTCTTGATCATTCATTCCCCATGAGATATTTCCTACGTATATATTCATGTATATCCTATTATTAAAAAAGGTGTATCTTACAGTAAAAAAATAGGCAATAGTAAAAAAAATTAATCTTCTATGAAATTAAGTGTAGTTTCTCCATATTCTGACCACCAATCAAGGCCCATAAGATGAATTTTTTCTATATTTTCTTCTGAATCATCGTCTAACATTTTGTTAATTTTACCTATGGGTGAATTTATTCTTAAGTAGTTATCATTAAAAGTATCTTTTGCAATATCGTTATGAATTTCTGAGTCAAGCATCATTCCCATAATGTCATTTCTCAACCAGCCAACTCCCCCCCATCTAGATGAAGCTTCACCAGATATTTTCTTTTTGTTTAGACCTGCTCCTATGCTAAGAACTTTTATATTATTAGTATCAAAAAATTTCTTTGCATGATTGAAACCAATTAAAGTTGGATTATTTGTAACAACTCCACCATCAATCATCCATGAGCCATCACTCATTTGATAGGTTGGAAAATACATTGGAGCTGCACTTGAAGCACAAACTGCATCTACAAAACTTATATCAGGTGTTAAATTGCTTGAATGAATTACGTGTTGTCTTTTTTCAATATCATAGCAAAGAGTAACTATAGGTTTTTTTGATTCGCCTAAAGTTTTTTCTGCAAAGATTTCATTTAAAAACTTCAACCTGCCTTTTGTCTCATACCTTGGTCTAGCTTGAATAAGAGAAGCCTGATCCCAAAAAAATGAAGTTTCCATTATTCTATCTAAATATTCTTTTGACCAATAATTTTTGAGATCAATCATACTCATATCATCGAAAGCTAAGCATGATGCATTAAAAGCTCCAGCGCTTGTTCCAACAAACATATCAAAAATATCTGTTATTTTTTTTCCACTTTCTACTTCTAATTTTTTTAAGAACACAATTCCAGCAATAACTCTAACTCCTCCACCATCAAAAGATATAATTTTTTTTGGAATATCCTTTTTTTTATTAAAGAGGTTTGAAAGAATTTGCATAAACTAATTGTACCCTTTAAGAGAAGATGTACATAAAAAAAGGGGCTTAAAACCCCTTTTTTATCGGAAGGTTATTGAGTTACTATTTTTTTACACCAGATGTAGTATTAGAGTTTGATACCTCTTTAGATACATTTTTAAAAATAGTACAACTGCCTTTGTTTGTGTCTAGCGTATAAGCTGTACAAGAACTTCTTGATTCACATAAAGCTTGGCAAGCTTCTATATTTCTATATTTTTTGGATGTTTTTACTGTAGCAATTTTACCTTTGAGTAATATATTTTCTTTTTGTTCAAAAACCATATCAGCTGAAAAAGCAGGGATAGTTAGCAATAAAGCTCCTAAAATTGTTGATTTGAATATTTTTATCATTTTGATACCTTGTATAGGGGTTAATAATAATGTTTACACTGCAAACATTTGTTAGTAATTATATTACAGTTTAATGTTTACACTGTATACATTTATGGACCTAAACAATGTATAAAATTAATCAATAATTTTTATACCTAATAGCTCACTGGCGTCGATAATGCTTCCAGCATTTTTGGCATTAATATAACCTGCTTCTTGAAGAATTTTAGTCGCTTTTCCCGATCTATTACCGCTTCTGCAATATAGATATATTTCTTCATCTTTCTGAATATCTGATGATATCTTTAGAATATCTTGCCATTCTATATGTCGTGCTCCTTCTAAATGCCCAGTGTTCCATTCAGCTTCTGTCCTTACATCAATTACAGTCATAGACATACCAGTTAATGAAAATATAAGGAGTATTACAAATCTAAGGAGCATCTATGTCCAATCTTGAAGAATAATATCAGATGCTTTTTCCCCTATCATGATTGTAGGAGCATTGGTGTTCCCACCCACTAAGGTAGGCATGATTGAAGCATCTACAACTCTTAAGCCTTTAACTTTATGAACTTTAAGATTACTGTCAACAACAGCCATGTCATCACTACCCATCTTACATGTTCCAACTGGATGATAAACCGTATCTGCTGACTCTCTTATAGCTTTCTCAATATCCTCATCATCATCTAAATCAATTGGTCTTAAAACATGCTTACTTGTGTATTTAGAAATAGGTTCTTTATTCATAATTTTCATCATCTTTTTATAACCTGCAACCATATCTCTTACATCATCAGGATGAGATAAAAATTTGGGATCTATACATGGGTCCTCTGCTGGATCAGCTGAATTTAAGGTAACTTCACCTCTTGACTTGGGACGCAATAAACATGAATGACAGCTTATTCCAGTACCCCATAACTGTTCTCTTCCGTGGTCAACAATCATTCCAGGAGCAAAATGTAATTGAATGTCTGGGATATCAATATCATTCCTTGATCTAATAAATCCACCTGCCTCAGCTACAGTAGATGTAAACATACCTGTTTTAGCAAGGATGTACTTAATTAACTCATAAGGGTATTTAAACAATAAAGTTCCTAATGAAAAACCCAAGAGATTTATTGATTTGTGTTTATGAACAGTTATGAAATCAATATGATCTTGAAGGTTTTTACCAACTCCTGGCAGTTCTATTTTGTGGTCAATACCATGTTTGGTTATTTCCTCTGAAGGACCAACACCAGATCTAAGTAAAATCTGCGGAGAACCAAAGGCACCTGATGATAATAAAACTTCCTTAGAAGCATTAACAGTAAACTCATTACCTTCCTGATCTATACATTGAACCCCTGTTGCTTTTCCTTCAGAAATATTAATTTTATTAACATTAGTATCAGTTAAAATCGTTAAGTTATCTCTGTCTAATACTGGAACAAGGTATGCCTTTGCAGCACTGCATCTTTTCCCATTTTTTTGAGTAGTTTGATAATAACCAATACCTTCTTGGTTTTCTCCATTAAAATCTTCGTTGTATCCAAAAACAGAAGAACCTGTTTTGACAAACTCATCTACAGATTTATTTTTATGCCTAATCTTTGATACATTTAAAGGTCCATTTTGACCATGATATTCATTATCAAAAACCTCATTGTGTTCACATTTTTTAAAATAAGGTAATACATCTTTATAAGACCATCCTGCATTGCCTAACTCAGCCCAATGATCGTAATCCCAAGCATGACCCCTTACATATAACATTGCATTGATTGAACTAGAACCTCCCAAAGTCTTACCTCTGGGCTGAAATCCCCTTCTATGCTCCATAACCTCAGTTTCAACCTCATGTACTCCACCAGCTGAATCTACAACTGATGACGCAGGCTCTGTTATAGAAACTTTTTCAAATTCTTTTTGAGGTACAGTGTCATAGTTCCAACTATATTTACTTTTATCACCAAGAAAAGCGAAACCAAGAGGAACATGAAGCCTGACATCATTATCTTTTGAACCCGCCTCAATAAGACAAACATTAAAGTTTGAATTTGAACTTAGCCTATTTGCTAAAACACATCCAGCAGAACCAGCTCCTAAAATAATAAAATCGTAACTTTTAACTTCCATGATTAAACTCTCCCCTTTCAAGTTTATGATTTCATAAAGAAACTGTAAACTTTTATATGTTGAAAAATTTACATATTATGTTCATCTAAATTGTTATGAATTATTTTAGTTATTTTATTGTTTTTTGGATTCTGGTTGCCTTAGTAACTTTTATTTATCTCTTTTATGTTGACGCTCCTTATGGACGACACATAAGAAAAGGATGGGGTAAAAACATTTCAGCACGTCTTGGGTGGGTTGTTATGGAATCACCATGTGTAATATTGATGATAATTTATGCATGGATTGTTAAAGATCAACTTCAAGTGGTTCATAAAGTCTTTCTAATTTTATGGTTGATTCATTACATACATAGATCTTTTATATATCCATTTTTAATAGATATGACAAACCCCAAAATGCCAATAAGCATAGCTGCTTCTGCATTTTTCTTTAATATTGTTAATGTTAATGTTCAGGCCTTTGGAATATTCTACTTTACCGAATATGCACAAAATTGGATGAATAATCCTTTATTTTATTTTGGAATAACTATCTTTTTAATAGGAATGTATATAAATATTCGATCTGATTATTTAATTATTTCTTTAAGAAAAAATAAAGGTCCTGGATATCATATACCTGATAAATTTATGCATAGGTACATTTCTGCTCCAAACTATTTTGGTGAAATTATTGAATGGATTGGATGGGCTATTCTTACATGGAGCATCTCAGGGTTAGTATTTGCAATTTGGACCATAGCAAACTTATTTCCACGAGCACTTGCTCATCACAGATGGTATCAAGAAAAATTTAGCGAATATCCAAAAAATAGAAAAGCAATTATTCCTGGGATTATTTAAGTATTCCTAAATCTTTCATTTGATTGGCGATATCTAATATCGACTCTTCTGCTGGCCTTGGGTTCCATCCTAATATTTCTTTTGCTTTTGTATTTTTAATACTTCTTGTTCTTCCAAGGTACGGTAATGTTAATTTTAATTCTTTGTTAAAATTAGCAAGAATTTTTGCAAGCCATACTGGAATACCCATGGTAGGTGCTTTATCAAAACCATTTTCTCTTAATATTTTAGCAACATCTGTATACCATAAATCTTTTTCAACTAATGCAAATCTCTCGCCATTTGAAGCCGGAGTTTGCATTGCAAGAATATGAGCTGCAGCAACATCTCTAACATCAACATATCCAAACATCATAGGCACTGCAACTGGCATTCTGCCACTAGCCACCATTTCAACAGCTTTATTTGATTCACCAATATCACCTGATATTGATGCTCCAACAACAAGAGCAGGATTTATTACAGCAAGTTCAAACGGATGACCTTCTTTCTCCACAAAATCCCATGCAGCTCTTTCTGCTAAAGTTTTGCTTTTTGAGTATGCACTTATTGCAGGATTGTCTGGATCAGACCAATCTGATTCATCAAAATGAGTTTTCTTTTCTAAAGTATCAAAAATAGCAGCTACAGATGATGTGAGTACAACTTTTTTTATATTATGTTTTTTTGCAAAAGATAGAGCTCTGTTCACACCATCAATAGCAGGTTGTACAAAGTAATCTTCGTCTGTACGTTCCAAAGATATTGGAGATGCAACATGAAGCAAATAATCACAACCCTCCATACCATCATCCCAGCCAGTATCTTCTGTTAAATTAAAGGTAAAAAGATTGAGATGTTCTGTCGATGTATTATGACTTTTAAGCGCATTAATTATTTCATCTTTTCTTTCTGGGGATCTAATTGAACCATTTACGGCATAGCCCTGATTAAGTAGTTGGTGTATGCAGTGTAAGCCTATATACCCAGTAGCGCCTGTAACTAAAACTTTTTCCATAATAAATCTCCCTCTATTAATTTAAGCTAGTGATTAACTATATATTAAATCGGAATAAAAAAAGAGAGCAAATGCTCTCTTTTTTATTAGTGCAAACCTTACAAATAGTAAGGAAAAAATACATCCTTTTTAGGCTTAGACTTATGCACAGTTTTATTTTGTGTGCGTAAGTTGTAATTCAGCTTATTAATTGCAATTTGCAACATAACATTACTGCCCGATTTAGGTGTGTATTGTTTTTTTTGAATGTTTAAAGCATTCATAACATCTCCTTTTAAAAAGATGCGTTCCTTCGGTACCATTACCTACTTCCGTCTCTTGAGAGATGAACGATGATAATGCGTTCCTTCGTCTTGCGACTACTTCCGTCCCCTTAAGGATGAACGATTTATCAAAATATTAGCAAAATTAAATTTTATGTTCAAATTTTATATATAAAAAAAGTGTAAAAAAATGATAAAATGATTTTTTTAATCAGGGAGAGTGATTGAAAAGAAAAATTTCACTAGATGATAAATATATCAAGAAAACGGGTAACGTTTTTATAAACGGGGTACAGTCACTTGTAAGGCTTCCCTTAATTCAAAAAGAAAGAGATTTAAAAAATAATTTAAATACCGCAGGTTTCATATCTGGTTATCCTGGATCACCTCTGGGTGGATATGACCTTGAACTTATAAAAGCTAAAAAGCTTCTAATAGAGAACGAAATAGATCATCAACAAGCTATAAATGAAGAAATAGCAGCAACATCTATATGGGGAAGTCAGCAAATTGAATACAACAATAAAAACAAAAAAGATGGTGTTTTTGGGATTTGGTATGGCAAAGGCCCTGGTGTTGATAGATCACTAGATGCATTTAAACATGCAAACGCTGCAGGGTCTTCAAAATATGGAGGTGTTCTTGCAATTGCTGGGGATGATCATGGTTGCAAATCTTCATCAATTCCCCATCAATCTGATCACAATTTTGTAAGCGCATTTATTCCATACTTATACCCTGCTGATATTGATGACATAATTTCTTTTGGCCTTTTAGGTTTTGAAATCAGTCGCTATAGTGGCTGCTGGATAGGTATGAAAATTGTCTCAGATGTTGCAGATTCAGCAAAAACTTATGACACATCTAATGAAAATAAAAAAATAATAATACCATCCGATGAAGATCTTCTTGAGTATGCAGAACTTAATAGGAATATTAGTTTTAATGAATCTCCAAGAGAACTAGATTTTAAACTCCAAAGAGTAAAAGGGTTTGCTGCTCAAGTATTTGGTCATAAAAATAATATTGACCAAGTAAAATGGCCTAATCGTAATTCAAAAATTGGAATCATTAGCTCGGGTAAATCATACAATGATGTCAGAGAAGCTTTGAGATGGCTTGGCATTGATAAAGAAAAAGCAAAAGAACTTGGAATATGTTTATATAAAATCGGAATGCCTTGGCCGCTTGAGCCAAACGGAATTAGATCATTTTGTGAAGGTCTTGATAAAGTCTTGGTTGTTGAAGAAAAAAGAGAGTTAATTGAGCATCAAATTAAATGGCAATTATATAACTGGAGTGAAAAAGTAAGACCGGAAGTTACAGGCAAGCAAGATGAAAAAGGTAATTGGCAACTCCCACCTGAAAATGATCTACCTTTAGCTACAATTGTCGAGGTTCTTGCAAATCAAATATATAAAGCTACGGGCGCAAAAGAATTACTTGAAAGTTTAGAGTGGTTTAAAAAAAGAAATCTCAAAAAATCATATCAACAAGCACCCATTGATCGTAAGGCATATTTTTGTTCAGGATGCCCTCACAACACATCGACAATGATTCCAGAAGGAGCAACTGCTCTTGCTGGCATCGGATGCCATTACATGGCAGTAAATATGGATAGGAATACAGAACGATTTACACAAATGGGTGGCGAAGGTACTCCTTGGATAGGTCAAGCAAAATATACAGATAGTGATCATATTTTTGCAAATCTCGGTGATGGTACATATAAACATTCAGGGTCACTTGCTATAAGGGCTTGTATAGATGCTAATGTCAATATTACTTTTAAAATCTTATACAACGATACTGTTGCAATGACTGGCGGACAAACTCTCGGTGATAACTGGAGTACTATCCAAATTGCTAAACAAGTTCTATCAGAGGGAGTTAAAAAAGTTGTCATCTTGACTGAGAATTTAAAATTCTATAAAAATAATCCTCCGCCAAAAGGTATCGAGCTCAAACATAGAGATTATCTTCAAAATGTTCAAGAAGAATTACGATCTACTCCTGGAGTAACTATCCTTATATACGATCAAGGGTGTGCTGCTGAGAAAAGAAGAAAAAGAAAACGAGGCATTATTGAAGACCCGGTCCAAAAAATTTTAATAAACCCAGAAGTTTGTGAAGGATGTGGTGATTGCTCAACTCAATCAAACTGCATGTCGATTGAGCCATTAGAAACTAAATTTGGTAGAAAGAGGAAAATTAATCAATCGACTTGTAATAAAGATTTCACTTGCATAAAAGGTTTTTGTCCATCTTTTATATCTATAGAAACTAATGACATAAAAAATATTGAAACACCTAAACTTGATTTTGAAATTCCAGATCCAGAAAAAAAGATTGATGAAGAAATTACTAATATTATATTAACTGGTATCGGCGGTACTGGGGTTTTAACCATATCTGCAATCCTTGGAATGGCTGCAAATATTGAAGATAAAAAGTCAACAACATTAGATATGACCGGTCTATCTCAAAAAGGTGGAGCAGTTTGGGCGTACATAAAACTATATAATGATAAAAAGAAACCTTACAGTCACAAAATAACTCCAGGAATGTCGGATGTTCTTTTAGCTTGTGATCAAGTAGTAGCTACTAAAGATGAGATTCAAGAGGTTTTATCAAAAAAAAGAACCTATGCTGTACTTAACAACAATTCTGCTCCTGTTGCCGACTTTGTAAAAAATACAGATTATGACTTTAAATCTAAAGAAGTAAGAGATCTAATTAAAAACTCAATCAAAGAGATATTGGTTGATATAGATACTGTTGGTCTTTCCTATAAATTTTTTGGGAATACTATTAACGCAAATATGATTCAACTTGGTGCAGCATTCCAATCTGGCCTGATCCCCTTAAAAAAAGAGTCAATTATTAGAGCAATCAATCTTAATAAATGGGGTGCTCAAAATAATGTTAAAGCATTTAATATAGGTAGATTGATAGCTCATGATCCAAAACATTTAATATTTAAGGAGAAAAAGCATTTAAATGTTGATATGTCTGTAGCTGAGCTAAAAGAAATTTTAGCTGGTTATTCAAAAAAATCTTTAAAAGATTTTACTCAATTAGAGTCCAATTTGAATAAACAACAAAATCTTAACCAAGATTTGTTAGATGAAATTTTGAGAGAATATGGAAGAATATGCTTAATAAAAGATGAGTATAAAGTTGCTAGCATGCACCTTAAAAATTATAAGAAAATTATTAGTAACGACTTTACTGCTTGGAATAAACTCAGTTTTTATTTAGCACCGCCAATTTTATCTTTCATAAAGGATAAAAAAACCAATAATCCAAAGAAATTTAAAATTCCAGCATATATAGCTTTACCTATATTTTTTATTCTTGATAAGTTCTCATTTATTAGAAATACACCCTTTGATGTGTTCAGGTATACAAAAGAAAGAAAACATGATTTTAAACACAAAGAAATATTTGAACAAAGACTAAATAATATTTTAGAGCATTCAAATCAATCTGAAATACTTACTCTTATAGAGAGTTCAAAAAAAGTGAAAGGTTACGGGTCAATAAAAAAACATAACTTAAATATTTTTAAAAAACATACTTCTGAAAATTCTATTAATGCTGTAAAAATTTAAAAACATATAGAAATAGTAACTACTTTTATAAGTTTCTCTAATTTTATATATCAACAAAAAATGTTAATTTAAAAAACATACTCAATAAAAATCTAAACAATGAAAAATATATTATTTAGTCTTCTATTAATAAATCCATTATTTTTGAACGCCCAAGATCCTTGTGATGGTCCGGCGGGCTGCCCTATCTATGAGCACATAAAAGATGAAGGGGAGCATATGCTTGAACAATTTATGGGTGCTGCAGTTGTTGTTTTAGTGGTTATGGGAGTAGGAGGCGCTGCAGCATCAGCTGGTGGAGAGTCTTCTGAGTTCAATCTAGATAAAAATATCATACAGCCAGGCATTCAAATAATGCCATTGGATTCAAGATTCGAAGTAAATACTCTAACTTTAGAAAAATTAGATTTCCATAATGAGTTTGATTTTAATAAAACTTCAATAAATTTATTAGAGCTTAAATATAAATTTAATTAATTATCTATATTTCTATTAGAGAGATATATTTCAACATTGGCAGTGAAATTCGCTTTTAATGGAAACATAATTAAATCCTGAGTTCCATCTTGATTTACATCATATAAATACCCTTGAGAATCATCATTCTCACTGAAAACTGGCCAGCTTGAAGTATCTAGATTGTAATATTCGCTATTACCTGAATTTAAATAAATTTCTGGTATACCCTTATTATTAGGCGATTGTTCATTCCATGCCTGACTGAATACCTGCGCAACAATATCCTTTTTATTATCTTGATTGACATCAAAGCAAGAAAAAAAATTAAAATTATGATTACTTTCTTCGCCATTAATAGTTATATTTTCTTCTAACAACTCATCATTTTTTATCTTATAAAAAGAAAATAAAACCACTGGGGTTGTTTCATTTTGAGAATAATATTCGTTTTCTATTATTTCTCTATCAATTGGTTTGCTGGCATTTATAGTAGCTATAATTAAATCATCTTTCCTACACATTTCAGTTGTCATGCCATGAAAGTAGTACTCATTTCTATATTCATACACTCCAATCTTTTCATAATTACCAGTACCAGTATTATTCCAAGCTTCAAAATATACTTTAAAAATTTCATTTTTCATCACTGATGAGATGATCTTATTATCTCTAACAAGCTCAAGGCCCTGTCTTTTATCTTTTCTTACACTATTAACAATAAAATCTTCATAAACTAAAAAACTTGCAAAACTAAGCTCTTTATATGTCTCAGATATATCAACCATATTTGAGTTCATATATTTAAATGCTTGAGATCTATGTCCTCCAAAAAGAGCTTCATTGTTTTTAATTTGAACAGAATGACCCCAATCTTTATCTCCTAATTTTATAACTTCATATCCTGAAGCTGTGCTCAATAAAATAGCAGGATTTGCATAATTTGTTTGAACTGTTTCTTCATTATATGCCGCCCTGCCATCCTCCGCATTCATGGCAAACGCAAAATCATCTTTTCCATCTCCATTAATGTCACCCCTTGCATACTTTCTACTAGCTCCTCCGAGTTTTGGATATAGCTCACCAAATATATCCTGATTACTAATCACATAATTACCATAACCATCACTTAAATAAGTAACCAAAGAATCTGGAACATTTTTATAGCTTATTTCTGCTGGATTCTCTGAATCGCACCAAAAATGGGCAATAAAATCTACAAAATTATCATCATTTATCTTTACTGGAATTAAAAATTGAAAAGACGGATTGTTGCAGGCATCTGAGTAATAACTAACAGCATCTTCAAGAATAATTGGGTTTGAATTAAATAAAGGAATTTCTGGATCAGGTATTTGCGGAATTTGATATAGTGCTGAATTAGATTCATTACCACACCCATAAATAAAAAAAAATGAGAAAAAGAGAGCTATTTTTTTCATAGAATTATGTTGCCATAATAGTTTGTTAAAATAAAAGACATTGTTTAGGATTAAGTTATGAAAAATAAAATACCACCTCCAATTGTTACTTTGTTCTTTGGTTTATGTATATATTTTTCTCAAGAATACTTTCCAAAATCAAATCTAGAATTTATGACTATATTAAGTTATGTCTTTTACTTTTCTGGGTTCTCTATACTTATATTGGCTGTGAGTTTATTCAAAAAGCAAAATACAACCGTTAATCCAATAAAAATTGAAAATGCCTCTTCTTTAGTTACCTCTGGTGTTTTTGAATATTCAAGGAATCCAATGTATTTAGGTATGGCTCTAATTTTATTAGGCTTAGCACTAATGTTTAATGTGATTGGCGGTACCCTTTTCACTCTTCTATTTACGACCTACATAACTAAATTTCAAATTAAGCCCGAAGAAGAAGTCATGGAAAGTTTTTTTGGAGAAGATTTCCTAAAATATAAAAAAAATGTTCGAATGTGGATATGAATCAAAATAAAATTGCCAAGATATTCCTTTCTGCAGCAGCTTTAGTTCACTTTCTAAATTTCTTATTTGCTGGTCAGATGTCTATTTGGGGATATGTAATTCCACCAGTTTTATCTTTATTTGTAAGCATTCTTTTAGGATACTTAGCTTATAAATTAAAACTCTAAAAAGAAAATATAAATTGAGAAAAATTTTCTTTCCGCTTCTTGTTCTTTTGATCCCCTTAGCGGGTGTAATTTTTTTTGACTTAGATTGGAGCGGGTTTGATTTTTTGGTTATGGCATCTCTCATACTCTCATTAAGCATCTTTATAAATCTTATTCTTTACTATTTAAACTCTTCAAGATTGAAGCTTTTATTAGTATTTATTTTAGTAATACTTTTTTTGTTAATTTGGGCAGAATTGGCTGTTGGAATTTTTGGAACAACTTTCGCAGGTAGTTAGTCTCATTTAAAAATAAAAAAGCCCACTATTGTGGGCTTCTTAGTAAATTGGCATCCCGTAGGGGAGTCGAACCCCTGTTGCCGAGATGAAAACCCGGTGTCCTAGGCCTCTAGACGAACGGGACGTGATGCGAAACGTATTATATGGAATCAGAAGCAATTAGCAAAGTAATTAATAACTATTTTAGCTTCTTATTTATAGCAGCTAAAAAACCTCTCATAAAACTTGTTTCCATTTCATCCGGATGAAGTCTTGAGAACATTCTTTTTATTCTTGAAATAATCTTTTTTGGATTATCTGGATTTATTACGTCAATATTTTTAGCTGTTTCGATAAAATGATCTATTAGCATTTGAAGGTTTTCAGAATCTACCTCTGGGTAGTCATGCCAATCTCTAGCTTCCTGATTAAAATGAGATTTAAAAATTTCATAACATACTATTTGAGCTGACATAGCTAAATTTAATACTGGATATTCTGGGTTTGCTGGAATCTCAATATGAGTGTTTGCAAGTTGAAGCTCTTCATTGGTGAGACCTCTATCTTCTCTGCCGAATAAAATTGAAACTTTCTTATCTGATGTTACCTGATCATTAATAAGTGAAGCGCCCTCCTCAGCATGGACTGTTGGCCACTGAATAGTCCTGCTTCTTGAAGATGTTGCATAAACAAATGTGCTATCTTTTATAGCCTCCTCAATTGAGCTAAAGATTTGAGCATTTTCTAATACATCGCCAGCATTTCCCGATAAAGCATTTGCCTCTCCAGAGGGAAACTTTCTCGGATTAACCAATGATAAACTAGAAAGTCCCATGGTTTTCATTGCTCTAGCTACAGATCCAATATTTCCAGGGTGCGATGTCTCAACTAAAACAATGTTGATCAAATTACTTTTGAAACTCATATGCCTATTATCTCTATTTCCATTACAATAGCGACATGTCGATACAAGCTTTATTAAATGTTAATCAGATTGCTGCTAGAAAAGGTGCTAGTGAGCTTGAATTTGCTGTAAAAAAAGTTCATAACCTGGATGCATCAAAAGGCGGTCCGGATGGATACCTTAAAGCTATTATTAGAAGAGTTGAAGGTATTGTTATTGATGAAATTAGAAAGTTTTATCCAGAAGATAACTTTTTAGGCGCTGAATCAGGATCAGAGGTAAATAACTCTAATATTACTTGGGTATTAAAAGCCATTGATGGTGAAACAAATTTTATTAACGGTTATCCACACTTTGCACTTTCTTTATGCTCCCTTATTGATGAGGTACCAACAACAGCAGTAATTATTGATCCATTAAGGAGAGAAGAATTTTCTGCATCTAAAGGCTCTGGAGCAGATTTAAATAATGGAAAAATTAGAGTTAGTAAACAGCAAGGTTTAAGCGGCTCTATGGTTTCATTTTTTAAAAATAATGAAACAAAAAAAGACTATTCATATGAATTTGATAAAACTTATAAAGAGATAGCCAATCAAGATTTATCCATCAGAACTTCAGGATCTATAGCGCTTGATTTAGCTTACATTTCAACTGGTAGGTTAGATGCTATATGGGCACACGGGGTCAAACTTTGGGATGTTGCAGCAGGCCTTCTTATCGCCCAGGAATCTGGAGCATTAATAAGTAATTTTAACGGAGACCCAAAATATTTAGATGGAGACCATTTTATTTGTTCTTCACCTAAAGTGTATAAATCTATACTTAAATCAGTAAAGCCTTATTTCAAAACTTAAGGTAATTCGTCAAACTCTGCCCCTTCAGGCTCGGGCACTGCCAAATCTTCTTGAATTAAAGTAAGTGACATCAACATGTTTGCAACAACATAAATTGATGAATAAGTACCTACAAGAACACCTAAAATAAGAGCTAAACTAAAGCCTTTTATCATCTCGCCACCAAAAATGAATAATGCGAACAATACCAACAAAGTTGTTAAAGATGTGACAACTGTTCTTCCGAGAGTTTGATTTAAAGATAAATCAATCATTTGCATTGGTTCCATTTCTCTTTGAATTCTAAAATTTTCTCTAATCCTATCAGAGACAACAATTGTATCGTTTAGTGAGTAGCCTATAACTGCTAACAAGGCAGCTAAAACAGTTAAATCAAAATCCCATGCAAAAATTGAAAATAAACCAAGAATAATTACTACGTCATGACCTAGTGCTGTTACGGCTCCTAATGCAAACTTATATTGGAATCTAAATGCAACATACATAAGAATCATAAACAGCGCAACCAACATACCTAAACCACCCTGATCTCTTAATTCAGAGCCAACTTGTGGTCCAACAAACTCAACTCTTTTAAGCTCTCCTTTGTAACCCTCTTCATTTAAAAGATTATAAACAGCCTCACCAATTGAACTATTACCGTTTTGGTCAGCGACCTTAATTAAGACATCTAAGTTAGTTCCAAAATTTACAACTTGTGAATCTTCGAAACCGTTATCACTTAGCGTTGTTCTTATAGATTCAAGATCAACTGGAGTCTCATAAGTCACCTCAACGAGAGTTCCTCCACTAAAATCAAGACCTAAACTTAAACCTCGGAAAGTAAGTGATAAGACTGATAATGAAAAAATGATAATTGAGGCAATGCCTGCAATTTTTCTATATTTCATAAATTGAAATCTAATATTCATTATATTTTCAATTCCTTAACGTTTTTATTTCCATAAACAAGATTAACCATTGCCCTTGTGCACATAATTGCAGTAAACATTGAAGTTACTATTCCAATTGATAGTGTTATGGCAAAACCTTTTACAGGACCTGTTCCAATCACATACAAAATTAACGCAGCAATTAAGGTTGTAACATTTGCATCAAAAATAGTAATAAAAGCTCTTGAGAAACCATCTCTAATTGCAGTTTGAGGATCTTTTTCTTTAAGTTCCTCTCGTATCCTTGCAAAAATTAGAACGTTTGCATCAACAGCCATACCAACTGTAAGTACAATACCGGCAATGCCTGGAAGAGTTAAGGTTGCCCCAAGAAGTGACATTATTCCTGTAATTAAAACTAAATTTATTAGTAGTGATACATTTGCAGCCAAGCCAAAAACCCTATAGTAAAACGTCATAAAAATAATAACTAAAGCTAAACCCATCATGATTGATTGCATACCAAGTTCGATATTTTCTTTACCTAAACTTGGTCCAACAGTTCTCTCTTCAACAAATTTCATTGGTGCTGCTAATGCCCCTGCCCTTAATAATAAAGCTAACTCACTAGCTTCTTGTGGTGAACCAACTCCAGTGATTCTAAAGCTTGTTCCCAGAACAGCCTGAATAGTAGCAAGACTGATGATATTTTTTTCGATATAAGTTGATTGCTCAATAATAGTTTCACCGTTTTCATTTGTAACTAGTTCTGATTTACTTTTTTGTTCTACAAATAAAACTGCAAGCTTTCTTCCAATATTACCTGAAGTAGCT
>CACEBI010000013.1 GCA_902557705.1 uncultured SAR86 cluster bacterium
GCTTAACAATGGCTGAAAGCTTTAGGGATGAGGGCAAGGACGTTTTATTATTTATTGATAATATTTATCGTTACACATTGGCAGGTGTTGAGGTATCAGCGCTTCTTGGAAGAATGCCTTCTGCTGTAGGTTACCAGCCAACACTTGCAGAAGAAATGGGTGCTCTTCAGGAAAGAATTACTTCAACAACCACCGGATCAATTACCTCTATTCAGGCGGTATATGTTCCGGCTGATGACTTAACAGACCCTTCTCCAGCAACAACTTTTGCTCACTTAGATGCAACAGTTGTATTATCTAGACAAATTTCAGAGCTTGGTATTTATCCCGCTGTTGATCCGTTGGATTCAACCAGTAGACAGCTTGACCCATTTGTTGTTGGTGATGAGCACTATGAGGTTGCACAAGGGGTTCAGCAAATCTTACAAAGATATAACGAGCTAAAAGATATTATTGCAATTCTTGGTATGGATGAACTTTCTGAAGAAGATAAAGAGTTAGTAGCTAGAGCAAGAAAGGCACAAAGATTCTTATCTCAACCTTTCTTCGTTGCAGAGATTTTTACTGGTACTCCAGGAAAGTATGTTTCACTAGAAGATACCATTAAAGCTTTTAAAGGTATTTTAAATGGTGATTATGACCACTTGCCAGAACAAGCTTTTTATATGGTAGGCACCATAGAAGAGGCAGTAGAAAAGGCTAAGACTTTATAAAATGAGCACTATCAAGATCAACATAGTTTCTTCTAGCGAAGAAATATATTCCGGCGAAGCCACAATGGTTTATGCAACCGGAACCCTTGGTGAACTTGGTATAGCTCCGGGCCACACACCTTTGCTGACTGGTTTAGCCGCTGGTCCTGTTAGAGTACAAAACGGCTCTGAAGAAGAAGCATTCTTCTGCTCTGGAGGTTTTTTAGAGGTACAGCCAGACCTTGTAACAGTTTTATCTGATACAGCAGAAAGAGCTGAAAGTCTTGATGAGTCTGAAGCAATTAAAGCCAAAGAAGCAGCCGAACAAGAATTAGCAAACAAAGACGCCAGTCTTGATTATGCGAAAGCATCTGCACAGCTAGCTGAAGCTGTAGCGAGATTAAAAACTATTCAAAAATTACGTAAAAACCAGTAAGGTATCTATTTAACCTTATATAACTGTGGACATTCATACTATAGTTCTTGCTGCCGGAGAGGGCTCAAGAATGAAATCAAATAGAGCAAAATCCCTCCAAAGGATTGGGGGAACCTCTATGCTTGAAAAGATATGCCTAACAGCAGGAACAATTAGCTCAAAAATTACCTTAGTTGTTGGCTTTGACAAAGAATCAGTTATAAAAGAGTCTGAAAAATATAACCTAGAAATTTCAATTGCAGATCAGCCAGAGCCCATTGGAACTGGAGATGCTGTTAGATGTGGATTAAGTAAAGTTGAAGACAGTTCATTGGTATTAGTGCTATATGGAGACGTTCCCCTCATAAAAAAAGAAACTCTTGAAAAGCTAATAAAAAGCTCAGAAGAAGGCATATCAATATTGACCACAATTTTAGATGACCCATTCGGATACGGAAGAGTTAAAAAAGATGATTTGGGGAATGCTTTAGCAATAGTTGAAGAAAAGGATGCGTCTGTTGATGAAAAAAATATAAAAGAAATTTTTACGGGCGTTCTTTGTGGACAAAAGAAAATACTTTTAAAAGGTTTGGCTGAGCTCAAAAATGATAATGCTGCAGGGGAGTACTATTTAACTGATTTAGTTTCCATAATTAATGATAAAGGGTTTAAAATTAAAACATACAGCACATCTAACAATGAAGTTAAGGGTGCAAATAGTAAAGCTGAGCTTGCTCAGTTAGAGGGAATATATAGGGTAATGAAATCAGAAGAGCTCATTAAAAATGGCGTCACAGTAACAGATCCTGCAAGACTTGATATAAGAGGAAAGGTTGTTGCTGGCAGTGATTGTGTGGTCGATATTAATGTAATATTCGAGGGCAATGTTACCCTGGGCGATAATGTTTATGTGGGCCCAAATACAATTTTAAAGAATGTAACTATTGGTAATAATTCGAAGATTGAGGCTTTTTCTCATCTTGATGGAGCTACAGTTGGTGAAAGCTGTGTAATTGGCCCTTATGCTAGATTAAGAGAGGGAAGCAACATCCAAGACTCAGCAAAAGTTGGTAATTTTGTTGAAACAAAAAACTCAACTTTAGGAGAGGGGTCTAAAGCAAATCATTTTACGTATCTCGGCGATACAGAGGTTGGCACATCTACAAACATTGGAGCCGGAACCATAACTTGTAATTATGACGGCACCAATAAGCATAAAACTAATATAGGAAATGATAGTTTTATTGGGAGCAACACATCATTAGTTGCACCTGTTACAGTGGGATCAAATGCAACGGTTGGTGCCGGATCTGTTATAACCAAAAACGTTCCAGACGGGGCGCTTGGTGTTGGAAGATCAAAACAAAATAATAAAGAAAACTGGTCTAAGAAAAAGGATTAACCATGTGTGGAATTATAGCTGCTGCTTCAAATAGAAACGTCGGAAAGCTTTTGGTCCAAGGACTCCATAAAATGGAATATAGAGGATATGATTCAGCAGGCATTGCTCTTCATCAAGATGACAGCATAGCCCATCTCAGAACTCTTGGAAAAGTTAAGCTTCTTGAAGATAAAATGATTGCTGAAAAACCTAAGAGCAAACTAGGCATTGCACATACTAGATGGGCAACTCATGGAGAACCATCAGAAATTAATGCCCATCCTCATAAGTCTCAAGACTCTGTTTATATTGTTCACAATGGCATTATTGAGAACTATGTTGAGCTTAGAGAAGATCTTAAGAAAGATGGCTATGAATTTATATCTCAAACTGACTCAGAGCTTATCGCCCACCTACTTGATTTGTATATCAATCAAGACCAATCGATGATCGATGCAATGTATTCGGCAAAAGAAAAACTTGAGGGTGCATATGCAATCGCAGCTATAGATATAAAAGACAATAGCAATATAGTTATAGCAAGAAACAAGTCACCTCTTTTAATAGGAATCGGAACCGATGAAATGTTTGCAGCTTCGGATCCACTTGCTATAGCACAACAAACCAATGATTTTATTTTTTTAGAAGATGGCGATGTTGCAGAAATTTCTGCTAATAGCTACAAAATTTTCGACGAATCTAAAAGTGAAGCTAAAAGAGAAATCACTCATATAGATATATCAGCCCAAGCAACCTCAAAAGGTGATTACAGGCACTATATGGAAAAAGAAATATACGAACAACCTGAAGCCGTCTCAAAAACAATTGATGGCAGAATAGGCGGTGAAGACGTCCTAGACAATATTTTTGGATTAGGCTCCACCGAACTATTCTCAAAGGTGAAACGTATTCAAATAGTTGCATGCGGAACAAGTCTTCATGCAGGAAGAGTTGCTGCTAACTGGTTTTCAGCAATAGCCGAACTTCCATGCCAGATTGATTATGCTAGTGAGTATAGATATAGAAATCCCCATGTTGATGAAAATTCACTATTAATTACTATTTCTCAATCAGGTGAAACAGCAGATACATTGGCTGCATTAAACTATGCAAAAGAAAAAAACTATCTTTCTACCCTTACAATCTGTAATGTCCCTACAAGTTCTCTAGCAAGAGAGTCAGATTTTTCACTATTTACTAATGCAGGCCCTGAAATAGGGGTTGCTTCAACTAAAGCTTTTACGACTCAATTAGCAGGATTAATGTTACTTGCTCTATCTCTTGCAAAAAGCAGGGGACTAAACCCAAAGCTTAGAGGAAGAATTGTTCAAGCATTAAGATTGCTTCCAGAAACTATTGCAGAAGCTCTAAACTCAAAAGAACAAATGATTGAAATAGCTCCAAATATTGCCAACAAGGACAATGCTTTATTTTTAGGCAGGGGTATTTTTTATCCTATTGCTAAAGAGGGCGCACTAAAACTTAAAGAAATTTCATATATTCATGCTGAAGCATATCCAGCCGGTGAACTTAAACATGGCCCTCTTGCTCTAATAGATGAAAATATGCCAGTTATAGCTTTGGCCCCAGAGAGTGAAATAGCAGAAAAACTAATTTCTAATTTAGAAGAGGTAAAGGCAAGAGGCGGGACTCTTTATGTCTGCGCTGACCCATCAGTAAATATGGATGTTAAGTCTGGAAAATTAATCCACATGCCCAAATGTGATTTTTTCATGACGCCAATTGTTTACAACATTCCCTTACAAATTCTTTCATATGAAGTTGCTCTTTTAAGAGGAACAGACATTGATCAGCCAAGGAATCTAGCTAAGTCCGTTACGGTGGAGTAGTTTCGAACAGTGATTTAAGGAGAGGAAAAATATGGAAACTTATAGAAAAATAATTGGTTATTTGCAGTTTATATCTTTTTTTTGGGCAACCTACTCTGTTACAAGTTACTTTATGAATAATCCTTTTGAAAGTTATACCTTGCCGATAATTATAATTTGGATTCCTGATGTATTTGGATGGACTACACTTTTTGTCCTTATAGGACTTTTTGCAGGATTTTTTTGTGTCGGAGTGTTGGAATTTCTCAAATTTAAAAAGGAAGAATAATGCACTGTTCCAAAACACTCCGTTACGGTGTAGTAAGTCAACGTCAACTTTCGTTTTAAACCCGCATCCTGCGGTTGTTTCAGAAATCTATAAGAAGAATTCTCGGTAAAAAAATACCCTAAAATTTCACCTATTTTTTCGTGTTAGGGGAAGTTATAAGAAGTTTATAAGAACGATTGCTTTCTCTTATGTGTATTAATAGGACATTCATAATAAGTTATGGCAGAATGTTTTTATGCAAAAATGGTTATTATTTATATTTATACCGCTAGTATTTTCTGATGAGAGATTAGAATTCAGATTATCTTGTGAATTACTTCAACAAACAATTATCTCGCTGGAAAATGGGAAGTCTAAAAAATATTCTGGATTTAAAGATGACTTAGTTACAGGAGATATTTTTTATATCGATTTTGTTTATAGCGAATTTGATAAAAATTATCCCCATAAATTAAAAATAACCTCAAACTGGTTGGAACTAGATGAGGAGATAGTCCATCCAAAAGAAAGAGAAATGCGGGGTGCAAATAAAGATCAATTATACTTTAAGGATATTTATAAGGGACAAATAGATAAACAAAGTACGACACAACTTAGCAATGATAAGATTTTAATTAACAACTATCCCTTTAGTGTTTATAGATTTAATAGATATTACTTAAACGACTGGGAGTTAATTTATTTTGATATATTTGACGGTTTTGGTTTAATTGGAAGTTCTGGTTATAAAATTGTGACAGCGAATTGCATGAGGATGCCAGATGATTATAGTGCAATGATAGAGAAGATCATAAAAAATCTTGAGTAATTCATGCAACCAAACCCCAACTCTTTCAAACACCGCAGAAATAGTGGAAAATGAAAGTTGAGGTTCACTTACTCTGTTACTGTCGAGTAGTTTCGAACAGTGATTTAAATCAATGAATAAAATTTTTAACAAGGATATTAAAAATTTTGTAAATGAGTTTTTTTTAACTTTAAATCCAATAGAAAAGTCTAAGATTAAAAACATATCAGCAGATCATTTTTGCTCTGACGAAGAAAACGCAAATTTATGTGCAGAGTTAGTCCTTTCTGGGATTAAAACCGCCTCTTGTTCTCTAAAAGAAAGTTATAATTATACTAATTTTGATATACCGATGGCAGGCGATCTACTTATTGTCACTAATTGGGATCATGCCCCTGTTTGTATTGTTGAGTTTACAGAAATTAAAGAGGTAAAATTTTCGGAAGTGAATGATCTACACGCTCGCAAAGAAGGAGAAGGCGATCAATCTTTATCTTGGTGGAATAAAGTGCATGTTGATTTTTTTAGCCGTGAATGTGAAGAATTTGGAATAGAGTTTAATAAAAACATGACTCTATTGTTAGAGTACTTTAAAGTTGTTTACCCTAAACTATAATCAATGTTCCAAAACATTCGGTTACTGTTGAATAAAAATAAAAAACAATATGGATAAAGGTGAATTTAGATTTGCATATTTTTCATCAAAATACGAAGAGACAATTGATTTTTATAAAAATATTCTCGAATTCAATTTAAAATTTTCATGGGACAGAGGACCAAACGATAAAGGATCTGTATTTGGTCATGGGTTGGGGTTAATTGAAATATTAAAGCAACCAGATAATGAACAGGAGTTTAATTTAGGATTAGACCACAGAAGTCCAAAGGGAAGTTTTATGGTTATAGAAACCTCAAATATTGAAACTATTTTTTCTAAATATAAAAAAAAAGATATAAACTTTAAACAAGATCTTACTATTCAAGACTGGGGTCATAAAAGTTTTTCTATAAATGATCCAAATGGAGTTGTATTATTTTTCTTTGAAAATGTTGAGTAAATTGTCGTTTAAATTTAGTCCGTTACTGTAGAGTAGATTTGAACAGAGAATTATAAATGGATAATTTATTATTAATTTTTTTATGGGTTGTTGCAGTAGGACCCTTTGTTGCATCTTGCATATATCTTTATGGTGGTGTTTGTATTAAGAGTTTTCAAGAGAAGCAATGGGCAGTGCTTCTAATGTGCATACCAATTATAGGACTCCCATACTTTCTAGTGCCATGGGATGGAGGTTCTTTTATTGACTTTATTCCAATTATATCTGTATTGGGGCATTGGTTTTACTGGTATCACGAAGATTTTATGAAAATGTTTGATGAAGACAATCCAAAATTTTTTAAATGAAACAAAAGTATAAAAAGTTTTATATGGAGTTTGACAAAAGATTTAAAAATCTTATTCTCTGTTCAAATACACTCTGTGACAGTTGAATAAAGAAAGGTTTCTTGGTTGAGCAATTTTCATCAATTAGTTATCCTAATTTAATCATGACTAACATCTTTAATAATTTAAGTGAAATCATTGGAGTTTTTTCTGCATTTATTGTTTTTTTTGTTCTGAAAAGTATTGGGGTTTCTCCATTTTTGGCATTTCCACTTTGTATGCTATCAGGATGGGGGATTGCTATTTTCTTCAAAAATAATGGAAAAAAAATACATTAAGTTTTATCAAAACTTCCATAAGGCATTTCAGGGCAAAAAACCAAATCACTGTTCCAACTTAGTCAGTAACTGTGGAGTAAGTTTAAACAGTGATTAATGTAAAAAATATATGTTACTTAATTATATTTCTTGTTTTAGTCTCCTGCAGCAAATCAAAAAAAGAAATCATATTTGATTGCGATGGTGAAATAGACGCAATAGCAGTAGTTAGTGCAGACAGATCATATATTTCTATTCAAGAAAACAATTCTAGATATAAAGTATTGCTAAGACCAACCATACAGATAGAGCATGAAACCATCTTTACAGGTGATAAATTTGATTTTACGTTTAACGAGAAACGAGGCGCTCTTTATACGGCAAAAGGTGATTGTAAAAAAAGATGAAAAAACAAATTTCAAATCACTGTTTAAACTTAATCAGTAACGGTCGAATAATTTTGTATGTAAGAGTTTAAGTGGAACTAATACACATCCAACCTTCAAAATCACATTTCAATCAAACGACCTTACATACCATTAACTAACCACACTTTATTTAATCAATAAGTTTAATTAATATACATATATGAGAAAATTGTTACATACAAAATCAATGAATGTTTAATTGGAGAAAAAGATAAAAAAAATAATATTTACCTTCTTTCTAGTAATGTTAGTTAGTGGTTGCGGAGAGAGCGAACAAGAAAAAGACAAAAGAATAGACGCTTGTGTTGATAGAAAAGAGGCATCACTTAAGAGCACATGCCTAAGAGCATGCGGAGTAAATCCGATAGATACTAAATGCGGACAAGAGTATATTGACGGTTCTGCTAGTGGTTACTGTATGAGAGAAATGAAGGCAAAATTATTTTCAGAACAAGTCGAAGAATGTAAAAAAAGTTGCACAATCCCATTTGATCAATCAATGGAAATTTTAGAGAGTTGTTTTTGATAAAAAATGATATTCTGAAATCTGATGAGATATAACCCATTCATTCAACTTAAAAGGAGATAATTATGAATATGCAGGAGTCATTTGTTTCAGTTTTTAGAAACTGGTCAAATTTTAGTGGAAGAGCATGTAGGAGCGAGTATTGGTTTTTCTGTCTTTCGTATTCTCTGATTATATTCATACTTACGTTCGGAGAAATAATGGAAGGATGGTATGACGAAGAAACTGGTTATGGGCCGCTTTCGGGATTATTTCAAGTCATAGCTATTATTCCTTCAATCTCAGTAACCTCAAGGAGGCTTCAAGACAGAGGTATTTCTGGATGGTGGCAATTATCTTATTTTACAATTATTGGAATATTCGTTATTTTAATTTTACTGATGCTTCCAGCAAAAGAAGATGAAAATAAATGGGGGAGAAATCCATTATTAGATATCTAAATAATCATGAATTACTTTATTGATTTCAACAAATCAGCGACAGCTTCAAGCATCATATGGATTTCTGATGAATATGATATACATTCATTAACACCATACATCGAAGCAATCCTATGTGACAAAGGCGATGATTATGCTGAATTATACGGAGACGATTTTGAGGAAATTTCTATAGACAATTTTGAAGCATGTAAAGGAGATGATGAGAACTCATTTATTCTTTGCTATACAGCAATTGTCAGCATTAATTTAGATAATCACATAGAATTTAAAAATGCTATGGAGTCTTCTGGAAATATTGTTGAAGTAAGGATTGGATTTAAAGATACTGATGGCAATGAATTAGAAGATCTTTATGAAGGGAATTATGACTATCCGGTTATACTGGAAAAAGATGAGTAAAGAAATATTATGCAGATGACAGCCTTTCAAAAAGTTATTTTTTGCTTATTATTTCTTCCCGGATATATTCTTGTATTTTTAGGCTCGTTTACAAGAACAAAAGGCGATATTAGAAAAGCACAAAAACAATATAAAGAGATTCATTTTTATGGGCCTTTTTACTCAATGTTAATTTATATTCTTATTCTTGGAACATTTTGGTTGATGGTTCTGAACGAACAGCAGTTAATACAAAATACACAGGCTCCCCAGGCAGAAATTACAGAAATGGCCAAGGATGAAAACTTGGAATCAACTGAATGATTGCCATTGGAAAACTTTTATAGATTTTTTCCATAGTCTTTTATATGAAAAGATATACGAAATATAATTAATGTTTTTAATGAAGGTGATAATCTAGACAAACACTTTAAAGAAAACGTTCAAAAGAAGGGAGATATAAAATGAAGTTTGTTGTTGAGTGGAGGGTGGAGTACTTTGATGATAACGCAGTATATCGAACTAAATTATTTTATGATGAAGATGGTGTAAATGACCTAGATGGTATTTTGAATTTTTTAAGTGAAGGCCTTGAAAATGATAACTTTCAACCTGAACTAAAAACCCCATCCCATGAAGGTGATTTTGAAATTGATTATGTCGTTATCTATGAGGGAGATCGTTACAATATAGGAAAAGAACTCTTAAGAGATACAGACTACGATGACGACTAAAGGAGATACCAATGAATGATAAGGATCAAATTGAAAAAGTAGTACAACTCTATGTAGATAGCATGGATGAATCTAATCCTGATAAAGTAAAACAAGCATTCCATGCAAATGCAAAGGTGGTTGGTTATCTTCATGGAGATTTTATGGAGATGTCAGTAGATGATTTTTCTAGTTTTGTAGCATCACAACAACCCTCACCAAAAGAAAAGGGTGATAATGTGGTTTTTGAAATTCTTTCATGTGAAATAGAGGGAACAACCGCGTCAGTAAAGGTTAGAGACAAATATTTGGGTATAACTTTCTTAGATACCTTATCTTTTATAAAAATTGATAGTGAGTGGAAACTCTACAATAAATTGTTTCATGTTGAGAGTGAATAACTTAAAAAAGTGATTTGCATTAAAACAGAAATCCCGAAAGAAATTTGCGAAATAGATGATGAACTAAAAGCAATTTATCATTCACAGGACACTGTTTGCATATGGGTCTTCAAATCTAGAGAAGATAGAAATAATTTTATGAATGATACTGTTGGCATGAAGAAAGAAGAGAGAGAAAAACATTATTCAGATAATTATGGGTAAAAAACCATATCACTGTTTAAACCTAATAAGTGACTGTTGAATAAATAATAATGGAAATAAACTGGATTGCAGTCGGTTGGATTATAGACATGATACTTAATGGTTTTGTGTGGCTTATCATTGCCTCATTTTCTTTATTATTAATTGATATAACTGATACATGGACAAGGAAAGCTATTAAGTGGATGGATAAAGCTGATAAATGGATAAGAAAATTAATAGACAACTCATTTGAATGGATTCAAAAAAAGAATCTTAAAATAATCTCCAGCATTTTTTTGTTAATTATCTTTGGTATTTTTGCTCAACTAGGAATAATACCTAAGCTAATAACTTAATATAAAAAAATGAGGAATAGGTTTTTATTTTCTTTATGCCTAACATTGACCCTGTCTGCATGTGTTTCCAACACCATTAATGTAAGACCTAGCCCTCAAGAATACCAACAACTAAATGCTTCGCCGGTTTACATAAAAAAAGCATCTAATAAAGATCTTGACACTTATAGCAATGAGTTAAATGAATGCATAAAAACATCTAATATGAAAGCAAATAGATCTTCAAAAGTTGGTATTGGTTTTGGATCATATTTTGCGCTAGGCGGACTAATTACAATCGCGACCGCTAGCGGTCCCTTTGCACCTATTTATGTTGCTGCAGGTACCGCAGGTAGTATTTTGGGTGGCTCAACAATATACGCCACAAAGGCAACTAGAGAATATAGAGAGTATACTGGTCTTGAGAAATGTCTCGAGAGGAAGGGGCACGATGTTATTTTCTATGATGAAAAAGATAAAAAAGAATAAAAAAAGATTATGAGATCAATATTAATCCATGTTGGAAGAATTTTTCTTGCACTTTACTTTTTAATACCAGGAATAGGTAAATTTACATCATGGGGCACAAGTGTTGCATTAATGGAAGCTCATAATATGAAAATGATTCCAATTTTATTAGCAACTGCAGGCATAGCACAGGTAGTTGGCAGCATTAGTTTATTATTAAACAAGCATGTTGTTATATGTGCACTTGGGTTTGCTGTTATGACTATATTAATTAATTTTAACCTACATGATTTTTGGAACACTTATGAGGGTGTGAATCCTGAACGCGAGTTACAAAACTTTTATAAAAATCTTGGTATCTTTGCGGGTCTTTTGCTCTTAGCGGCGGTTAATTTAGAAGAAGCCAATGAATGATAATTATATGAGCCTGAGACCTTTTCACTTAGCAATTCCGGTAGATGATATTGATATAGCTAAAGACTTTTATGGTTCTAAGTTAGGATTTACTGAAGGTAGATCCGATGTTCATTGGGTAGATTATAATTTTTTTGGTCATCAGCTTGTATGTCATATTGGCAAATCAACTAGTTTTGCTAACGAGGTCGATGGTAAAGATGTGCCAGTACCTCATTTTGGGATTCTACTTGAATGGAAACAATTTGATGATTTTTCAGAACAAATTAAATTAAAGGGCATCAACTATATTATTGAGCCTTATCTTAGATTTAAAGGCTTGCCAGGAGAACAAAAGACAATGTTTTTTAAGGATCCTTTTGGCAATGCTTTAGAATTCAAAGCATTTAAAAATGATAGCAAAATTTTTAAAAGTCATTACTAAATCAAAATCAGCAAGAATCACGGCTTATTCATATAAAACTAATAATAGTTTTTGGTGCTATCATAAATTAAATATAGGAGAGAGCATATGAAGATTTTTGGTGGACTTTTAATAATTTGGGGTTTCTTAGACCTTGGCCTTAGCTGGGCAGGAATAGACTTATATTATGAAATAGGCATCGAGTTATCTAATTCAATCTATCCATTTACACACTGGATTGCAATGGGTATAGGTTATGGGATATATTCAGCGGCCTCAAAAGAGTAAAAAATGATTGAGCTAATACAAATATTAATATTGATTTCATTTGTATTTTCACCATTAATAATTGGCACTATATTTCTTGGTTGGCAAAAGAAAATAAAAGTAAAACACAATGAGTCTGGCATTCAAAAAAATTGTTTTGTTGGTTATTGTTGGACATACTTCTTTTTCGGCTTTTTTGTGCCGATCTTTAGAGGAGAAATTGCAATAGGCGTTTTTCATTTAATTTTCTCTTTAGTCACTTTTGGAATTTTTCAGTTAATAATGCCTTTTTTATACAACAAGCAGTACTCTTCAAGACTTCTAAATAATTCATGGTCATTAAATGACTCCGAAAAAAATATTTCTATAGCAAAGCAAAAAATTGGTATTGTGATTGATTAATTTAGATGTATCTTTATTTTCAAAAATTTAGTGTATTTATGAAAAACGACATCGTTCTTTTCTATTCATTTTTTATAATAATATTAATATCTTCATACAATGTGTATGCCGGCGAGGTGAATTCTTGGGATTGTAATAAGTTTGAGAATGCTAACATTGTTGGAGATGGTGGTGTATATCTTGGAAAGCTTGGCCCTAGATGGATAAGTGATTCGATCTTTAATTCTTCATCTAGTTATTCAAGCACATGGTCATCAGAAAGTATTTATAATACTAGCAGTATTTATGGTAGCTCTTACTCAAACACCTCTGTATTCAATGAATCGGCAAGCAATCCCCCGGTAATTGTTTCTTCAGCAGGCTTTGTTGGATATCTCTCAATTGGCCCATCATGGGATGCTGAGAGGTTTTCCCCATACGACATTAAATATACTTGCGACTGGGATTAGAAATTAGCTTAATCAGCAAAACTCAAAAAGTGTCATTAATAAAAAACTAGTTTATACTCTAAGCATGTGTGATTGTTGTAGTTGCTGCGAGTGCACTTGTTGCGCTAAGTAAGCAATATAAAATACTAAACTCTGTATTCATAACTCAATTCAAATAGTATGCAGAGTAAATTTACGAACAGATATTAGCTGTTTTAATGCTTATATATGAAATTAGAAAGCATTTTTATATATTAATTTTCTTGAAATATAAAACTCAACAGAGATACTTAGAGAAGAGTAATTTGCTGGTATAAATTATTAAGCGCATTAATGAAAATACATTACTTTCAATCCTCTATATAGCATTTGGTCTTGTTATATATATATTGACGCAATCAGGGTATGACTTTTCCAAAACTACAATTTATGTGGTGGTAGGAATATTAGCCATCTTTGCCTTAGCTTTTAAAAGATATAGGGAGAAAGAACGCATTCAAGAACTCGATTCATATGCTCAAGATAATCACTACAAATACTTTGAAAAACCTGATGATTCTTTGCTTGAAAGGTTTAATGATTTTAAATCATTTAAATGGATCAGCTCAGAAAGGCTTTTCAATATGCTTGTTGCTGATGGCAAAGATAAGAATCCAGATATTATTACTGCAAAAAAAATTGAAAGCGGCAACAACAATGCAGATAAATATACCCAAGTCTTTTTCTTTAATTCTAGTAAAGAGATACCTAGATTTTTTATAAAGAAAAAAAATTATTTTGAAAAATTTGTTAATGGATTAGATAAAAGAGTAATAAAAAATTTAAAATTAACCAATTTTTCTATAATAAAATTTCAATACAAACCCTTTCCAGTTAAAAATTATTTCTGTTTTGCAGAGGGTGAGAATTTTGAAGAATTTTTATCTAATGATTTCATTGATCTCTTAAATAATGGCATTGAGCAGAGAAAGAAAAAAATTAATATTGAATCTGATGGCAAAAGCTTAATTTTTTTCGTGCACAACAGGCGACACTCAAAAGAAGATATAGATTATTACATAAATCTCTTTGCTGCTTTAAAAAATAGCCTTATAAGCTAAATGGAAAACCTATTCTAATAATGTAAGATTTCCCCTTAGATAAATTTTTTATAGAAAAATGGGAAGAATAAGAAAAGATGGAACTTACAATAAAGGAAAATTCAAGCAACTTGAATATTTCCTTAAAGGTCTTCGCGCACCAATCTTTAAATTATTAAATCATAAATCCAAATATAAATATGATTGCCCAATTTGTGACTATCACGGACCTTTTATGGACAAGAACAATCGCCTTAGAGCTAAATGTCCTAAATGCGGGGAGCTAGAAAGGGCGCGAATGGCAATGCTAGCGGTTAACCAAATATATGATGACAAAAAAGCATCCGAAACAGACGTCCTCCACGTTTCTCCTGAAAACTTTTTAAGAAAGATTTTTAAAGAGAAATATAAGAGCTATATTTCTTCTGATTTGTATCGGGAGGATGTTGATCATCAATTTGATATTCAAAGCATACCCTATCCAGAAAATTCTTTTGATCTGGTTTTTGCTTCACATGTTTTGGAGTATGTAAAAAATGATAGGCAAGCCATACAAGAAATAAAAAGAGTACTAAGGCCAGGAGGCTTAGCATTTTTACCAGTCCCTATGCTTCATGATAAAACTATTGATTTTGATGAAAGACCACCAAATAAAAGAATAATACGAGAGACTGGAATAGACTATTTTGATCGTTATAGAGAAGTTTTTTCTGAAGTAACTGTTTATGAGCCAAGTTCATTTGATGAAAAATTTAACTTAACTATCGATATGCAAGATATTTCAGAATCAGAAAAACATAATTACCAGCTGCCAAATCTGCTTCCGGTCTGCTCAGCATAAATGGGTATTGATTATTTTTTTCTATAAGTCCAATCAACGGCAGCACCAATAGCTACTCCGACCGCTATCCAGACAGGCTCTTTAGTTAAAGCAAAAAAGACAGCACCAAGAGCAACGCCAACAGCGATCCAGTTACCAGAATTATTAGCATTATTTTCCTTATCTTTTATTTTGTCTTCTCGCTAGCATTTTTAGTTTACTTACAAACTGATTCACTGTCATTTATAACGGCCTGAACAGATGATGGCACATTTTCGTCTTGATTTTGATAGTAGTTTTTTAAAATACAAGCCTGTTCAAACGTCATATTATATTCATAGTAATTGGTTGTATTGGACGGCCTTTCAACGCTAACACAGGATGATATTGATATACATGTAACAAACATAATTGCCAACTTATTCATTAATTTCTCCTTTTAACAAATTATTTGGGTAGTTTGAAAATATCCTCTACTTTGCATCCCAAGGTTTTTGCAATCTTTAATGCAAGAACAGTGGAGGGCACATAGATTCCATTTTCTATGGCATTGATACTTTTTCTTGAAACCTCTGCGCTCTCAGATAAATCACTTTGAGTTAATCCAGCTTTTTTTCTCAGCTGCTCAAGATTATTAATGAGTTTTTTATGATTTTTTCCCAAAACTATTTCTTTTCAAAATCTTCAACAGCGCTTGTTAATTCTTCACTTGTATTAGGATAGAGGTAGCCAGCAATAATTTGACCAATGCCTATAGTACCAACTAAAGCTCCAACACCTTTTAAGATGTTACCCAAAAAGAATACACCAAAAAGGAAAAGACCAATTCCAACAAATAGTGTAACAACGCCACTTCTTCTGTAGTCTATAGGCTGTTTTTTTCTTTCATCAAGCAAGCCTAACAAATCTTCAAGCTTTGATGGATCATCTATGTTTTTAGATATCTCTAAAATTGTTTTATTCTTATCTTTGCTTTCTAAATACAACCAAACAAAAACTGCAATCGGAACTATTATTCCTGTCATTATTCCCAATGATGGTATTACTATTTCTGGACCCATTACTTTCTCCTATTTTTTTCGAAGCTCTCAACAGCCTTGTTAATTATCTCAACTTCATTCAATTGCCTGTAGCCAAAATATATGCAAGTTAAACCAATTCCAACAAATATCAATCCCATGCCTGTAAATAACAACCCCAATGGGTCATACATGGCAATACCAATGAAACTTATTCCGAATCCTAAATTCATAATTAAGTTATTTTTTTGACTTATCATATATCTCTCCTAAAAATGTAACGCAAACTTATCATCTTTTTTATGAGAAGTAAAGGTTACAATTAATTATTTTTCAAAAATCCCAAATTAAGTTTAGAATTAAAGAATGAGTAAATTAATAAGTTTGTTGTCTTTCAGTTTTTTATTTTCTTTTTCTTCTTTTAGTTCAGCTCATGACCTTATGGCTGCAATTCAAAGCGAGGACAGAAGCTCTAAAAATGTTGTGCGTGATGACTTTAGAAATCCTGCAGAAACACTAACTTTTTTTCAAATAAAACCAGATATGAGGGTTGTGGAGTTGTCTCCTGGAGGAGGCTGGTATACAGAAATTCTAGCAAATTACTTGCACGAGCCAGGAATGTTGATTGCTGCACATTTTGATAAAGATTCTGAGGTTGGCTATTTCAAAAGAGGCAGAGCAAACTTTGAAAAGAAAATAGCATCTAGTCCAATGTATTCAAATGTAGAAATAGTAGATTTAAGCTCAAATCTTGCTGAAGAAAATTCTGTAGATGCAGTTATAACTTTTAGAAACCTGCATAATTGGCTAGGCCCACAAATGGATTCTATATTTGCTAGTAGTTTCAAGGCCCTAAAGCCTGGGGGTGTTTTTGGAGTTGTAGAACATAGAGCCAATCCAGGAACATCTATAGATGATATGAAAAAAAGTGGCTATGTAACTGAAGAGCATGCGATTACGATTGCTAAAAAACATGGATTTATGCTTGTCGCAAAATCAGAAATAAATGCCAATCCAAAAGATACCAAAGATCATCCAAGGGGTGTCTGGACATTGCCACCAAACCTTAGACTTAAAGATGTTGATAGGAATAAATATTTATCAATAGGGGAAAGTGACAGAATGACCCTTTTATTTAAAAAGCCATAGGCATTGATATGCAATATAGAAATCTTGGAAAGTCAGGCCTAAAAGTTTCTGCTCTTTCATTTGGTTCTTGGGTAACTTTTCACAAGCAAGTAGATTCTAAGCTTGCAGAAAGAATGTTTGGAATGTGCCTAGACGCTGGAGTTAATTTTTTTGACAATGCAGAAGGTTATGAAAGAGGCATGTCAGAAATCGTAATGGGGGAAGCTCTTAAAAGCCTGGGTAGATCAAGGGACTCCTATTGTGTAAGTTCAAAAGTTTTCTTTGGTGCTCATGAAAACCCACTCCCAACGCAAATGGGCTTAAGCAGAAAACATGTAACAGAAGCATGCAACCAGGCTCTTAAAAGACTTCAGGTTGATTATTTAGATTTATATTTTTGCCACAGAGCAGACCCCGATACACCCATTGAAGAAACTGTTTGGGCTATGCATAACTTAATAACCCAAGGAAAAATTTTATACTGGGGAACATCTGAATGGACAGCAGAAGAGATTAACCATGCCTATGAATTTGCAATAGGAAATAATCTCACGCCCCCAACAATGGAGCAGCCTCAGTACAATTTATTGGATCGGGAAAGATTCGAAGTTGAATATAAAACTATTTTTAACAAATATAAAATGGGGACAACAACTTGGTCTCCTCTTGCATCAGGTGCTTTAACCGGAAAGTATTTAGAGGGTGTGCCGGAAGGTTCGAGAGCCTCACTTAAAGGCTATGAATGGCTAAGAAGACATATGATTGAATCAGATAGAGGTCAAGAAAGAATGCAAAAGGTTTCTAAATATATTGGTATTGCTAAAGACCATGATTTAGATCCTGTAAAACTTGCCATAGCTTGGTGCCTGTTAAATATAAATGTTTCAACGGTAATTCTAGGTGCATCAAACATCAAGCAATTAGAGGACAATCTTAAATCATTAGATTACTTAAAAGAATTTGAAAATCGGGAATTAGTTAAAAGTTTAAATAATCTTTAGCAGATATTAGGAACTTCTTTGTGTCTTCGTTGTCTAGTAATTTAAGAAGGAGATAAAAAATTATGAACGAGAAATATATACAAGCTTTAATTTTAGGATCTTTAATTGGGGGCGCTATTCTTTTTGATGATTATGTCAAACCAACAAAAGAAAAGACTATGAAAAAACATATGATTATAAAGTCAGATTTTAAAGAAGGTGACCTGCCTGATGTAAAAGATATTCATGGTATAGATGTTTTACAAAACATGGATATTATTAAAGACTTAGAGTTAGAGGGTGTGAGCTCAGAAGTCTTGGATGGCTTAGAAGAAGGTTTAGAAGAAGCCCTAGAAGCTTTAGAAGATGTAGATGTTCAAATAAAAATCGAAATTAATAAAGAAAATAAAGAAGAAGATTAAAAATATTTAAAACAAAATAGTTATATTATTTGTAGATAATTCTTCTTACAAAAACACATATATTTTTTTTGCCCTATATAATTTAATTTAAACAAATTCTTGGGAGAAGAAAATGAAAAAATATTTTTTTGCTTTAGCTTTATTCTTGTCAGTTGGAGCACATGCATTTGAAGTAAGTGGCAATCATTTTGAGGGCAAATTTAAAATTGACTCGATGACTGTTGGTGAAAATGAAGTAACTGTTAATGCATCAAGTGCTGCAGCAGATGTAGGACAGTATGGCAAGGTTTATGTTTCTTACACATTTACACAAAATCCATATATTCCAAATTCAGGTACCTGGAAAGGACATGGCAGGGGCATGAGTCCTGATGGGCAGCTTCAAGCTGGTATTTTAATGGGTGTTTGGACACGAGACGGAAGCGTTTTCAATATGAAGTCAGTGGATAGTGTGACTGATGGCATCAATTATGTTCAGGGCACTATGGATGTCCTGACTGGCAATATTAATTTAGATATATATCCTGTTAAATAATATCTATTCTATAAACCTATAAGCTGCATTTTTTATGTGCAGCTTATAGATCTGCCAAAATGATTGAAAAACTAGACCATTTAATTGTTGCTGTTTCAGATATTGATGAGGCTGAAAATAATTATTCTAAAGTATTTGGTACTGGGCCCGTTTGGAGAGGCGAGCATGCAGAATACGGCACTGAAAACTCCTTATTTAATTTTAATAATACCTATTTTGAACTTCTGGCTGCCAAGGGTGATGGCTTGGGAGCGATGTTAGTAAATCACGCTCTTCAAGAAACTGGGGAAGGTTTGATAGGAATAGTCTTTGGAACAGATAATTTAAAAGAGACGCATCAAACACTTTCAGGAAAAGGCTTTCTCTTAGGAGATATTTCAAATGGAGAGGGCGCAAACTTTAAGAATAATAAAATTAGAAAGTGGAAGAATTTATTTTTACCACCAGAGCTGACTAGAGGAATTTTTTCTTTTTTGATTGAACATACTGAGGGAACCTTGCCAATAGTAGATAGATTTGAATCCTCAATGGTTAATAAGTTAGATCATGTTGTAATAAATACAAACGATGCAGATGGATTTATCAATGTCTATAAAGATGTTTTTAATATCAGACTTGCCTTGGATAAATTTGTTGATGAGTGGAAAAGCAGAATGCTGTTTTTTCGTTTAAATAAAACAACAATTGAGGTTCTAGAAAAGAAAAATGATAAGGAGCCAAAGGATTCATTATGGGGCTTATCATGGGAGGTTGATAATATTGAAGAGGCGCACAAAAGACTTGAAAAAGCAGGCGTAGAAATCACGCCTATAAAAAAAGGTATTAAAGAAAATACGATGGTTGCGACCATAAAGTCACATACACACAATGTACCAACCTTGTTGATACAACATACATGACAGATATAACTTATAACCAGGTATACGCAGTAGGAGTGCCTATAGTTCTCTTTATGATATTGGTTGAAGTTTTGGCTTCTAGTTGGGATAAAAAATCTTATTATAAAAAAGGCGATACTTTATGTACTATTGGCTTGCTCCTAGGCAATATTGCAATGGTTTATGCCTTTAAAGGTTTAACGTTAGCCCTTCATTTTTATATTTTCCAATTCAAGCTTTTTGATATATCCCAAAGCATGCCTTTATGGGCTAACTGGATGCTGACTTTTGTCTTAATAGATTTTGTTTTTTATATTTATCATCGAATGTCACATAGAGTGAGATTTCTATGGGCAATTCATATGAGTCATCACTCAAGCGAGGAGATGAACTTTGCAGTCTCTTTTAGGCAAGCATGGTTTGGGCCTATTTCAAAAATACCTTTTTTTATTATGTTACCTTTGATTGGACTAGACCCAACAATTATTGCAGTTGCAGGAGTTATAAGTACTCTTTGGGGGATTGTTGGACATACTCAAATTATTGATAAACTTGGACCTTTAGAATGGATTTTTAATACCCCCTCACATCACAGAGTTCATCACGGATCTAATGAGCAATACATAGATAAAAACTATGGAAATCTTTTAATAATTTGGGACAAAATGTTTGGAACCTTCCAGCCTGAAAAAGAACCAGTTACTTATGGGTTAGTTAAGAATGTAAATACATTTAATCCAGTGACAATAACGTTCATGGGATGGAAAGCAATTATGGATGATATCAAACAATCAAAAAGTATTTCACAGGCTTTGCATTTATTTTTTGGTCCGCCTAACACTAGAAGCAAGGAGATGTTTTGAAGACTTTAAAAGAAGAGGCAGTATTTAATTCAGCAGCTAGTAATTTATGGGAAATCCTATCTGATGTAACTCGCTGCGACTGGATAGATACTGTTGATAATATTGAGATGGAAGGTGACTGCAGAGTGTTTGAGATGTCAGGAATGGGAAAAATTAAAGAGCGTATTATTAAGTTAGATAATGAGTCTATGGAGCTTCAATATTCAGCAGTAGAGACGATGGCACCAATAAATTACCATCTAGCAACTATTAAAATTTCTGAAGTAACTGACAATAAATGTTTGTTAGACTGGACAACTGAAATCGACCCAGAGATATTTGCAGATGCCATTCACCAAGGAATGTTGATTTCAATAAGCGGACTTAGAAAAGTTTTAGATGAATCTTAGTTGTCTTCAAAACCTATATATTTTACAAAATCACTATTATCAGCTCTCACTGAGCGGACATGGTTTGCCGGGAAGTCATCGTCAGGATAACCCATAGCTATACAAATCATTATATTTTGATCGTCAGGTATTTGAGCGTGCTCTCGAACAACATGAGATTGCATAATTCCTTGACCATTAATAACACAACCTATTCCTCTCTCCCATGCAGCTAAGACAATTCCGTAAGCCAATGATCCCAGACCAAACTGGCTGATTGCTGCTGGTTCTAAATATTTATCATAAGTAAGTACTAGTGAGACCGGAGCATCAAATTGTCTAAAGCCTCTCAACATCCAATCCATGCGTTTTTCTTTATCATCTCTTTCAATTCCCATGGCTTCGAAAAGCTGAATAGCAACATCGATTTGATTTTGTCTATGAACACCCTCGTATTCTTCTTTATAAGGAAAGTCTCTAACATGAGGCTTACCAGCCATTGTTTCTTCAATGTTCCCCTCTCTTATTTTATTTAAAACATCACCAGCAACTGCATGAATATGCCATGTTTGAGTGTTATATGAAGTTGGAGCCCATTTAGCAGCATCAATAATTTCATCGACCAACTCTTTTGGGACAGGTTTATCTAAGAAGCCTCTTACGCTTTTTCTTGATTCAGCAAATTCTTTAAAATTCATAATAATAATTTTATTTTTTTTGATTTTGGCATATTTCAGTATTTTTTAACACGCTCATTTTTATGTATACAATGATAAGAAATGAAAAATCAAAACGTTTATAAAATCTTAAGTATTAGAGAATGGGACGAAGCCCAGCAATTAGGATATATAAATACAGATTTAGATAAAAAAGATGGTTTTATTCATTTTTCAAACGCCAATCAATTAGCGGCAAGTTTAGAGTTATACTTTTCTGATCATGAAGAAGTTATATTGCTTCTGCCTAAAATGAAAAAAATTGAATCTTATTTGAAATACGAACCGACTGATGCAGGCAGTAAGCGAAAGGGTTTTTTTGCTCATCTATATGGCAATTTAATGATAGAAGATGTTGAAAAGTCATGGCCAATAAAAAGAGGTGCCTTTCAATTACCGCTGTCCATCCTTTTAGAAGCAGAGTCTGTTTAATTAATTTGAAACTAGACTAGTATGTAAAGTTTAAGTATTCTAAAAAGCATGAAACTTAAATTACCTTTTTCTGATAAAAATCTTCACTGGACCACTGTTACAAGTGAAAAGGTGCTTTTAGCAATTATAGGAATTGCAACATGTATCGCTGCTGCTCAATATCTTTTTCAAATGTATGAGGCAAGAGAGATATTATTAGCAGATTTATTTTTGCTATTTATCTATGTAGAAATTATAGGCATGGTAGGGGCTTTTTATAGCACTAACAGAATACCTGTAACCTTGCCGATAATTATTGCTATAACTGCCCTATGCAGATTGATTGTCATGCAGGGAAAAGAGATGGATGCTCTTATGCTAATAGGAGAGGCAAGTGCTGTTCTTATATTGGCTGCAGCTGCATATATCATGAGCCTTAAGGACAAAGTTAGTCTCGAAAAGAAAAAAGAATTCGCTGAAGACAAGAGTCCAGAAAATTAGGGATGGAAATTTTTATCTACCTGGTTTTTGCTTGGTTTTTTATTCATTTTATAGAATGCTTTGTATATAAAAATCTTATTGCAAAATCTCCTCACGGCAAAACCCAAGCCATTATTTATACTATGTTATTTGGTATTCTCTACTTAAGGAGAATCAAGCCGAAGAATTAAAGTTTTCTTTATGGAAATCTTTTATTGCTGAATCTACCAATGCATCTCTTTCTTTAAGCTCTTGATATAAATTAACTGAATTAAGAGTTTTGCATCTACTTAAAGCTACGTAGGTCTGTCCTGTAGCAAAAGCACCATTACCAAGATCAATGGAGCAACTTTCTAAAGTTAATCCTTGCGCCTTATGAATAGTCACAGCCCAACCAAGCTTTAGTGGAAACTGTTTAAAGGATGAAACTATTTCTTCTTCCATCTCATCATTATATTCGTCGTATACATATTTAATCTTATTCCACTCTTCTCTTTTAACTTTAAATATCTCATCTCC
>CACEBI010000014.1 GCA_902557705.1 uncultured SAR86 cluster bacterium
CTCAAATTCTATGTTAATCCGCATGCTACAAAATATTTAGAGTTACAAAATTTTATCTTTCTAAGATCACTTCAAAATTTATTGAAAATTTCTATTTTTTTAGTCTTATAGGTACTTCTTGAATTGCATGTACAAAGTTATTTGGTGCAACTTTCCAATCTCCAGTTAATTGATAATTTGGAAATCTAGATAAAAACTGAGAAAAAAATTCTCTTAATTGCATTAAAGCAACAGGCTTCCCGAGACAGGTGTGTCTTCCAATCCCAAATGCAAGATGTTTCTCGGCATTACTTCTCATAATATTAAATTTATCTGGATCATCAAAAATTTCAGGGTCTCTGTTTGCGGCTCCATACCATAATGCAATTTTTTCATAAGGGCCTATTTTTTGTTCGCCTATAACTGTTTCTTCAAGAGAGGTTCTTCTCATATGGATTACAGGAGAAACATATCTAACAGTCTCATGTATTAATCCTGAGACCCTTTCAAAATCATCTAAAACTAATTGTTTTTGCCCAGGATTTTCGTGAAGCAATTTAATACCACCACTCATAGTATTCCTAGTGGTATCGTTACCTGCAAAAACTATTAATAGCCATGAGCCGTCAAGAAATTCTTGTGATAAATCCTCTCCTTCAATCTTTGCATTTGCAATTGCACTTAGTAAATCATTTTCTGGTTTCTCTTTTTTCTTATTAAGAATAAATCTTCCGTAGTCAAACATTTCATCAATCATGTTATCGAACATTTCAACGAGAGCAGGATCTGGTGTCGTATCAGTTACTCCTTCTTCATTTTGCTTAATTTGTTCGAGAGTAAAATATTGAGCTAACTCTAAAAACTCCATCCACTCTACAAGTTTTTGTCTATCTGATTCAGGAATACCTAAGATTTCAGATAGAGTATAGATTGGCAGTTGTTGAGATATTTCTCTAACTAAATTAAATTCATTTAACTTCTCTGCCTCATCAAGTAACTGACTAACTTTCATGGAAACTTTATTTTGTAATTCATCTATATAGCCCGGCTTGAAAAAAGGCATATGCTCTCTTCTTAAATTTAGATGCATCTCACCATCAAGATTAAGCATGTGGTCAATCGTAGATTTAAATAATTTTGGATGTCTATTTTCTTCTGAGCCAAGTGTTAATAAATTTCCAGTTGAATACTGTGATGAAAAAATTTTTGGATTCATTGAAACCATCTTTATATCCTCATACCTTGTTAGAACCCAATAGCCTGGTTCTGGATCACTAAGCATAGGAGGATGAAAAAATACTGGAGCACTTTCTCGAAGCTCTTTATATAAATCAAAGGGCTGACCTTTAGTAAAAAGATCTAAATCATTTAAAAAATTTGATGGACTATGTACAAACTTTTTTTCATAGCCAGGATCATTAATTTTATTATTTAAAATCTCAGATGACAGAACGAAACTTTTAGACATTATGTAAATAGTTTACTATTTTTATCATTCAATTGTTTTAAATTTTTCAAGTCTATATTAATCTGTTAGTTGGAGATAAATAATCATCAAAAATATTTTACATGGCTGTTGTTAAAGGGTATTGCGATTCCAAATTAAAAGAAATAGAAGATATTCTAAGAGATTCTATTGAGTCTGATTACGAGATTGGTGCTTCTGTTGCTGTGTCATATAACAAAGAAATGATAATAGACCTATATGGTGGTTACAAAGATGAATCTAAGAAAAAAGCCTGGGATAAAGATACCATCGTTAATACTTATTCTGTCACAAAGGGTGTTACAGCAATTTGTATTGCCATGCTAATCGATAGAGGCCAACTTGATGTTAATAAAAAAGTATCTGATTACTGGCCTGAGTATGGCTGTAATGGCAAAGAGAATACCAAAGTTATAGATTTTTTATGTCACAGAGCTTGCAACTTTGGTTTTCAAAATGGAATCCCCTCAGGTAGTTGGAAAAATTGGGGCGTCTATACAGACATACTTGCAAAACAAAAGCCGTTTGCAGAACCGGATTCAATTCAAGGCTATCATGCTATAACTTATGGATGGCTTGTTGGAGAAATTATAAGAAGGGTTGATGGGCGCGATGTTGGAACTTATTTTAAAGAGGAGATTGCTGAGCCATTAAATATAAACTTTAAGATTGGCTTATCTGAAGAAGATTTTGTTAATTGTGCTGATATGCAAATTCTTGAAGATTTTGGTGATACCAGTCCTCCTTTTGAAAAAATTAAATACGTCCCAGATATTATGCTGCCTGAAAAGTTAAAAAACTTAAAAAAATCTATGGAAACCGGTCACTTCAAAATAGCTTTTCAAAAAAAGTCTGGCGACAACAAAGAATACGTTAATTCACCAGACTGGCGCATGGCACAAATTCCATCAGCTAACGGTCATGGAACTTCTGAGGGTCTTGCTAAACTCTTTGGAGTTTTAAGTTCAGATTGTACTTATAATGGGAATCAAATTATTAATCCTAAGACTCTTAGATACTGTATTCAACCTTACTCATCAGGCCCAGATACGGTCTTATTTGGTTCTGATATAACTTTCGGTCTTGGATTTGAGCTAGCTAGTGAGATGTTATTAAAAGGGAGTTTTTCACCAAGATTTATGGGGTCTATGTATGGTCATGCGGGTATTGGTGGAGCAGTTGCATTTGGAGATATTGATAAAAAAATAGGTTTCTCTTTTTTGTGTAACAAGATGCATGACACAAAAAATTTATACAAGACTGCTAATCAATTAATTGATGCGCTTTACTCAAAGATTTAGATTTTAGCTATTGATAAATTTCTGTCTTTGCCAGGACAGAACTGAAAAAGGAATTGTAAAAAAATATACCAATGCTAATACATTTAATGTGTGCCATGGAAAATTAATCATACTTAAGACTAAACCAGAAAAGAGTATTAAAAAAATTAGTTTAGATTTGATAAAAAAATCCCTTCCCTTAATTGAAAAAGTTGGTATTTTGCTTACCAGTAATCCACTTACAAGAATTATATATCCAGCTACAAAATTAAGATTTTCATAAGCCCATTCATATCCGATATAGACATGAGTCAAGGGAAGCATAATTAATATGGCTCCAGCTGGAGTTGGTATGCCGGTGAAGAAGTCTAGTCTTTGTGCCTCATTACTCTTAGATTTTTCATGAAGAACATTAAAAAGAGCCAACCTTAAGCAGGAAAATACAATAAAAACCAAGGCTGCAAAAGCACCAATACTATTTTGATTAAAAATTGCCATATACATTAATAAGCCAGGAGCAATGCCAAAACTTAAAAAGTCTGACAAAGAGTCTAATTGAAACCCAAGGTCTGACTCACTATCTAAATGTCTGGCAAGCATGCCGTCAAGAGCATCACATACAGCTGCAAATAATATACAAATTATTGCCAGATTAAACTCACCCTCTATTGCAAATCTCATTGAGCTTAACCCAAAACTTAAACCAGATAGTGTTATTAAATTTGGTAAAAGTGATCTTAGGTTGATTTTTTTCATAGGCTTAGTTCAATGTTGCGAGCACACTTTCTCCTGCTATAACTTTGTCACCAACTTTACAATTTACATTTGCATCCAGGGGCATATAAATATCGACTCTGGATCCAAACCTGATTAATCCATATCTTTCTCCTTGATCAAGATACTGACCATTAGAGACAAAACCCAAAATTCTTCTAGCAATTAGCCCAGCAATTTGAACGACTACAAGTTGGATACCATTAGTATTTGAGATAACCATGCTGCTTCTCTCATTCTTTTCACTGGCTTTATCTAAGCTAGCGTTTAAAAAACTTCCCTCTTTATAAATAATTTTATCTATTCTGCCCTCAACAGGACTCCTGTTTATATGAACATTAAACACGTTCATAAATACACATATACGAAGCATCTGATTGCTGCCAAGCTGCACTTCTTGAGGCGGTATTGCTTGGTCAACCAAGCAGACCCTTCCATCAGCAGAGCTAATAACAGCATTTGGATTTTTAGGAGTATTCCTTTTTGGATTTCTAAAAAACCATAACGTGAATAATGTAAGTAAATAGCCTATGAATGATATTGGTACATAAATTAAGGATACTAAGAAAGATACTACAAAAAAGATAAAGGCAAACTTCCACCCTTCAGGATGGATGTAATATTTTGAATTTGAGCTTTCTTTTTTCATTTTATTATCCAATAATTATTAACCGCTTTATTTTTTATAAATTCAGCTAAATAAAAGTGTTAAAGTATAGTTTAACTATGAATTTTTTCCAAAATATGATTTCTTCAATTATGGAGAATGGTCTTAGCTTGAGTAGATTTCGGGCTCAAGGCTTTGGCACTCTTCATAAAGATATAAATCAAGCAACTGACTCAGTGATGCATACAAGTGGAGAGGTATCTTCAGTTGCGTTTGCTGAACATTTGTTAAATTTGATAGAGAATAAGAGTACTGAGGATTTGGTGACATATCTTGAATATCTACTTAATGAATATGATGTAGACACAGAAGTTATTACTAAAGTTGCTAAAGATTATTCAATAAATAAAAATCAAAAAAATTTACAGGAGCTGGCTAATGCTGCTGAACCAAAATGGATTGAGTTATTTAGACGATTAAATGCTACTCCAAACGGAACTCATAGACTCATAGAGCTTAGAGAAAAAATCAGACTACTTATTAAAGAAGACAAAAATCAACTTAAGCCCCTTGATGCTGGCTTACTTAAACTGTTTAAGTATTGGTTTAATCCATCATTTCTTGTATTAGAAAAAATAGATTGGTCTACACCAGCTAATGTTCTTGAAAAAATAATAGAGTATGAGGCTGTTCATGAAATAAATTCGTGGAAAGATTTAAGATCAAGGTTAGCACCTAATGACAGACAATGTTTTGCATTCTTTCATCCGTTGGTACCAGAAGATCCTCTAATATTTGTTGAAGTTGCTCTTACCAAAGAAATACCAACATCAATTCAAAAGATTATTAAGATGGATAGAGAGGAAACAAACTTAGATGAAATAAATACAGCAGTTTTTTACTCAATATCTAACTGTCAGGATGGTTTGTCTGGAATTTCATTTGGAAATTTTTTAATCAAAAAGGTAGCTCATAAGCTTAAGCAGGAAATTCAAGGCCTTAATACATTTGTTACTCTATCTCCAGTTCCTGGATTAATGAAGTGGATGGAAAATAATGCTCCATTAGTTTATGAAGACTGTTTGAATAAAGTTCAAGATGATGAAAGTCTTATCAAAAAAACAATTAATTATTTAACAGAATCTAATAGAGAAGATCGGCTACCAAATGATCCAGTTGCAAGATTTCATCTCGGTAATGGAGCAATTCTTCATAAAATAAACCTAAATGCAGATATCTCTGCTAAAGGCATGGAGCAATCTCATGGAATAATGATTAATTATTTATATGACCTAAACATTGTTGAAAAGAACCACGAGCAGTTCTTTAAGGATAAAGAAGTTATTCAGTCAAACGAAATAAAATCTCTTAAAAAAAAATATAGTTAGTTTGTATGTCAGAAGTTTTTTCACTTTATCCACCAATTGAGCCATTTAATAGTGGTTACATGGAAAGAGATGGACATCAAATATATTATGAGCAATGTGGAAACCCAAATGGAAAGCCAGCTGTTTTTCTTCATGGAGGGCCCGGCGGTGGAGGCAGTATTGCAGTAAGAAGATTCTTTAACCCAGAAAAATATAATATTGTGATCTTTGATCAAAGAGGTTGCGGCAGGAGCAAGCCTCATGGCTGTCTTGAGAAAAATACTACCTGGCACCTTGTTGAAGATATAGAAGCCTTAAAGAACATGCTTGAGATTGAAAATTGGCTTGTTTTTGGAGGCTCTTGGGGTAGCACCTTATCTCTTGCATACTCCCAAACCTACCCAAAGTCGGTTAGTGAAATGATTCTGCGAGGAATCTTTATGCTCAGAAAAAAAGAGCTTGATTGGTTCTATCAAGAAGGAGCTAGCAAAATTTTTCCAGAAGCATGGGAGAAATTCTTAGAACCAATTGATATAGACCAACGAAATAATTTAATGTCTGCATACCATAAGATATTTAAAAGTGATGATGAAGATAAAAAATTGTCTGCAGCAATAGCTTGGTCAAGGTGGGAAGGCTCAACCAGTAGTTTGAGTTATAACCCAGATATGGCTAACAGCTTCTCTGATCCTAGATTTGCATTAGCTTTTGCTCTTATTGAAAATCATTATTTTGTAAATAAAGGTTTTTTAGATCATGAAAATCAACTAATTGAAACTGGAATAGATATTATTAGACATATTCCTACCACTATTGTTCAAGGCAGATATGATATTGTTTGCCCGATGGCAACTGCATGGGAGCTTTCTAAAAATTGGCCTGAAGCTAAATTAATAGTGGCGCCCTCCTCCGGACATACTGCTTTTGAAAAAGAAATAACTCATGAGCTCATTAGTGCAACTGAGAGGTTTGCAGGTAATGAATAATATTAGTTTTATTGGTATGGCTGGTTGTGGAAAATCGACTATTGGCGAAGCATTATCTATTAAATTAGGCATTAATTTTATTGATACTGACCAGCTAATCGAAGAAAAATTTAAAGCCTCTCTTGAACAAATAAAAAAAGATAAGGGGTATAAGTTTGTTAGGCATGCTGAAGAAGAAGCGATACTAAGTCTTAATAAACATATAAAAATTATCTCTACAGGAGGTAGTGCAGTCTATTCTGAAAAATCGATGTTACATTTAAGCTCTTTTTCTAAAATTATTTATATCAATACACCTCTTGATGAAATAAAAAATAGAATCGGTCAGGGTCAACAAAGGGGATTGGCTGCTCCTGAGGGTTTGAGTATTGATGAAATCTATCTAGAAAGAGAGCCTCTTTACAAGAAATGGGCAGATGCTACATTGGATGGCAAAGACTCGGTAGAAAAAATGGTCTCAAGTATTATCAGTTTTATATAACGAAAAATTAGAACATGGATGCTTGGCACCTTGTTAGATTTTAGATTCATAGATGTACAATATGTTGCCAAAGCAATGGTTCAAAAAGAATGATAATGCAGAGGGTATCTCTGTTCTAAAATACAAAGATTTTGTTAACGCCTAAAGAGTTTCTCTATTTGCCCTAAGCATTTTACGAATAGCATGCGCAGAGTTTAGTAACCAAAAAGCTGAAGCAAAGAAAAAATAATATAAACCAGCATACAGTTGAACTATCATTGCAAGAATACTCCCCATTGCAACTGCAATTAGTCCTAACAATCTCTTATTATACTTTTTTGAGACAATAAGAGGCGCGGCTATCAATGTGCCAAAAAATACGCTAATAATTTGAATTATTTCAAGGATAGTCATACTGATAGGCAGAAAGAATTATGCCTATGAGTATAAATATCGGAGCATTATGAATATTTTTTTTTAAAAGTAAATATTTTTTTGAACTTTTTTGTAAATAATTTACTCTATTAATGTAAATCTAATTTTTGGAGAGATATGAAGAAAATCACTACTTTAATAATTACTTTTTCTATGTTCGGATCTTTGTATGCTGATGAACATAAAAAAGAAAAAAGAGAGCATCCTAATAAGCTTATGAGTGCAAAAGAGTGCATGGAGACTAAATCTGGGATTGAATGGTTTCTAGGTGCTGCAGATGTTGTTTTTGAAGACATTAAAAAGAATGGGGATTCAAAAGATAAATCATGGAACGATGAGAAATGGGCCGATGCTATAGCTCTATCTGCCTTAGCTTCAAATTATTCGACTGTTTATGATGTATGGTGTAAAGATATGATTAATCACAGAATGAAGATGAGGATGCATGGCTCTCATAAAGATAATATGAAGGAAAAGAAACAGAAAAAAGATTAGGTCCTAAAACTTTCCTCTTTGAAATCTCATTCTTATTGAAAAAACTCTTACAAGGGCAACTAATGTAAGAATAGATTGGGTGAACAATGATATTGTTATCGGATTTGACCACTGCCAGCTATCAATTGTTAGCCACAATAGAAATGTCTGAAGCGGAAAGTTAATTACTGCTCCCATCAATACTACGATAACAGCTTCTCTAAAAGCTACTTTCTCTGTCTTGTTCATTTTTTTTCCTTATTATTTAATTTTTACACCAGTGCCATATGCCAAAATTTCTGATGCGCCTTGAGTTATAGTTGAGGTTTGAAACCTAAAACAAATTATAGCATTTGCTCCTTTTGCAGCAGCATCATCTAACATTCTTTGATATGCCTGATCTCTTGAAGATTGGAGTAATTTAGAATAACCAACCAACTCTCCGCCAACTAGATTTTTTAAATTAGCAAAAATATCAGAGCCTACATTTCTAGATCTTACAGTGCTTCCTTGTACTATGCCTAAATATTCAGTTATTTCTGCGCCCTCTATATTGTTTGTTGAAACAACCATAAAATTTTCTTTTTTATGATCTTCTCTAAAATTTTCTATCATGACTTTTTTCCTTAAATAGTTTAATTTATAAATATAATGCAGAAATTAGTTGAAGCAAAATTTTCTATTGGAAATATAGTTAAACATAAGTTTTTAAACTTTAGAGGTGTTATTTTTGATTTGGACCCAGAATTTAATAATACCGAAGAATGGTATCAAGCAATACCAGAACAAATAAGGCCAATCAAAGAACAGCCTTTTTATCATTTATTTGCCGAAAATGAAGAAATCTTTTATATAGCATATGTTTCTGAACAAAACTTATTATTAGACAAGTCTAAAGAGCCATGCAATCATCCAGGTATTAAAGAGATATTTGAAGGATTTGATGGCGTTAACTATCAACCCCATACTAAAGCAAAAAACTAAATTAACCCTGGTTGTGAGCCATTTGAGCAGCTGTTACAAAAACATCCATTGCAATTTCTAGCTCTTTCTCACTGATAAACGTTGGAGCAATTCTTAAAGTATTATTTTTAGGATCTATACCATAGGGATGTGTAGCTCCTGCCGGAGTAAGAAGCACGCCTGCCTCTTTACACAACTCAACAATGTTTGAAGCAATAGGTTTTTGTGATTTAAAAGTTATAAAATAGCCACCGGTTGGTTGAGAATACTCACCCACATCTTTATCAAGTTTTTCTAATGCCTTATAAGCTATCTCAAATTTAGGCCTAATTAAATCAGCATGCTTTTTCATATGATTTCTGATATCACTTAAGTCTTTAAAAAATTTTGTATGTCTTTTTTGGTTTACCTTATCAGGACAGATAACCATTGAGCCTCTTATTCGCTTAATTAAATCTAAATTACCGCTTGCTGCTGCCATAAACGATAAGCCACCACCTCCAAAAGTAACTTTAGAAAAAGACGTTACAACTACTGTTTGATTGGTTGTACTATTTTGTTCTGCTAACTTCCAAACAGGTGTTTGTTCTTTCGTGGGGAGGAAATCATGAACTAAATAGGCATGATCAAAAAGAAAAAGAAAATCTTCAGAATACTTTTTACCAATTTTGAAAAGCTTATTTATATTATCATCGCTATAAACTTCACCTGATGGGTTTGAATGACGTGGAACACAAATTATTCCAAGCACATTTGAATTGCTTTGAAGTGTATCTGAGAGTTCATCAAGATCAATACCATCATCTATTAAAGGCACTGTTATCATTTCTATTCCAAAATCTTCTAACATTCTAAAATGTCTATCAAATCCAGGCACAGGACAGATAAATTTTGGAGCTTCTACATCTTTCCATGGCAAAGGCTCAGCAAACAGATATTTTGAAAGAATCATCTGATAAGTAAGCATCAAACTGGATTGTTCACCAGTAATTATGTTATTGACAGGAGCTGAAAGAACATCTGCACCAAGAGCTCTAGCATCTTGAATTCCAAAGGGCTCTCCGTAATTTCGTAAATCTACGTTGCCATCAAAAGGCTCAACATTCATGCTCAATAGATCATTAGCTAAATCTAGCTGAGCGGCATCTGGTTTGCCTCTCGTGATATCAATTGAGAGACCTTGAGATTTGAAGTTATTAAATTTAGATATTAGTTTATCATCCATAATTGATTGCTATTTTATAGTAGAATCTTAAACATGGATAATTTTCTTAATATTTTAAATTTAATTGTTATTTTAGGAATTGCTTTCTACTTTTGGAACCAAAATAAAAACGCAGATAAAGCGAAGGAAGATAAAAAACAACTATTAGGCGAGATACTAGAAGAAGCAAAAAAAGAAATTGCTGGTTCTATTAATGAAAGGCATATTTCAGAATTAAAAAACCAACTAGACTCCCAGCTAAAACCTTTTGGCACTCAGATGCAAAGAGAGATAGATCAATTAAAGAAAAATATAGAACGAGAAATGCTAGAACGAGCAAAGGATGGAGCGAAATTTGGTCAGCAAATTGAAGATCTTCTTAATGCTACATCAGGGATGCAAGAAGACGCTCAAAGCCTTACCAAAGCTCTCAAAGGTGACTCTCAACAACAAGGTGCATGGGGTGAACAAATTCTTGAAACCGCATTAGAAAAAGCAGGACTTCAAGAAAATATTAACTACCTTCTCCAACCAAATTATAAAGACAGGCAGGGAAATAATCTTAGACCAGATGCTGTAATTCTTCTTCCAAATGATAGAAATATTGTAATTGATTCAAAAGTCTCTCTTACTGCATATGAAAGATTTGTAAATGCTGAAAATGAGGATGACAAAAATTCGTTTTTAAAGGAGCATATTCGATCTATTAAAGGCCATATTAAAAATTTATCTAGCAAAAACTATAATGATCTTGAAGATATAAATGCTCCTGATTATCTTTTTATATTCATTCCCATAGACTCTGCCTTATCTGTTGCACTTATGAATGACTGGGACCTTCAAACTTTAGCAAATGAAAAAAAGATTGCTTTTGCTACACCAATTAACCTTCTAGCAATCTTAAGAATTGCAGAAAATCTTTGGCGATTAGATAGTCAGAACAAACATGCTGAAGATATTGCTGAAAGAGCCGGTCTTTTATATGACAAGTTCTCTAATTTCACAAAGGATTTATTTGAAGTTGGGAAGCATCTAGATAGAGCAAAAGAAAGTTACGACTCAGCTCAAAATAAATTAATTGAAGGCGATGGCAACTTATTTACACAAGTTGATAAGTTAAAAGGTCTTGGCGCAAAAACACAAAAGACTCTTTCAAAACCAAAACCAAAGGCCGAAGAATAGCTTAGATATTTAATTTCCTAGAAATAAAAACGTCTCCACATATTTAAGCCAAAAAATAAAGCGCAAATCCATAAAATAACCTCAGGTACATTTGGATTACTGTTATAACCAAAAAATCCTTTTAAGAAAACACCAATTGATCCTTTATCATGGAGTGGGTGATAAGTCTTCTGGCCTACATCATCTGTTTGAGGTTGCAAAATATCCCAAGGTCTATAGATTTCAGTTTTTTCAATCTGTTCTGATTTAACCAAATACTCCTCGACCTCATGAGTTCCATAGGCGACCATCCCAGCTGATAAAAAAACTAATAATAAAGTTGTATATTTAAAAACATATCTTAGATTTATCTTCCTGCCTTGGAGAACGATTAGGTACCCTATAAGAACTGCAAGAACTGCCCCAGTAATAAATCCTAAATATGAAAACGACCCAGTAATAGAAAAACTTGAAATTAAAAATACTGCTGTTTCAAAACCTTCTCTAAGAATTGCAAAGAAAACGACTAAAAATACACCCCATGAAGAAAGCTTAATTGCATTTAAAGTTTTACCTTCAAGTTCTTTTCTGTCACTTACATGTTTAGATAACCAGAATATTACATACCAAATCAAGATAGCTGTTAGATAAAGAAAAATTCCCTCAAATAAAGCTGCCGTAGAGTCATTTCCCAAAGACTCCTTGGCTTCTAGAACAAAATAACCAACCAAAATGCTTGCAACAATTGCTGCTAGGACACCCAGCCACAGTTTATATAAATGACCTAATTGATTAGATTTTTCTAAAATCAAATAAATAATTCCAACGACAAGAGATGCCTCTAAAACTTCTCTAAATACAATAATAAATTCGCTCATGTTATGTTACATCCTTAAGGGTTTTCTAAATGAGAATCATTCTTATTTAGATTGTAACTAAATTTCTATTAAATAAAAAGCAGGTTTTTTAATATAATTTTGTCGCTTTTATTAAGTTTTGTTGAGACAATGCTGTATGAAGAAAATTGCTGTAATTGGTGCTGGAATTGCTGGCACTACTACGGCCTATGCTCTTTTAAAAAAAGGTCACAGCGTAACTATTATTGACTCTCGAAGATACCCTGCAATGGCCACAAGCTATGCTAATGGCGGACAATTAAGTGCAAGTAACGCAGAAACATGGAATACAACAAAAAATGTTGTAAGCGGAATAAAATGGATGTTTACTCCAGATGCCCCGCTATTATTTAATCCATCACCTGAAATTCAAAAATATAAGTGGATGATGGGATTTCTTTGGGCAACTTTAAAAGGTGAGCATAAAAAAAATACTCTTGAGACAATAGATATTGCAAAAAAAGCTAGAGAAATATATTTCAAAATAGCTGATGAAGAAGGAATAGAGTTTGAGTTACTAAAAAAAGGTATTTTAAGATTCTATGACAATGAAAAGGAATTTAAATTAGATAAAGAAAAGGTTTCATGGTTAGATCAAGAAGGAATGGAGTGGGATATATTAACTACCGATGAAGTTAAAGAAATAGAACCAGCTTTTGAAAATAATAAAAATTATGAAAAAATTCTTGGCGGAATATATACCAAATCTGATGCAAGCGGTGATATTCATAAGTTTTGTACAAATCTAGAAAAAGTCCTAGTAGAAAAGTACTCGGCAAATCTTCAACTTAAAACAACTGTTGAATATATAACCAGACAAAAAGATAAGCTGATATTAACAATGAGGCACGAAAATGAAATAATCAATGGTGACTTTGATAATGTTGTAATTTGTGCAGGGGTAAATACACAAAACTTTGCAAATAGGCTGGGTGACAAAATGAATATATATCCAGTTAAAGGTTATAGCATCACAATTGATCTTAAAGACGAAATATCTAAGCAGTGTGCTCCAACAGTATCATTAATTGATCAGCCAGTGAAAATTGTTGCAAGTAGACTTGGTGATAGATTTAGGGTTGCTGGCACAGCAGAGCTTGCTGGAGTAAATACTGATATCAGACAAGACAGAATCAAGCCTCTACTAAAATGGGTTGAAAAATATTTTCCAAATGTCAGTACTGAAACTTATACTCCATGGGCGGGATTAAGACCCATGACTCCAAACATGATGCCAATTACAAGAGAAAGTAAAATGAAAGGAGTTTATTATCATGCAGGCCATGGTCATCTTGGCTGGACGTTAAGTGCGCAAACAGCACAAATTGTTGCAGACAAAATAGATCCCAATTAAGGTAAATCGATAATTTCCCAAGACCTTTTCTTGCACTCCTCTCTCAACTTATTATCAGGATTTACAGCTATTGGTTTATTAGCAGCTAAAAGTAATGGGAAATCATTCATAGAATCAGAATAAAATGTAGCATTTTTAAAATCATCGAAATTATTATTGAGCATCCATTCTCTAACCTTAATGAGTTTTCCCTCTCCTAAGGCTGGCATACCTTTAACCTTTCCAGAATAAACTCCATCAATCACCTCAACCTCTGTTGCAACAATGTTTTCAAAGCCCAACCTCTTGGCTATAGGATTAACTATTACAGAATTTGTAGCAGAGGCCAGCAACATAACATCATTATTATGATGGTGATTATGTAATAACCTCAATGCATATATATTAATCATCGGTTCTATAACTGAAGATAGGAACTCGGACATGATGTGTTCAACATAATCAGGTGTTTTTCCTTTTATTGTTGAAAGAGCAAACTCAGCCCACTCGTCATAGTCTAAATTGCCCTCATAATATTTATCATAGAAGTACTGATTTTTTTTCTCATATTCTTCTTTATCAACATGCCCAGTTTGAATTAAAAAATTAATCCACGAATAATCAGAATCTCCATTAAGAATGGTATTATCTAAATCAAATATTGCTAAATTTCTTTTCATAAAATAATAATTAATATAATGATAAATGAGCCCGGATATAGATTAAACGTTGGTCTGATTGTTATCAATAATAAAGGCAAATTATTACTTTGCAAAAGAAAAAATATAAATAGCTGGCAATTTCCTCAAGGCGGTATTGATTTTGGTGAAAGCCCGCTTAAAGCTGCTATAAGAGAATTGTATGAGGAAGTTGGAATTAAAAAGAAAGATGTAAAATTAATATCTTCAACAGATGAATGGTTTAAATATGATGTGCCTCATGAAAAAAGAAAAAATCATTTTTTAAAAAAAAGATTTAAAGGCCAAAAGCAAAAATGGTTTTTATTTAGGCTTATAAAAGATGTAAAAATTCATTTTAAAAATGATCCTGATAACGAATTTATAGATTACAAATGGGTTCCTTATTGGTACCCTTTGTATACTATTGTTGAGTTTAAAAAAGAAGTATATCGATCAGCTCTTAACGCATTGAGAGATAATTTTTGTGAAGAAGTAAATAATGATTGAAGCACTAATATTGTTTGCTACTCTAGGTATATTTGCAGGGCTTATAGCAGGAATGTTTGGCGTTGGCGGCGGAATTATTACAGTGCCTGTTTTGGTTGCTTGCTTTATTCAATATGGTTTTGAAGAAGCAATAATGATTCACATGGCTGTTGGTACTTCACTTGGCTGTATTGTATTTACTGGAATTTCTTCAGCATATGCTCATAAACAGAAGAATGCTATAGATTATAAGTTTTTTAAACCAATAGCTTTAGGGATAGTTATTGGAGCATTTTTTGGTGCTTTATTTGCAGTCCAGCTTGATGGAAATATTCTTAAATTCATAATAGGTGTCTTTGCTCTTTTTGTTGCAATTCAAATGGGTGTCAATAGGGAGATAGAGTTCAAAGAAAGAACTAAGAAACATAAAGAGCCCTACTTTGTTGGAACTGGAATTGGGTTCACGTCATCTATTCTGGGTATAGGCGGAGGAATTTTTTCTGTGCCATACTTAAAAGCATCTGGATTACCTATGACTTCAAGTATTGGAACTTCTGCCGCATGTGGTGTTCCAATAGCCATCTTTGGTGCATTAGGTTATTTAATTTCAGGCATTAATAATTCGCTTCTACCCCCACTAACACTAGGCTATATATATTTACCTGCCCTCCTAGGCATCAGTTTAACTAGTATAATTGCAGCCAAATATGGGGCTTATATTGCTCATCACGTTTCTGAAAAAATATTGAAGAGAATGATGGCAAGCATGATGTTGCTAATATTTTTTTATATGGTTTTTTCATGATTATAGAATTATCAGAATTTTTTAATAACCCTTCATTAATCGAAGTTGGTCCATTAAAAATACAATACTATGCTGTGACATGGCTGCTATCTGCAGTCTTTATATATCTTTTTTTGAAATCGAATCAAATAATGACTGAACTTGGATTAAATCATGAAAAAGTTAATGATTTGGTTTTTCTTTATGGTTTATTTATTGGTGCTATGTGTGGGGGGAGAATTGGGTACATGCTTTTCTATGGAACGGAGCAACTAATTAATAATCCAATATCATTGTTTTATATATGGCAAGGAGGCTTGAGTTTTCATGGAGGCTTAGCTGGAGTGGTTATTAGTTTCATGGTTTTTGCTAAAAAAAATAATCTAAGTTTTTTAAGGCTTATGGATGGTGCAGCTCTATCAATGCCGATAGGTCTTGGGCTTGTAAGAATTGGCAATTTTCTAAATGGCGAATTATATGGAAAAGAAACAAATGGTGATTGGGGTTTCGTTTTTCCCACAGATCCATTTGGACTCTTGCGACATCCGTCACAGTTGTATGAAAGTTTTGGAGAGGGCCTTGTATTATTTTTTCTATTGTTCTGGATAAACAAGGTTACTAAAATTCATGGAGTTGTTTGCTCAAGCTTTTTAATCTTTTACGGACTAATAAGATTTTCTATTGAGTTCTTCAGACAACCAGACTCTCATATCGGATACATCTTTTTAGACTCATTAAGTATGGGGCAGATTCTTTGTGTTCCTATGATAGTAATTGGATTTATAATGTTATTTTATTCAAGGAAAAATGCATGAAGGCTTATTTAGATCTACTGCAATATATTTTAGACAACGGTGAAAAAAGAGATGATAGAACCAATACAGGAACTATTTCTTCTTTCGGTCATCAATTGTCATTTGATCTTGAGAAAGGTTTCCCTGCAGTAACAACCAAGTCTCTTGCCTGGAAAGGTGTAGTATCTGAGTTGATATGGTTTTTAGAAGGATCGAGCGATGAGAGAAGGCTTGCTGAAATCAGATTTGGCAAGAATAGAGAAGAGCTTACTGACTTAAATAAATATTCAACTATTTGGACAGACAATGCTGATAATCAGGGTAAAGATTTAGGATATGAGAATAATGAATTAAGGAAGGAGCTTGGGCCAGTATATGGTGTCCAATGGAGGGATTGGGACGGCATTGATCAAATTAAAGATTTAATGAATAACCTCAAAAATAACCCTGATAGCAGAAGACATATTTTATCAGCATGGAATGTTGGAAAAATTGATAAGATGGCGTTGCCCCCATGTCACGTAATGTCGCAATTTTATATCAGCAATGGAACCATAAGCTGTCACATGTATCAAAGAAGTGCAGACATGTTTCTAGGCGTTCCATTTAATATTGCAAGTTACTCACTTTTATTGAGTATATTCGGAGAAATATTAAATCTTAGGCCCAAAAAATTTGTTCATTCATTTGGTGATGCGCACATATATTTAAATTCTGTTGATCAAGTAAAAGAACAAATATCAAGGAAACCTTTTGATGCGCCAAAATTAATTATGCCAACACTTAATTCGCTTGAAGATTTATCATCCTGTTCTATAGATGATTTTAAACTCGAGGGTTATGAGCATCATCCTGCTATAAAAGCAAAAATGGCTGTATAAAAATGAAGATTATTTCGCATCTTGTTGCTGTATCAAATGACCTTGTAATTGGAGTAGACAACGATTTACCGTGGAATTTAAAGGATGACCTTGCCCATTTTAAAAAATATACACTCAATAAAATAATTATCATGGGAAGGAAGACATTTGAATCAATTGGGAGACCTCTTCCTAATAGAATAAATTACGTAATATCTAGGACAGTAAAAGAAATAGATGGCGCTCATGTATTTGATAATTTAGAAAATGCCATGCTGGCTGCAGAAAAGCATAATCACGAGATGGGTATAGTTAATGAGATAGTAATTATTGGTGGTGGTTATTTATTTAAAGAAACTTTACCTGTTATGAATAAACTAGTTATTACAAAAGTAGACTGCAATGTTTTAGGAGATATTTACTATCCAAAGGTTGAAATGGAAAACTGGAAACTACTAAATTCCGAGTCATATATAAAAAACTCAGACAATGACTATGATTTTAAGATAGAAGAATATGAGAAGTTATGATTGACTTTGTATGTAGTCCCTTCTTAGAGCCAAATTCTTAACTCTAATTTCTTCATTTTCTGTATATTTAATCCAATTATTCGCTGTCGTTTTAACTTTCTTATCTTTATCTCGAGCAGCGATCCTGAACTCTTTCTTTGCATTTTCAAATTTTTGCATCTCAAAGTATGCTTGACCAAGAGTTAGATGAACTTGGGATATCTTATCAATTTTGCCTTTCTTTAATCCTTTTTTTATAGAATCAACAGCTTTCTCTAATTTATCCTCTGCAAGATATAGATTTCCGAGTAATACGTATGATTTACCATCTGTTGATAATTTAGCAGCTTGCTCTAAAACTGGAATAGCTTTATCTATCTCTTGAGCCATTCTCCAAGAATCAGCCAGAAGTTTAAGATTTTTTTCATTATCTCTGACTACAGGGCCAGTTTTTTCTACTTTAACCTCTTCTCCTGTTGTCTTGTCTTTTACTGTTTCTGTGTATGTAGTAATTTTCTTCTGTCCAGATACTAATACTTGTGCAGCCCAATATGGATTTTGATTTAATAGTAACAATTGTGCTAAAGCTAGATATTCGGATTCTTTGTCTAGAAAATCTTTTGCATGCGCAGCTTTAAGAGTAATCATATAATCTTTTTCTCTTCCAAGTTGGCCATAAGTTCCACCAAGTTGAACAAAATATAACTTTTTAGGATATAAATTGACCAAGATTTCATATATATCTAGTTGTTGAAGTAAAGCCTTTTTCTCACCTATTTCTTTTTTTAGCTCACTAATACATGCAGCAAGAAGAACATACCAGTTTTCTTTAGGTTTATAACCCTCTTCTTCTGCCATTGATACAGCAGTTTTCATTGAGGACATTGCTTTTCTAAAATTACCTTGCTGATAATATGCCTGACCTAAGAGAGACCAAGATTGAGCTGTTACCGTTTCAACTTGATCCATCCATTGGAGAATTAACTCGATTCCTTTTGCATAATTTTCTTGAACTAAATTTAATTGAGCTAAAGTGAAAAGTGCTGAATTTCTGATAGGTAGAGTTACTTCTGGTTCATTAATAACATTTTCATATGCTTGTATGGCTTCTTTATATTTTCCATCGGAAAAATAAACATAACCCCAGGAATTCCACATAACAGAACGGTCATAACTTTTAAGCTCGCTTTGGTTGTTTCTTAATTCTGTAAGAATTTCTATAACTGTCTCCATATCTGGTGCAGGCTCACCTTTATCATCTACCACTTCAAGAGCTTCATAAACTTTAGCCATTTTTTTTGCAGTTTTACTCTGCAGTGCTCTTGCTTTTTTATATTTAGTTTGTGTTTTAGGCTTATCGGCAGATTGAGCTTCTAAATATGTTGAAGGA
>CACEBI010000015.1 GCA_902557705.1 uncultured SAR86 cluster bacterium
AATAAATTTAATTCATTAAAAGATACCTTAAATTACTTATACGAAAATAGAAAAATTCCTAGTATGATAGATCTAAGGTATAAGGATGGAGTTGCTTTAGATTATGGCAAATAATGGTAAAAATTCTAATATAGTTGTTGGCTTAGATATAGGTACTTCTAAAGTAGTTTGCATTGTAGGTAAATATAATGAAGCTCAAAAACTAGAAATAATCTCACTCGGTGCATACCCATCAAGCGGCTTAAAAAAAGGAGTAGTTGTAAACATTGATGCTACAACTGATGCAATTAAAAAGGCCGTAGAGCAAGCTCAATCCATGATTGAGGATAAGATCCGATCTGTATATGTAGGCATTGCTGGTAGTCACATTAAAAGTCTTAATTCTCAAGGCGCTGTAGGCATTAAAGATAAAGAAGTTACACCTTATGATATTGACAGAGTTATTGATTCCGCTCAGGCAGTATCAATTCCATCTGATCAAAATGTTTTGCATGTCCTTCCTCAAGAGTACGTGATTGATGGTCAAGAAGTTAGCCTGGACCCGCTTGGAATGGCTGGGGTGAGGCTTGAAGCAAAGGTTCACTTGGTCACATGTGCTAACAGCGCAGTAAAAAATATAGAAAAATGCATAAGAAATTGTGGTCTATCTGTTGATGGTTTTGTTTTAGAGCAATTAGCTAGCTCTCATTCTATTCTCTCTGAAGATGAAAAAGATTTAGGAGTATGTTTGGTTGACATTGGTGGAGGTACTACCGACATAGCAATATTTAATTCTGGCTCAATAGTTTTTACTGGAGTAATACCTATTGCTGGTGACCAGGTAACTAGCGATATTGCGCAAGCGTTGAGAACTCCAACACCTCAGGCCGAGGATATAAAACAAAAACACGGTTGTGCAGTTGCTGAGTTCACAAAAGATGATGAAAGTATTGAAGTTCCTGGTGTAGGAGGAAGACCAACAAGAGAACTCTCAAGAAGTTCTTTAGCTGATATTATTCAACCTAGGTATACAGAGTTATTTGAACTTGTTAAGGCAGAAATTACGAGAAACGGATTTGAGGATAAAATTTCTGCTGGTATTGTTTTTACAGGCGGGACATCGAAAATGGAAGGTGTAGTTGAATTAGCAGAATCTATTTTTCAGACATCTGTAAGACTAGGTATTCCAAATAAATTCTCTGGAATGGAAAGTATTTTACAAAATCCAATCTATGCAACATCCATTGGATTGGTTGATCATGGTTTTAAGCAGAAAAATGATGATTTAATAGCTGAGCAAAATCAAAGTTGGCTTTCCAAGCTTTTAAAGATAGTTAAAAGCGAGTATTGATTCTAAATATCAATTCCATTAGAATGCGCATTCCTTGGTTTGCATCAATTAAGAAGCAAATCTTTAACCATAAGGTAGCAAATGAAAAAGTACGAAGCAGTAATAGTTCTCAACCCCAACCTTTCTTCTAAGGTTGATAACTTTAAAAAAGATTTTGAGAAGTTATTAAAAGATAATTCTTTTAATATTGTGAAAACAGAAGATATTGGAAGAAGACAATTAGCATATTCAATAGCTAACCATAATAAAGGCCACTATATTTTATTTAACCTTGAAGGTGATCCTTCTAAGTTATTAGAAATAGAAACAAAAATTAAATATAACGAATCCATCATTAGGCATTTATTTTTAGTTGTAAAAGAACACAACGGAGAAGATTCTAGCCTCTTTGTTGAATCGAAGAACAAAAAACCTGAAGCGTCTGAAGTTGAGAAAGATAAAGAAGACGTCAAGAAAGATCCTGAGCCAGTAAAAGAGGATGTCGAAGATAAATCAGAAGCTAAACAAGAAGAAGGTGAAGATAATGAGTAAATATGAATTGCCTAAGAAATTTGATTACAAAGATATTGATATCTTGAAACAATTTATTACTGAAACAGGAAAGATAATACCCGCAAGAGTTACAGGCGTATCAGCATCAAATCAAAGAAAAGTTACAAAATCGATTAAAATAGCTAGATTTTTAGCTCTTTTACCATACACGGATATGCATCAATAAGATTATGAAGATTATATTATTAGATAAAATACAAAGATTAGGCGAAATTGGTGACATAGTTGAAGTCAATTCTGGTTATGCAAGAAACTTTTTAATTCCACAGAAGAAAGCAGCATTTGCTAGTGATAAAAATATTGCTGACGTAGAGGCAAGAAAAGATGAGCTAGCAGCAGTATCTGCTGACATGCTTACTAAAGCTGAAGCAAGAGCTGAGACTATTAATGGTAAGACTTGTGAAATTGCAGTGCCTGTAACTGAAGAGGGAGCATTATATGGTTCAGTTGGTACAAGAGAGATTTCCGAGGCATTTACAAATATCGATATTGAAATAGATAAAAGTGAGGTGCAGCTGCCAGATGGACCAATTAAAGAAATTGGTGATCATTTAATAACTATTGCTGTTCATCCTGAGGTTTCTGCAGAAGTAACTGTAAAAGTATTAGCTGAGTAGTTGTATATTTTAAAATATGATGTAAAAATCATATTCCAATGTCTGACTTATCTATAAATCAAAACGAGCAAGCAAGAGAAGCTGAAAGAGCAGTTCTTGGCGGTTTAATGCTTGAAACACATCGTTTTGACACAGTAATACAGGTTATTAAAGAAAATGATTTTGATGGCAAAGACCATCAAATTATCTTTCAATCAATGTCTGAATTGATTGAAGAAAACAAACCTCTAGATCCTCTAACAGTTTCAGAAAAATTAGATAATAAAAATTCTCTTAATAAGGTTGGTGGAAAAGACTATTTAGTTGAACTTGCCACTTCAACTCCATCTGCCGCTAACCTTGAAGCATATGCTGAAATAATTAGACAGAGATCTATTACCAGAAAATTAATGAAAGCTAATTCTGAGATTTCTGAATTAATCAATAACCCTCAAGGACAAGATGGCAATGCATTATTAGACAAGGCTGAAAGTATGATATTTGCATTGAATGATGAGTCTAGTCAAAATGATCAAAGCCTTCAATCGATGAAAGAATTAATTCCATCAACAATGGATAGGCTTCATGAGATGTCTAATAAAGCCGGGGGTTTAATTGGCTCTTCTACAGGGTTTAAGGATCTCGATAACAAACTCCAGGGCATACAAAACGGTGATCTTATAGTGGTTGCTGGAAGACCAAGTATGGGTAAAACATCTTTTGCTATGAATATAGCTGAAAATGTTTTGCTTGAAAAAGATAATGATGGTGCCGTTTTAATATTCAGTTTAGAAATGCCTGGTGAAGCTTTAACAACTAGAATGCTATCAGGAATGAGCAAACTAAATCAGCAAAATGTTCGCTCAGGAATGTTAAAGGACAACGAGCTAAAATTGCTACTTTCAGAAGGTGAAAGACTCAAGAATTTACCATTGTGGATTGATGATAGCTCTCTGCTAACTCCAATGGAGCTTCGTGCAAAAGCTAGAAGGCTTGCAAGGCAAGAGGAGAATGGATTATCACTAATCGTAGTTGATTACCTTCAGTTAATGCAGTTGCCAACATCAACAGAAAATAGAGTGAATCAAATATCAGAAATATCTAGATCATTAAAATCATTAGCAAAAGAGCTCAATGTTCCAGTTATAGCACTTTCTCAGCTTAATAGGGCGGTAGAACAAAGACCTAACAAAAGACCAATTATGGCAGATCTTCGTGATTCAGGTGCTATTGAACAGGATGCTGATGTTATCTTGTTTATTTATAGAGATGAGGTTTATAACGAAGATTCAGATCAAGGCAATAAAGCTGAAATTATTATTGGAAAACAAAGAAACGGACCAATTGGAATTGTTAATTTAACATTCCTAAAAGAATATACGCGCTTTGAAAATTTTTCTAGCGATGGATATTACGACTCTTTTGAATGACGACATTAAAAAGCATTCTTGAAATAGACCCATCTATCATAAGAAGCAATATTCAAAAATTAAAAAATAAAACTTCAAATACTTCAAATTTTTTAGCAGTCATCAAATCTGATGCTTACGGTCACATGCTTAATAATATAGTTTCTGATATCGATGATCTGGTTGATGGATATGGAGTAGTAAGACTTGATGAAGCAATTGATTTAAGAAAAATCTCACAAAAAAAAATTGTCCTCATGCAGGGGATATATTCTCAGGAGGATTACCTTTTAGCTAAGAAGCATGATTTAGATTTAGTAGTTCATAACGAATTCCAATTAAATATCATTATTAAAAACAATAATTTTGAAAATTTATGGTTAAAAGTTAATACCGGCATGAACAGACTGGGTTTTGAAATAGACAGATTTTTAGAGATTTATAAAGATTATCTTGAAGATATAAATTTTACACTCATGACTCATTTGGCTGCATCTAATAAGAAAGATGATCCCTCAAATTCTGCGCAATTCGAGAGGTTTGAGAGACTGTATAAAGACTTACACTCTGGAGTAACTAAAAGTATTGCAAACACCGGCTGTATTTTAAACTTTCCTGACAAGTGTTTTGATTGGGTAAGAGTAGGAATTGGAATATTTGGTGGATATATCGGAAATGACGAACTAAAAACAGCTATTACACTTAAATCTCCAATAATAAATATTAAGGAACTTAATATCGGTGAAAGGGTCGGATATGACGGAAGGGCCATTGCAGAAAAAAGAATGAAAGTAGCCACTGTTTATCTTGGATATGCAGATGGTTTGCCTCAACACATTAAAGATGGAACAACTGTAAAAGTTAACAATCAAGATGCTACTGTTTTTGGAAAGATTAGCATGGATGTAACAACTATAGACATCTCTGATATTAAAGAATGTAATGTAGGAGATTGGTGTGAGTTTTTTTCACCTAATCATTCAATCAATAATCTTGCTTCGGCTAATGGTTTAATCTCATATGACATAATGATTAGAATAAAATCTAGAGTTGAAAGAGTTTATAAAAAAATAAGCTAATTTTTTAATTATATTAATAAAGTTTATTTCACTCTTAAGCGGATTCTGTTATTCTGTTATCCCATCATGATTCAATTAAATGATGGCCAATACTAAGTACATTTTCATAACCGGAGGAGTGGTTTCTTCACTCGGAAAGGGTATTGCTGCAGCTTCTATAGGAGCTTTGCTTGAGTCAAGAGGACTATCGGTCTCACTTATTAAGGTTGATCCATATATTAATGTAGATCCTGGAACAATGAGTCCATTTCAGCATGGTGAGGTATTTGTAACAAACGATGGTACTGAAACTGATTTAGATTTAGGTCATTATGAAAGGTTTGTAAGATTTGAAGCATCTAAGAAAAATAATTTCACTGCTGGAAAGGTCTATGAAACAGTCATCAGAAACGAAAGAAAGGGTAATTATTTAGGCGGAACTGTTCAAGTCATACCTCATATAACAAATGAAATTAAAAAAAGGATAAAAAAGGGTGGACAAGGAAAAGATATAGCTATTGTTGAAATAGGTGGAACAGTAGGTGACATTGAAAGCCAACCATTTGTTGAAGCTATTAGACAAATGGCCCTGGAGCTTCCATCAACATCTTGGGCATTTGTTCACTTAACTTTAGTTCCATTCATTAAGGCTTCTGGAGAGCTTAAAACAAAACCAACTCAACATTCTGTTAAAGAGTTACGTTCACTAGGCATTGGTCCCGACTGTTTGATTTGCAGATCTGAACAAGAACTTCCCAAGGATGAGAAAAAGAAAATTGCTTTATTCTGTTCTGTTGCTCAAGACAACGTTATTTCAATGCATGATGTAGATACAGTTTATTCAATACCACTTTTGTTGAATAAACAAAAAGTAGATCAAATCATACTCAAAAAACTTAACATTAAATCTAAAGATCCTAAATTATCTGATTGGAGAAGGGTTGTTAATGCGAGTCTTAACCCACAAAAAGAAGTTAATATAGCTTTTGTTGGCAAATATACTGAGTTGCAAGATTCATATAAATCTATAAATGAAGCCTTAGAACATGCTGGCATAAAACATAAGACCAAAGTAAATATTAATTTCGTCCTTGCCGAAACCCTATCTCCAAAAAATGTAAAAAAAGTCTTATCAAAAACTGATGCAGTGTTAGTTCCTGGCGGTTTCGGTGATAGAGGCATCGAGGGCATGATTTTGGCATGTAAATATGCAAGAGAAAATCAGATTCCATATTTAGGCATTTGCTTAGGAATGCAAGTAGCAATGATTGAATATGCAAGAAATGTTCTTAAATTAAAAGGTGCCAACAGCACAGAATTTGATTCAAAAACAAAGCATCCAATCATTGCACTAATAACAGAATGGAATGATATCTCTGGTAAAAAAGAGCAAAGAGATAAAAATTCTGATCTAGGCGGCACTATGAGGCTAGGTGGCCAGTTATGTAAACTCAAGAAATCTTCAAAAGCATTTAAAATGTATAAAAAGCATGAAATTGTTGAGAGACACAGGCACAGATATGAAGTTAATCCAAAATATGTAGATCAATTTTCTAACTCTGGGTTAAATTTAGTTGGAACTTCAGTTGATGGTAAGTTAATTGAAATGATTGAAATCTCAGATCATAAATGGTTCTTAGCATGTCAATTTCATCCTGAGTTCACATCTAATCCAAGAGACGGACATCCTATTTTCAATAGCTACATTAAGAGTACAATAGATAAGTAATTATGAATGATCTGAAACTTAGAAACTTTACTATTGGTAATTCACAGCCATTAACTTTAATGGGAGGAATGAATGTACTTGAATCTCGAGACTTAGTATTGCAAGTTGCAGAAAAATTTAAATTAATATCAGATAAGCTTGAGATTAATTATATTTTTAAAGGTTCATTTGATAAGGCTAATAGAAGCTCTGTTTCCTCTTTCAGAGGACCAGGCATGGATGAGGGTCTTAAATTACTTCAAGAAGTTTCAACAGAATTTAATGTTCCTGTAGTTACTGATATTCATGAACCGGATCAAGCTCAGCCAGTAAGTGAAGTATGTGAAGTTGTTCAAATACCAGCTTTTTTAGCAAGGCAAACTGACTTAGTTGTTGCTGCAGCAAAAACAGATGCTATCTTGCAGTTTAAAAAACCACAATTTTTGTCAGCACCCGAGATGAAAAACATTATAGAAAAATGTGAATCAGCTGGTAACAGTAAAATTACACTCTGTGAGAGGGGTAATTCTTTTGGATATAACAATTTAGTTGTAGATACTCTTAATTTTCAAATTCTCAAGAATCTAGGTAAGCCAGCAATTTTTGATGTTACGCATTCACTTCAACTTCCAGGAGGTCTTGGTAATGCTGCTGGAGGAAGAAGGGAATATCTATTAAGTTTGGCTAAAGCTGGTATTTCTCAGGGAATAGCAGGTCTATTTTTAGAAGCACATCCAGATCCTGATAAAGCTAAATGTGATGGTCCTTGTGCTCTTCGTCTTGATATGTTGGAACCTTTTTTGCAGCAAATTAAACATCTAGATGTTTTTGTAAAAAACCAAGAAACTTTAGATATTTTTTAGTAAGCATGGCTTCAATTCAATCAATAAAAGCTATTCAGGTTTTAGACTCAAGAGGTCTTCCCACAGTTTCTTGTAATGTAATTCTTGATAATGGCATTAAAGCAAGTGCAATAGTGCCAAGCGGAGCATCAACAGGAACCAAGGAAGCATTAGAGTTAAGAGATGGCGGGAATTTGTACATGGGTAAAGGGGTTCAAAAAGCTGTAAGTAATATAAATGACTTAATAAACCCACTTCTTGAAAAATTAGATCCAAACGATCAACAATTAATTGATCAGAAATTAATTGAGTTAGACGGAACTAGTGACAAGTCAAATATTGGAGCTAATGCAATTCTAGCTGTCTCATTAGCAGCTTCTCATGCAGCAGCAAAAGATAAAAATATTTCATTGCATGAACATTTTGCCGAGATATATAAAAATATCACTGGAAAAGATGTTGGGTCTAACCTTCCTATGCCTATGTTAAATATTCTTAACGGCGGAGAGCATGCTGATAATAATATTGATATTCAAGAATTTATGATTATCCCAAAAGGTGCAAAGACTTTTAAAGAGGTTATGAGATGGTCTTCTGAAATATATTGGAATCTTAAATCAATATTGCAACAAAAAAAATTATCGACTGGAGTGGGAGATGAAGGTGGCTTTGCTCCAAATTTACAATCTAATGAAGAGGCAATCAAATTAATTATTGAAGCAATAAAAATCTCCGGTCTCATACCAGGAGATGATGTCTTTATTGCACTGGATTGTGCTGCAAGTGAATTTTATGACGGTAAAAATTATAATTTAGCTGGTGAAGGCAAATCCTTAGACTCTGAATCTTTTTCTGATTATTTAGAAAGTTTAGTGGATAAATACCCAATTATTTCTATCGAAGATGGTATGGATGAAAATGACTTAGAAGGCTGGAGAATTCTTACAGAAAGAATTGGCTCCAAGTGTCAATTAGTTGGAGATGATTTGTTTGTAACAAATAAGACTATTTTCCAAGAAGGTATAGAAAATAATTTAGCTAACTCAATTTTAATTAAATTTAATCAAATAGGTTCTATTACCGAAACAATAGAAACAATTAATATTGCTAATCAAAATAACTATAAATCCATTATTTCTCATAGATCAGGAGAAACTGAAGATACGACTATATCTGATTTAGCCGTTGGTCTTGGAGCAGGTCAAATTAAAACGGGAGCTCCGTGTAGATCTGATAGAGTTGCAAAATATAATCGATTGCTATGGATAGAAGAGGAGTTTCCTAGTATCAATCTAAGTCAATGAATCGACTATTTTATTCTTTAGCTTTAGTCCTACTTATTTTAATAATTATGCTGCTAAACAGTATTTTCTTTGGAGAAAACTCTTATCAAAAGAAAACTCAAATACTTGACGAAAACAATCTTCAACAAGAACAAAACAATGAACTAAAAAAACAAAATGATATTTTAGAATTTGAAATTGAGAATGCACAAAAGTCAAACGAACATGTAGAAAATTTTGCTAGAGAAAAATTGAACTTAGTATATCCTGATGAAGAGTTTATATCTTTCAAGGACGAAGACGAATCTAAAGATGACAGATAAAGTATTAGCAATAATTCCAGCAGCAGGAATTGGTGAAAGATTTCAGAGCGATATTCCAAAACAATATGAGTATCTAGATGGCAAATCCGTTATAGAGAAATCAATAAAACCCTTTATAGAATCTGAATTTATATCAAAAATACTAATTGCAGTTTCAAAATCAGATAATTTTATTAAAGAACAAAATTTTTTTGACAATGAGAAAGTAGAAATAGTTGAGGGCGGTGAGACTAGAGCCATATCAGTATTAAATGCTTTAAATGAAACTAATGAAAATTATGATTATGTGATTACTCATGACGCAGCTAGACCGAACATAACTGCTAAAGACTTAGCCGCAATATATGAAAAGATAATCAGCTCTGAATCAGACTGCTCTTTTTTCTACAAACCAGTAGTCGATTCTATTAAGGAGAGTAAATCTAATAAAACTATAAATAAACAAGACTATTACTTAGTGCAAACTCCCCAAATATCAAAATTTAATAAATTAAAGTTCTCATTGGCTCATCTTATTGATCAAAAGATTGATGTTCCAGATGAGTCGTTTGTAATGGAATCCCAAGGTTATCATGTATCAAAAATAGAAGGCAAAGCCTCAAATATTAAAATTACCTATAATCATGATTTAAATCTTCTAAGAAAATTAAACTCAAGAGTTGGCAGTGGCTTTGATTTACATACCTATAAACCTGGAACAGGTTTTACTATAGGGGGCTATATGCTTCAATGCGATTATGCAATTGAAGCTCACTCAGATGGTGATGTTCTCCTTCATTCAATTGCAGACTCTATACTAGGTGCTGCAGCTCTAGGAGATATAGGAATATTCTTCTCAGACAAAGATCCTTCCAATAAAGGGCTTGATAGCAAGGAGATAATTAATTTTTGTTTAGAAAAAATTCATGAAATGAATCTTGAGATTTGCAATGTTGATGCAACTATAATTTGTGAATCACCTAAAATAAGTCCTCATAGAAATAATATTATTGATAGTTTGTCTGAGATTTTAAAAATTTCAAAATCTAATATTGGTTTAAAGGCTACAACTTCTGAAAAGATTGGTATTATAGGTGAGCATAAAGCTATAGCAGTTCAATCACTAGTAAACCTCAAAGAAATCTTATGAAAATCTTATTAACAAATGATGATGGTTATCAGGCTCCCAATATTCAAAATCTTTTTAAGAAATTATCAGAAGAACATGACGTATGGATTATAGCTCCTGAAAATAATTGCAGTGGAATGAGTGCAGCTATTTCTTTTTTAAAAGAAACCGAAATTAGAAAAGTAGAAGATAGAGTTTATGCTGTTGATGGTACACCAGCGGATTGTACTTATTTTGGTTTGCTGGGAATTGTTGATTTTGAATTTGATATGGTTGTCTCAGGCATCAATCATGGAGCAAATATTGGAACGGATGTTATTTATTCTGGCACCGTAGGTGCAGCAGTAGGTGGCAGAAAACTTAAATATCCCCCGATAGCATTATCTGTTGCTTCTTATGAAACAGTTAATATGGATTTTATAGTTAATAGAACTTTAGAGATTATTAATACTGTCAAAAACTTACCTGAAGATTTTCATGGCAAAGTGTTTAATGTAAATTTTCCAGATATATCAGAGGATGAATGCAAAGGAATGCGGGTAACATCTTTGGCAAAAAGAGGAGTTCCATCACGACCCATTGAGATAAGCTCAGATGGAGATACAAAAAGATATAGATACAACCTCTCTGGAGAACCAGTAAATGAATCAACATTAACTGATGCAAATGCCGTTCACGATGGGTATATTTCAATTTCTGTATTAGATTATGATCTTGATCAGGAGATGCTAAGAGAAAATCTAAAATCACACTTCAATGAATAGTTCAGGCTTCACATTTAGAAGAGTTAGAGAAGAGATGATAGAAACTCTTTTAGATATGGGTATCAAAGATTTCAGAGTTCTAGATGCAATGTCACAAGTGCCTCGTCATATTTTTGTTGATAATGCTCTCCAATCTAGGGCTTATGAAAATAGGTCCTTAACAATTGGTTATAAGCAAACCATTTCTCAACCTTATATAGTTGCCAAAATGACAGAGCACCTTATATCACATACAAAATCTAGAGGAAAAATTTTTGAAAAAGTATTAGAGCTTGGATCTGGATGTGGATATCAGTCAGCTGTCTTGTCACATTTTTGTGAAGAGGTTCATGCAATAGAAAGAATCAAACCCTTAGTTACAAAAGCAAGAGAAAATTTAAGCGAATTAAAAATAAAAAATGTTTTGTTTAAATATGGTGATGGTTTTACGGATTGGGACAAAAAACTAAAATATGATGGTGTTTTATGTGCAGCAGCACCTCGTCAGTACCCGCAAGATTTGATTGATTGCTTAAATATAAATTCTAAGATTGTAATACCGGTTGGAAATTCTAAATCTCAACAATTACACGTCATAACTAAGTTAGAGGGAGACAATATTAAAGAAGACGTATTTGAAGAGGTTGCTTTTGTGCCAATGCTCTCAGGAACATCTGTTGATGGAAATGATTCATGACTGAAAGGTTGAGATTTGTTATAGCAGGTTTTTTTGTTGGTCTTGCTGAACTGCTTCCAGGTATATCTGGGTCTACTGTTGCTATAGCTTTTAAAGTATATGAAAAATTTATTTTATTTTTATCTAATTTAAAAATTAGTAATTTTTCATTTAATTTTAAGAAATTAAATCAGGTCTTTTTTCTTGATTTAATAATTCCTTTTTTTATTGCTATGGCGATTAGCGTAATATTTGCCTCAAAATTTATTTTATTTTTATATTCTCAGTATACGAATGGTTTTTTAATATTCTTATCATTCTTGATGTGTTCAATATCATTCTTAATAGCCTTTCGATTAAAAAACGAATTTAAGTTGAATATGAATTGGATAATTTATTTTCTAGCAGGAGCAATTTTTGCAGCAATGCTTAATACCATTAGCCTGGTATCAAATAATCCCTCATTTATTGTATTTGTATTAGTTGGATTTATAGCATTTTCATTTTTTTTACTACCAGGAATTTCTGGAAGCGCAATTTTATTATCAATTGGAGTCTATGAAATCATTATTGGCTCTATAGCAAACATGCAGCTAGAGATACTTATGCCTTTTGCAATTGGTTGTTTGATTTCATTATTATTAATGCCAAAAATAATCAATCATCTACTATCTAAATATAAATTAAATATAATGATTTTCTTTGCTGCTTTGATTTTAGTGAGCGGAGTTCTTATTTTTCCAAACTGATTGTTTTATATGCCTATTAAGTCTCTTTTATTTTTAACAGTTTCATACTTTTCAGCTTCTGGGAGAGGGTCTTTTGCTTCAGTTATATTTTCATAAACTTCTGAAAGACGCGCATTGATTTCAATAAAGTCTATTTGATCATCTGGAAGTTCATCCTCTGAGAGAATAGCGTCAATCGGACATTCTGGTTCACATAAAGCACAATCAATGCATTCGTCTGGGTGAATAACTAAAAAGTCAGGGCCTTCATAAAAGCAGTCTACAGGACAAACTTCAACACAATCAGTGTATTTACATTTTATACAAGTTTCAGTTACTACGAATGCCATAATTTAATGTTGATACTTTATTATAAAAGTGTGACTGTAAGATAAAATAAAGAAAAAATATACTTTTATGTTGTAAATTTCTTAATTACTATTATACTGTATAAATATACAGTAAGGAGTTATTATGGCTAAATCAAAAGATACAGGTTCAAAATCATTAAAGGATACGCTTGCAGATATAGATAGTCATTTCGGTAAAGGTACCGTTATGAGAATGGGGGATAGAGAAAATCTTGATATTCCTTCGATTTCAACAGGTTCAGTAGGGCTAGATATAGCATTAGGTATAGGCGGCATACCAAAAGGTAGAGTTACTGAGATATATGGACCAGAATCTTCTGGTAAAACTACTTTAACTCTTCAAATTATTGCTCAATGTCAAAAAGAGGGTGGAACATGTGCATTTATTGATGCAGAGCATGCACTAGATCCTCAATATGCAGAAAAGCTAGGTGTAAATGTCGACGAATTACTATTATCACAACCAGATACTGGTGAACAAGCTCTAGAAGTAGCTGACATGCTGGTTAGATCAAATAGTGTTGATTTAGTTATCATTGATTCAGTGGCAGCATTAGTTCCAAGAGCTGAAATAGAAGGTGAGATGGGTGATCATCATGTAGGCCTTCAAGCCAGATTAATGTCTCAAGCTCTCAGAAAGATTACAGGGAATATACAAAGGTCTGGAGCAACAGTTGTATTTATTAACCAAATACGAATGAAGATTGGTGTCATGTTTGGTAGCCCTGAAACAACAACTGGTGGTAATGCACTTAAGTTCTATTCTTCAGTAAGATTAGACATAAGAAGAATAGGTGCTGTTAAAGAAGGCGATGAAATTATGGGCAATGAGACGAGAGTCAAAGTTGTAAAAAATAAAGTTTCACCTCCATTTAAACAAGCTGAGTTTCAGATTATGTATGGTCAGGGCATTAATTCTGAAGGTGAAATATTGGATTATGCTCATAAACTTGGTCTTGTTGAAAAGTCAGGTGCTTTCTACAAAATGGATGGCGAAACTATAGGACAAGGAAAAGTAAAGGCTAGTTTATTCTTAAAAGAGAATGCAAAAATCCGTAATAGCCTGTTAAAGGAAATCAGAAAAGCTTATATAACCAGCAAGGCAAAATCTACAAAATAGTTTTTTGTTGATACAATTATCCCCATTAGAATTTTTTTAGTGGGGATTTTTTTATGGCAGAGAAAGCTTATATTGTTGAGGCAGTAAGAACTGCAGGTGGGAAAAGGGATGGTAAATTAAGTCTTTGGCATCCTGCTGATCTTGGTGCAAAAGTATTAGATGAGATAACTTCTAGGCTTGATATGGATCCTGCTCTTGTTGACGATGTTGTTTTTGGTTGTGTAGATCAAGTTGGTGCTCAGTCAGGCAATGTTGCAAGAAATGCAATTCTGTCTTCATCATTTCCTGAATCAGTTCCTGGAACTTCCGTTGATAGACAATGTGGTTCCTCTCAACAAGCAATACATTTTGCAATTCAAGCCGTAATGTCAGGTACACAAGATATTGTCATTGGAGGCGGTGTTGAAGTGATGTCAATGGTTCCAATTGGCGCTTCGGTTAAAGATGGTTATGATGCTGGCCATGGTTTCCCTTTTGATTCTGACGGTATTAAAGCTAGATATCCAGGTGTATTTTTCTCCCAATTTACAGGTGCTGAATTAGTAGCTAAAAAATGGAATCTATCACGAGAAGATTTAGATCAGTTTGCTCTTGAAAGTCATCAAAAAGCTGCAAATGCTACTGAGTTAAAATATTTTGATAGAGAGATTCTTCCGGTTCAAGCTAAAAATGCTGAGGGTATTGAAGAAATGGTAACTGCAGATGAGGGCATAAGATTTGATGCAAGTCTTGAAAAACTTGCAGGGCTTAAAACTGTTTCTGAAGGCGGGGTAGTAACTGCTGGCAATGCAAGCCAAATTACGGATGGTGCAGCAGCAGTTCTTGTTTGTAATGAAGCAGGACTTAAAAAAATTAATGCAAATCCTAGAGCAGAAATCGTATCAATCTCAGTTGTTGGAGATGATCCTGTCTACATGTTAACTGGACCAATTCCTGCATCGCACAAAGTACTATCAGTAGCTAATTTAAGTATTGATGATATTGATTTATATGAAGTGAATGAAGCTTTTGCCCCAGTGCCTTTGGCTTGGGCTACAGAGCTTAAAGCTGATAGAACTAAACTGAATGTAAATGGAGGAGCAATGGCACTTGGCCATCCTCTAGGAGCTACAGGAGCAAAGCTAATGACAACATTGCTTCATGAATTAGAAAGAAGAGAAGGCACGTACGCACTTCAAGCTATCTGTGAGGGTGGTGGAACAGCAAATGCTACTATTATTAAAAGAGTAGTTTAAGATTATTTATCTTTAAAGAAGTCTAAGATAGTTTTTGAATCTGATATTTTGCTGAGAGATGTATCTCCAGATCTTGTTCTAAATTCTATTTCCTCTGATTCTAAGAACTGCTTACCAATAATAATATTTAGTGGAACTCCTATTAACTCAGAATCTTTGATTTTAGTTCCATAACCATCTTTACGATTATCTAATAAAACATCGTAGCCCATTTCCGTAAGCTCTTTGTATAGATTGTTAGATGCTTCAGCTATTTTTTCATCTTTCTCATAGCCAATAGCAATAATATTTATATCAAATGGAGCTATGCTATGAGGCCAAACAATGCCTTTATCATCATTGTTTTGTTCAATAGCTGCGGCTACAAGTCTTGAAACTCCAATCCCATAACAGCCCATGTATAGAGTCGATGCTTTGCCTTTATTATTTAGTACATTTGCTTTCATATCTTCTGCATAAACTTTTCCTAATTGGAATATATGACCAACTTCAATACCTTTTTTAATCTCAATAGTTCCCTCACCATCAGGTGACGGTTTTCCCTCAAGAGATTCAATATCTTCACCTTCTTTTAGAAGCAGCTCAGTATTGATAGCATATTCAGAGCTATCACTTACTGCGATGGTGTCTTCTCCGGTTTCAGCGAGCACATGAAATTCTTCTGAAGCGTCACCACCTATTGCACCTGAGTCAGCTGAAACAATCTTATACTCAAGACCCATTCTCTCAAGGACTTTTTTGTAAGTATTGCGCATTGTTAAATAAGTTTCTTCAAGACAGGCTTCATCAATATTAAAGCTGTAAGAGTCTTTCATTAAAAACTCTCTCCCTCTCATAACTCCATATCTTGGTCTTACCTCATCTCTAAATTTGGTTTGAATTTGATAAATATTGAGCGGTAATTCTTTATAACTCTTCACATTATTTCTAATAAGATCGGTAATAACCTCTTCATGAGTTGGGCCTAAACAAAAATCTCTATCATGTCTATCTTGTATTCTTAGAAGCTCTGGCCCCATTTTTTCCCATCTATTCGTTTCATCCCATAGTTCTTTTGGTTGAACCATTGGCATCAAAACTTCTTGAGCACCTGAAGCATCCATTTCTTCTCTAACAATATTTTCAATTTTTCTAAGAACTTTTAGACCAAGTGGAAGCCATGTATAGATTCCTGATGCAACCTTTCTAACCATTCCTGCTCTAAGCATTAGTTTGTGACTAATGACTTCAGCTTCTTGAGGTGCATCTTTAAGAGTTGGAAGCAATATTTTTGAAAATAACATTTTATAAATTAGTTATATGTATAAATCTTAATAGTTTATAATTTTATCTTTTTTTTGAGTACTTATGCCGATTTATGACTATAAATGTTCAAATTGTGGGCAAGAATTTGAACTAATACAGAAGTTTAGTGATAAACCTAAAACTAAATGTCCAAATTGCGAAAAAGATACTCTTAGCAAGCTTGTATCAGCGCCTTCTTTTAGATTAAAAGGCGGGGGATGGTACGAAACAGATTTTAAAACTGGTAAAAAAAAGAATTTGGTATCAAACGACAAAGAATTAGCTAACAAATCTTCACAAAATTTGTCATCTGACTCCAAGAAAGTGACCAAACAAGATAAGATTAGTAAATAACTATAGGGAAAAATTATGAGATCTCACTATTGTGGAGAAATAACTTCTAAAAATCTTAATGAAGAGATAACTATTTGTGGCTGGATACACAAAAGACGTGATCATGGTGGGGTTATCTTTCTTGATGTAAGAGATATAAAGGGTATATGTCAGGCTGTTATTAATCCGGATAATGCAGAATCTTTTGCAATAGCTGAAAGCCTAAGAAATGAGTATGTTGTTCAAATAACTGGATTAGTAAAAGCAAGATTAGAGGGAACAATTAACAAGAATATGACAACAGGCGAAGTAGAGCTTGAAAGTAAAGATATTAAAATTCTAAGTAAAGCAGAAACCCCTGTATTTCCATTAGATGACTATCAAGAGGTCAATGAGGATGTTCGCTTAAAAAATAGAGTTCTAGATTTAAGAAGACCTGAGATGAATCATAGGATTGTTACTAGATCAAAAATTACCTCAATGATTCGTAATTATCTAGATGATAATGACTTTAATGAAATAGAAACACCTATATTAACAAGAGCCACTCCTGAAGGAGCTAGAGACTATATATTGCCAAGCAGGGTGCAGTCAGGAAATTTCTTTGCCTTACCTCAATCACCTCAACTTTTAAGCAATTGCTAATGATGGGAGGATTGGATAAATACTATCAAATTGCTAGATGTTTTAGAGATGAGGATCTTAGAGCAGATCGTCAACCAGAGTTTACGCAAATAGATATTGAGGCGTCATTTATTGATCAAGATTATATTATGCAAACTGGTGAAGGTATGGTTAAGGGCCTTATTGAAGAATTTTGCAATGATAAGCTAAAAGATTTTGAAGTTTTAGATTGGCATGATGCAATGATGGATTATGGTTGCGATAAGCCTGATTTAAGAATTCCTTTAAAGCTCGAAGAAATTTCTGACTTGGTAAAAGATGAGGAGTTTAAAGTTTTTGCAGAGCCTGCTAAAGATAAAAACTCAAGGGTTGTAGCTTTAAAAATTCCAGGCGGAAACTCATTATCTAGAGGGCAGATAGATGATTACACCAGCTTTGTTTCAAAATTAGGAGCTAAGGGGCTTGCTTATATTAAAGTTAATGACAAAAGTGATATCGAGAATGGACTCCAATCGCCTATATTGAAATTCTTAAAATCAGAAACAGTTGCATCTTTGGTAAAAGATTTAGATTTAGAAAATGATGATCTTTTATTTTTTGGAGCTGGCAAACAAAACGTTGTTAATCTTAGTATGAGTAGCTTAATTAAGAAGATAGGCGAAGACTTATCCTTGTATACTGAAAAATGGGCTCCATGTTGGGTTGTTAATTTTCCTATGTTTGAAAAAAACAGTGAGGGTAATTTAACCTCTCTCCATCACCCATTCACGTTACCTAATTGTTCTATTGATGAATTAAGAAATGCGCCAGAAGAAGCTATTGCATATGCATACGACATAGTTCTAAATGGCTATGAAATAGGCGGAGGTTCATTAAGGGTTTTTGATGCAGAAATGCAAAGCGCTATCTTTGATATTCTTCAAATAAGCAAAGAAGAAGCTAACATTAAATTTGGTTTTTTAATTAAAGCATTGTCATCTGGTTGTCCGCCTCATGGTGGAATTGCATTTGGACTTGATAGGTTAGTAATGCTTATTACAGATACAAATAATATTAGAGATGTCATCGCATTCCCAAAAACACAAAGCGCAACCTGTTTATTAACCGATGCACCTAGCAAGGTTGATCAAAAACAACTAGATGAACTAAAAATTATCAGTACTCACAAGGAAGAATAGGTATATGGCTGGACATTCCAAATGGGCAAACATTAAGCATAGAAAAGCTAGACAAGATGCGTCTAGAGGAAAAATTTGGACCAAAGTTATTAGAGAGATAACAGTTGCTGCAAAAGGAGGACCTGATCCTGATGATAACCCAAGGTTAAGGCTTGCTTTAGATAAAGCAAATGCAGCAAATATGCCAAAAGATAATATTAAAAGAGCAATTGAAAAAGGCTCTGGTACTGGTGAAACAGGAGCGCTTGAAGAAATTGTATTGGAAGGATATGGACCTGGTGGCGTTGCTATTTTAGTTGAAGCTATGTCGGATAATAGAAACAGAACAGTTTCTGATGTCA
>CACEBI010000016.1 GCA_902557705.1 uncultured SAR86 cluster bacterium
AAATATAGGCATTACTAAATGGATTGATGAGATTGTTTGGAGAGAGTTTTACAAAAATATTATGCACTCTTTTCCAAAAGTTAGTAAAGGGCAACCATTTCAAGATTATTCAAACAAAATTAAATGGAGATATAACGAAGAAGAGTTCAACGCATGGAAACAAGGCAAGACTGGATTTCCTATTGTTGATGCAGCTATGAGGCAGCTTCATCACGAAGGTTGGATGCATAATAGGCTTCGCATGATTGTTGCAATGTTCTTTACAAAGAATATGCTTCATGACTGGAGAATGGGTGAAATATATTTCATGCAAAATCTAATTGATGGGGACTTCGCATCAAATAATGGAGGTTGGCAATGGAGTAGCTCTACAGGCACAGATGCAGCTCCATATTTTAGGATATTTAATCCCATAACGCAGTCAACAAACTTTGATAAAGAAGGCCTATTCATAAAAAAATATGTTCCTGAATTAAAAGATTTAGATAAATCGGTTATTCACAATCCCCCGAAAGAGCATAGGAAGTATTGTAATTACCCAGAACCAATTTTAGACCTAAAAGAGTCGAGATTAAGGGCAATTGAAGCCTTTAAAATTGCCAAATCTTAAAGTTAAATTTCATAGTTTAGTGAGTGAACTTTATGTATACTTTGTGCATTAATTTATATATTTAAAATGGGGAGTATATAGATATGCACAAAACTGATTTAGAGATTGCCAATAAAGCCACAAAAAAACATATAAAAGATGTTGCCTCATCTTTAAATATCCCAGAGGAAGCTTTAATTATTTATGGTAATGATAAGGCAAAAATTAATTATGATTTTTTAGATTCTTGCAAGGATAAAAAAGACGGCAAATTAATCTTAGTTACTGCTATCTCACCAACACCTGCAGGTGAGGGAAAGACAACAACAAGTGTTGGTCTTGTTGATGGGCTTTGTCATATAGGAAAAAAAGCAATGATCTGCTTAAGAGAGCCCAGCCTGGGGCCATGTTTTGGTATGAAAGGTGGAGCTGCTGGCGGAGGTTATGCCCAAGTAGTTCCAATGACAGACATAAACTTACATTTCACAGGAGATTTTCATGCAATTGGCGCTGCACATAATCTTTTGTCAGCGATTGTTGACAATCATATACATTGGGAAAATAACCTAAATATAGACCCAAGAAGAATAACTTGGAGACGTGTTGTTGATATGAATGATAGATCATTAAGAGAAATAACATGTGGACTGGGTGGAACTGGAAACGGAATACCAAGACAAAGTGGTTTTGATATCACTGTAGCTTCAGAAATCATGGCAGTATTTTGTTTGGCTAGTGATCTTGAAGATTTACAAGAAAGAGTAGGAAATATTGTTATTGGTTACACAAGAAAACAGGAACCTGTTAAAGTCTCTCAACTTAATGCTCAAGGTGCAATAACAGCTTTATTAAGAGATGCATTTCAACCAAATTTAGTTCAAACCCTTGAGAATAATCCAGCATTTATGCATGGGGGCCCATTTGCAAATATTGCCCATGGTTGTAATTCAGTTATGGCAACCAAAAGCGCTCTAAAAATGGCTGATTATGTGGTTACAGAGGCTGGGTTTGGTGCAGACTTAGGAGCTGAAAAATTTTTTGATATTAAATGTAGAAAAGCAGGTTTATCTCCAGATGCAGTTGTTCTTGTGGCTACCACTAAAGCATTAAAAATGCATGGTGGAGTACAAAAAGATGATTTAAAAGATGAGAATGTGCAGGCTATTAAAAATGGGTGTAAAAATCTAGAAAGACATATAAAAAATATTACAAAATTTGGAGTCCCTGTGACGGTTGGTATTAATGAATATTTCACAGATACAAAAGAGGAGCACCAAGCAATAACCGATTTTTGTGAAAATCTTGGAGTGGCATGCAAAATATCGTCACATTGGTCTGATGGTGGGGAAGGCGCAGCAGATTTAGCGACACATGTTGCTGAATTGGCTGACAGTAATAGTGCCGCGTTTAATACTTTATATGATGATGATATGCCATTATGGGAAAAAACAGATCATATTGCTAAGAACATTTATGGAGCATCAGGAATTATTGCTGATAAAAAAGTTAGAAATAAATTTAAGAAATTAGAAGAAGATGGTTATGGTAAATATCCTATATGTATGGCAAAAACGCAATACAGCTTCTCTACGGATCCATCACTAATAGGCGCTCCATCAGGTCACGAAGTTCCAATTAGAGAAGTAAGATTATGTGCAGGTGCTGAGTTTATTGTTGTAATTTGTGGAGAGATTATGACAATGCCTGGTCTACCTAGGAAACCAGCATCTGAAAACATCGGAATAGATAAAGATAAGAATATAGAGGGCTTATTTTAAATATTTTGTATAATATTTCGCTGATTTTTTGAGGTTTAAAAAATGAAAGATAGATTACAGTTTTATATAAATGGTTCTTGGGTGGATTCAGAATCAAATGAAAAAATAGAAGTTATAAATCCTGCTAATGAAGAGATAATTGGCCATGTTACAGCCGGCACAAAGGAAGATATAGATAAAGCAGTTGCAGCAGCATCTCAAGCCTTCTCCTCTTTTCAACTCACTTCAAAGGAAGAAAGAATAGAACTACTGAATAATATTATTTCTGAATATGAGAATAGATATGATGATTTTGTACAAGCCATTACTGAGGAAATGGGTTCACCCTTATGGTTATCAGAAAAAGCTCAAGCATCAACAGGCATTAAAAATATTCATGAAACCTTAGATGCTCTAAAAGATTATCAATTTGAAAGACCCGAGGGTGACTATATTTTGATTAAGGAGCCAATTGGTGTTATTGGCATGATCACTCCATGGAATTGGCCAATGAATCAAATCACAACAAAAGTTTCTGCAGCATTAGCAGCAGGATGTACCATGGTTCTTAAACCGAGTGAAATATCTCCATATTGTGCAATGCTCTTAGCAGAAGTTTTTGATACAGCAGGAGTTCCAGATGGAGTATTTAACGTTGTTAATGGTTACGGACCAACTGTTGGTGCTGCATTATCTGAACATCCAGATGTTGCTATGATGTCATTTACTGGTTCAACTAGAGCTGGTATTGCAGTAGCACAAGCATCGGCTGTTTCGGTAAAACGCGTGCATCAAGAACTTGGTGGAAAATCTTCAAATATCATTCTTGATGATGTTGCCAATTTAGAAAAATCAGTTAAAGGTGGAGCTGGTCATTGTTTTCTTAATTCAGGGCAATCCTGTAATGCTCCTACCAAAATGCTAGTATCGGCTCAAAACTATGACAAAGCTGTAGAAGTTGCAGCACAGACTGCAAACAGTACTACCGTCGGCAATCCTCAGGGAGAATTTAGAATTGGACCAATTGCCAACAAAGCACAATATGAAAAGATTCTAAGAATGATTGAAATTGGAATTGAAGAGGGAGCTAGACTTGTTGCTGGTGGTATTGAAAAACCAGAAGGCTATGAAAAAGGTTATTATGTAAAGCCTACAGTTTTTGCTGACGTAACTAACGATATGACCATTGCTAGAGAAGAAATATTTGGCCCAGTCTTATCGATAATTAAATATGAGAATGAGGATGAGGCTATTGAAATAGCCAATGATACCGAATATGGTCTAGCGGGCTATGTTCAAGGTGAACCAGAACATGCCAAAGAAGTTGCTCGAAAAATAAGAGCTGGGCAAGTAATTATAAATGGAGGTGCAAGAGGTACAGGAGCACCTTTTGGTGGTTATAAGTCTTCAGGTAATGGTCGAGAGCATGGTCTTCATGGCCTTGAAGAGTGCTTGGAAACTAAAGCTATAATTGCTCCATAAATTAGTCCAATAAATCTGGCTGCATTTTAATTATTTTATCAAATGCAGGCTGGTAGCTAGCCCAGGCAGCTATATCGTTTGCAATGAATTCTCTAGTTTTAATTGCTGTTTCATGAGGAACTGAAATAGGTTTACCTGCTGACTCTGCCATTAGCTGTGCCTGGCAGCATCTCTCCATAGACATGTAAAACCATAATGCAATATCAACTGACGGTCCGGTAGTCAAAATACCATGATTTTGTAAAATAGCTACTTTCTTATCGCCGAGAGCTTTAGCTATTTCATCTCCCTCATCTACTTCTTCAACAACACCTGAAAAATCTTTATATATAGCTTGATTTTCATAGAAGGCACATGCATCTTGAGAAATTGGATCTAGTAACTTACCTAAAGTTGAAAAGGTTCTCCCATAAATTGAGTGAGAATGCGCAGCTGCATTCACATCAGGTCTTGCTTTATGTAGTCTTGAATGAATGGCAAATGCAGCAACATTCACATCTTTATCACCTTGAACTACCTTTCCATCATGATTTACTAGCAAAAGATCTGAAACAGATATTTGAGAAAAATGAACGCCAAGAGGATTAACCCAAAAATGATCTTTAAACTCAGGATCTCTATAAGTTATATGTCCAGCTACACCCTCATTAAATCCAAAATAGTCAAATAATCTAAATCCGGCTGCTAATTTTTCTAATTGATTTCTTCTTTCCTCTGCAGGGCTAGCAAACTCTTGAAAAACTATGCCTTTTTCTTTTACAGGAAGTCTTCCGTCGGTAATATCTATCTTTAAAGGTGAAACATTTGACATAGTTTTATTCTCCTAAGCTTAATAATGTTAAAATAGCTTATCAAAATATGGTAAAAAGATGAAATTTATAATCACTTGGGAAGTATCTTGGTTTGATTCTGATTGGAATGAAAAGAAAAGATATACGGAAACTGAAGAATATTTTGATGAGCATGACGGAATTAAATCAGTTGACGATTTTTTAAATAAATTTGAAGACATGTTTATGGAAGATAGATTTAGTCCTGAAAATAATGTTAATGAGTATATCGAAGAGGGCGGTGATCTAAACATAGAGTATATGAAAATATGTAATTTAGATGGAGAAGAGCTTTGGCGTGACCCAGAATATAAGGAAGAGTAGATTTAATTATGAAATATAGAATAGAAAAAGATAGTCTTGGTGAGATTAAAGTTCCTGCAAAAGCTTTATGGGGAGCTCAAACACAAAGGGCCCTTGATAATTTCACAATAAGTGGGATTAAATTTGCCTTTCCTTTTGGAAGGTCCTTTATTGAAGCTTTGGGTATGATTAAATTCTCAGCTGCAGCATCTAATAATAAGTTAAAACTTTTACCAGCCAACAAAACAGCAGCTATAAAATCAGCGTCAAAAGATGTACTTAATGGATTACATGATGACTCATTTCCTCTCGATGTTTTCCAAACTGGATCAGGAACCAGTACGAATATGAATGCTAATGAGGTTATTGCCAATTTAGCTTCAAAAAAATCGAAATTAAAAATTAATGCAAACGACGATGTAAATATGAGTCAAAGCTCCAATGATGTTATTCCAACAGCTATTTGCGTTAGTGCGCTCATAGATATGAATAGATTACTTTTACCAAACCTTGATAAATTAATTAAATCAATTGATTTAAAAATGAAGCAAGTCAAAGGTAATGTTAAAACGGGTAGAACACATTTAATGGATGCTATGCCAATAGATTTCTCACAAGAGTTATCTGGATGGAAAGCTCAATTAGAGGCAAGCAAGAAAACTATTATTCAAGCAACAAACAGAATGAATGAACTTCCTCAAGGCGGAACAGCGATTGGAACTGGAATAAATGCACATAAAGATTTTTCAAAACATTTCTGTTCTGAACTAAATAAGCTTTCCAAATTTAAAACAAAGCCTGCAAAGAATTTTTATCAAGGATTAAGTTCTGTTGATAACGCAGTCGAATTATCCTCAGCTTTAAAAAATTTAAGTATAATTTTGATGAAAATATCTAATGATCTCAGATGGATGAATAGTGGGCCACTTACTGGTTTAGGTGAGATCGAGCTTCAGGCCTTACAGCCCGGAAGCAGTATCATGCCTGGGAAGGTGAATCCAGTAATTCCAGAAGCAGTGGCAATGGCTTGCGCTGATGTAATTGGAAATGATGTAACAGTTACCCTAGCGGGGCAAAGTGGGAACTTTCAACTAAATGTGATGTTGCCTGTTGTGGCATATAACTTACTAAAAAGCATTAATTTGTTAGGAAATGCAATGCCGCTTCTTGCAAATAAAGCTATCAAAACATTCAAAGTAAATTCAAAAAATATTAACGAATCTTTATCAAAAAATCCGATTCTTGTAACAGCCTTAAACAGGGTAATTGGTTATAACAAAGCTGCTGCTATTGCAAAAAAAGCTTATAAAGAGAAAAAATCAATAATCGAAGTTGCTCATGAAGAAACAGGCATAAGTAAATCTGAATTAGCAAAACTTCTAGACCCATCAAAGCTTACAAAAGGTGGTATTAGTGAGTGATTTAGCTTCAAGTGCCTGCGAGGCTTGCAGAATTGATGCTCCAAGGGTTTCAGATGATGAAGTCTCTTTACTTATAAAGGAAATAGAGGGATGGGATGTGATTGATGACGGAGTAAAGAAGCTAAAAAAAGAATTTAGTTTTTCAAACTATAGCGATTCAATAGATTTTTCAAATAAAGTTGCTGATATGGCTGATAAAGAAGATCATCATCCACAAATTATTTTGGAGTGGGGTAAAGTTACAGTTGTTTGGTGGTCTCATAAAATTAAAGGTTTGCACAAAAATGACTTTATTTGCGCAGCAAAGACAAACGAAATAAGTAAAAATTAATATGGAACAAAACGAAAAACCTTATCAATCATTGGCTTGGCTAGCTACTGGGATTCTTATCATTGCCGCAGCATTAGCAAGCTTTGTTCCTGAGTTAGAGTATCACCATTGGGCTTTTATATCTGCTAATACTTTATGGGTGTATGTTGGATGGCTTTGGAAAGAGCAATCATTAGTGGTTCTTAATGCTGGATTAACACTAATATATATTTTAGGACTAATATTCTAAGAATTATTTTTTTTTAAATTCAGTCTTGCTATAATCCGACATGGAAAAAGTAAAACAAAAAGCACTAACATTTGACGACGTTCTTCTTTTACCGAGGTATAGCGACTTTATACCTAACGAAGCTTCTACTCAAACTAAACTTACAAAAAATATAAATATCAAAGTTCCTTTGATTTCAGCTGCAATGGATACTGTGACTGAATCACGTATGGCTATTGCTTTAGCTGAAGTTGGAGGAATTGGCATTATTCATAAAAATAACTCTATTGATGAACAGGTTCTAGAAGTTAAGACTGTAAAAAAATATGAAAGTGGAGTTGTCAGAGACCCATTAACAATAGAGTCTGATAAGACTATTGGCGAATTAATTCAACTAACAACAGAATTAAACATTTCTGGTATGCCTGTTGTGGATAATGGAGAGCTTAAGGGAATAGTAACTAGTAGAGACTTTAGATATGCAGATAATATGGATGCACAAGTATCATCAATTATGACTCCGCATGATCAATTGATAACCGTAGAAGAAGGTACGCCACAAGAAACCGTAAAAAAACTAATGCATGAAAATAGAATAGAAAAAGTTTTAGTTATTGATCAATCAGGGGCATTAGGTGGATTAGTAACTATGAAAGATATAGAAAAGTCTGCAGAGCATCCTGATGCAACTAAAGATAATTCTGGAAGCTTAATGGTTGGAGCTGCTTTAGGTACTAGTCCAGATACTCTTGAAAGAGCTAAAGCTCTTCATGGGGCTGGGGTTGACTTATTTGTAATAGACAGTGCACATGGACATTCAAAGAATGTTATTGAAACTATTAAAATTATAAAAAAAGAATTCCCTTCTATTGATCTAATAGGTGGAAATGTAGCTACACCTGAGGGAGCTTTAGAGCTTGTTAAAGCTGGAGCTGATGCGGTTAAAGTAGGAATGGGCCCTGGTTCCATTTGCACAACAAGAATTATTGCTGGTATTGGTGTGCCTCAAATATCAGCTATTTTAGATATAAAAGAAGCTCTTAAAAAAATGGATGTAGGCATAATTGCTGACGGAGGAATAAGGTTTTCAGGAGATATAGCTAAAGCCATTGCTGCAGGCGCTGATTCAGTGATGCTTGGTGGTTTATTTGCAGGAACTGAAGAAGCACCTGGTAAAGTCGAGCTTTATCAAGGAAGAAGTTTTAAAACTTATCGCGGTATGGGATCTATTGGTGCTATGACTGAGAGGCAGGATGCAAACAGATATATGCAAGAGGATACTGATGCAGAAAAATTAGTACCTGAAGGTATTGAAGGAAGAGTACCCTATAAAGGACTAGTTATAAATGTTATCAATCAATTGATTGGTGGACTTAGACAGTCCATGGGTTATATAGGTTGTAAAACTATTGATGAGGTTCATCAGAATAGTGAATTTGTTGAAATCACAAATGCTGGCATGACAGAAAGCCATGTTCATGATGTCATGATTACAAAGGAAGCACCTAACTATCAAAGAAGTTAATAATCACAAATGACTGTAAATCTATCATCTACAACCAAAAAAATAGATACCATTTTGGTTCTAGATTTTGGCTCTCAATATACTCAATTAATTGCGCGCAGAGTGAGAGAGAGTAATGTTTATTCAGAAATCCTTCCATGGGATATCGATGAAGAAAAAATTAGATTAATTAATCCTAAAGGAATTATTTTATCTGGAGGTCCTGATTCAGTTACAAATAGTTATACACCAAGAGTTCCACAAATAGTTTTTGATCTAAACGTACCTATTTTAGGAATATGTTATGGAATGCAAACTCTTGCTGAACAACTAGGAGGACAAGTTATATCATCAGAACAAAAAGAATTTGGATATTCAAAACTTCAAGTTACAGCTGACTGTATCTTATTTTCTGATATAGGAAAAACTCTTAATGTATGGATGAGTCATGGCGATCAAGTCCAAAATTTGCCTGATAATTTTGATTTAGTTGCAGCTACTGCAACTGCCCCAATTGCTGCAATGCAACATATAAGTAAACCAATATATGCGCTTCAATTTCATCCAGAAGTGACTCATACAGAGGATGGAAAAACTGTTTTAGATAATTTTATTTTTAAGGTGTGTAGTGCGAATAAAGATTGGAAGATGGATGATTTGATTGGACAAAGAATTAAAGAAATTAAAGATCAAGTTCAAAATAATAAAGTCTTATTAGGTCTTTCTGGCGGGGTAGATTCTTCAGTTACCGCTGCTCTTTTAAATAAAGCAATTGGCAATAAATTAGTTTGTGTTTTTGTTGATAACGGTCTTCTTAGAAAAGGTGAAGCAGAAGAAGTTATGAATACTTTTAAAGAAAATATGAACTTAAATGTTATTAAATCTGACAGTGAAGAAGTTTTTTTGAGGCACTTAAAAGGTGTTGAAGATCCTGAACAAAAAAGAAAAATCATAGGTAGAACTTTTATTGACGTTTTTGATGCTGAGGCTACAAAATTAAAAGACATACATTTTTTAGCACAAGGCACAATATATCCTGATGTCATTGAATCTTCCGGATCTGAATCAAAAGAGGCCAGAGTAATAAAATCACATCATAATGTTGGTGGTCTCCCAGAGGAAATGAAAATGGATCTTGTTGAACCTTTGAGAGATCTTTTTAAAGATGAGGTCAGAAGAATGGGTGTTGAGCTTGGCCTTGCTCCTGAAATGCTTAACAGGCATCCATTTCCTGGTCCAGGTCTCGGAGTAAGAATTCTTGGAGATATTACTAAAGAAAAGACTACTGTTTTAAAAGAAGCAGATCATATTTTTATAGAAGAATTAATCAAAGCTGATCTTTATAGAACAGTAAGCCAAGCTTTTGCAGTTTATCTGCCAATTAAATCAGTGGGAGTTGTTGGTGACGAAAGAAGATATGCTGAAGTCATTGGCCTTAGAGCAGTAGAGACAGTTGATTTTATGACAGCAAGATGGGCACATTTACCATATGAGTTTTTAGAGCATGTCTCAAACCGAATAGTAAATGAGATAGAAGATGTTAGTAGAGTGGTTTATGACATATCTAGCAAACCTCCAGCAACTATTGAGTGGGAATAGTTGCATAATCAAGAAATGCAGTAAAATCAATACTTTCAGAGCAATTATAGTTTGACACAATTTGTCATCCTAATGCAGGAATGCAGGTTTTAAAGACTTAAAAATACAAATCTGACACATTTCAAGAACTATTGAAAGTCATAAGTTTTCAATAAGTTCGCACTATACGAATTTTAATAAATCGTTTGATTCTTGTTCTGATAAATGAGGAAAGTCTGATTTAATTTTAATTATTATTTGCTTTGTATTATTAATTCCACTTAGTTTTCTAACTCTATTTTTTATTATAAAACTTTGAGCATGCTCTGGTGACAACTTACCTGATGAACGTATGCATACAAGATTAATAAGTTCTTGAGAAATTGAACCAGAATTTACAATGTCTGATGCGGTTTTTTTGCTATCGTTAGAAGAAAAAATTTTTTTTATATTTTCGAGAATTGAATTATTATTTTCAAAACTTTTTAAGTATTTATTTTGTGTTTTATTGTTAATCATTAGTATAGGTGTCAGTAGGTCTAACTCTATATAATTTAATGGATAACTGTCATCGTCTTCATAATCAAAAAATTCTTTTATTACACTTTCGTGCATTAAATTGATAAGAAAAATTCTCCTGTCAATCCAATTGCTTGGATATTCTTTATAGTAAACTCCCTTATCTTTTTCTTTTTTTATAATCAAGTCTAGGTCTTGTGCTACTTTGTTTGTTTTTTTAAATATTTCATAATGTTCAGTCATAATAAAACCTATCAATTGAGCAATTTCTCTTGACTCATGTGCCTCAATACTACAATCTTTACAAACATTTATAATCTCGTTCTCTAGATATTGCTCAACATTTCTTAGAAAATGTTCTATTGTCAAATCATCTTTAATTAATCTGCACGCAATATTATTTGCAATGAAATGTGCATTGAATTTAGATATTTTTGGACCTTTGAATAAACTCACATTTAAATAATACTAAATTTTATAAATTAAATCATGATGCTTTAAGTTACCTAATTATGAAGACACTTTGTGTCGTAAAACGAGTAAAATAGGGCATGGAGAGTGTAAATACTACTATTGTGAGTGACACAAATGTGACACACTATTCTGAAACACTATCTATACAAGGGTTTCAGAGGCATTCTACTATTGAGTGGGAATAAGGGGTGGCTCTGAAACCCTTATAAAAACTGGGCTTTAGGACTTCAATTTTCTAAGTTTAATTTTGTAAGTTATTGATTTTATGTGCTTTTAAAAATCTTACTGCACAGATTACTACACACTAAGGTAACTATTACGTTTCATAAGTCACTTAGGAAATCTAAAGTTTATAAAGAGCTTAAAGCAAAAGTCTCGGCATCTTCGATAGCCTCATCATACTTAACATGCCTAGCTGCATAATGCCCAATCCAATAAAATTTTGTATCAGGTAGTTCAGTTATTATTTCTTCTTTTATTTTTGAATTATTAATTCTTTGGAATTCTATCTTTTGAAGCGAATCTTCTCCTTTAGCTTCTAAAACTCGATTCCAATGAATATTCCTTTTTTCCCTAAGAGCGACAAAGGAGCTAGGTGATGGTTTCCTGCAAAAGAATTTAATAGGTTCAATGCCACTTAAAATTACTTTATGTGGGTTGAGAGCTTTTATGATATCCAAAGATCTTCTTTGCTTAAAGAAGCACTCATCTAGTGTAGGACTGCTTTGGTAATCATTGTTATCCTCAGCACACATCATGATATTAACCATAGCTAATTGTTCCTTTGATAAGCCCAAGGATTGATAATAAAGCTTTTCCCAGTTACCTCTTATTCTTCCCCAGTCAGGTTCTTCTCTTTCAATAAAGTCTTGAATATTTTTCCAAGCTATTTCTCTTTCTTCCTTATTTTTTGATTGTTTCAGGGGTGTCAAGTATTCATCCCAGCCTTCATCAGATTGAGTATGCGCTGCTCCAGGATTTATTAAAACAAGACAAACTCTTATTTTTTGAGAAAAATAATTTTTTCCTATACTCCGAGGCTGAGCTCCTTTTACAACAACATCATGACTTATATTTGAGAATTTCTTAAAGCATGAATTGCAGTTTGCCGCATTTTGATGGAGTGTAATTGTGTTTACTAAACTCTTTTCTATCATAAATTAATAATAACATTTATATGTTTGATAAACTCTACTAATTTAAACTAGGATGATTATAAAATTAAAAGAAGAAGGGAGTATTTATATTGAGCATTGAAGGTATATACATAGATGATACTGGAAATCCAGGCGAAGAAGCTCTTTCAGTTTTTTTACCAGAATCAAGAAAGTCTTGGGCGGCAGTTGTAATCCCAAAGATAATAGCTCCTCAAGTTGAGCATGCTATGAATATATTTCTTGAAGGTATCAAAAAAGATTTTAAAGCAGACGAACTTCATTTTACCGATATTTATAGCGGTAGAGGAGTATGGAAGAATATTGATGTTGAAGAGCGCATAAAAATGTTTGATCTCATGACAGAGCTTGTGTCAGGATTTAATCTTCCAATTTTGTATCAAAGCTTTAGTGAAGAATTTAGAAACGATCATAAAAATTATTGGGATAGCTTAGAAAAACATAAAATTCTCTCCTGGAATTTTAAAAAAGTTGAACACATTAGCTTTCTTTTACTGGTTTTTAGAACAAAGCAAATTTTAAGCGATATGAGATTGAGCAATAATTTTTCTGATGAAGTTTTTCAAGTTTATGCTGATGAGGGTATCGCAAAAGATGGTGCTGAGCTTAAACTTCCTTTTGATTTTAAAGCCTATTTGAAAGAGTCTGTAATTTTTAAATCTTCTGAGAATTCAGTTGGTATACAGATAGCTGACTTTGCAGCTTTTTTAATTTCTAGATCACAAAGAATTCTAATGAATAAAAGCACTGGTAATCTATTTCAAAGACAAGACACTCATATCTTATCTTCTGTTTCAAAACTCAATCATTGGACTCTAGAAATAGCTGAAGTTGACGAAAATCAGATATCTAAAGAAGGAATAGAGTATTTATTAATGAAAGCCAGAAAAGAAAGCGGTTTAACTATTAAGCCAAAAAACAAGTAAATTGACTACACAGTGTGTAGTTAGGGAAATGGTAAAATATTGATATGACAGTAAAAAACGATAACAACAAGGTGGGGAGATTTACCCTAGTTACTACACAGTTACTACACACTAGTAAAAACCTCCTCGGAAACCCTTATAAAAACTTTGGTTTGAGTCATGTCGACTATTGAGTGGGAATAAGCAAGAATTTCTAGTTTTTGTATAGTTTTTTTAAATATTATTGAAAATTCTTTCCGCTAAATTTGATGTGTTAGCACTAAGATTGAAGTTATCAAAATAGGCATCACAAACTTAGATTAATGCGAAACAAAATACTCTGTCTCATCATCAACGGCCTCATGTAGTAATGTTATTGCTTTGCTCACATCATTTATAGTCCATAGCGCACCATTTTGATCAAAGTATGAAAAGCCAAATGGAGCACCATCAGAATAGGCACCATAGATAGTCCCATTATTATAGCTATATTTATTAGCAGGATTATCGCCATCCAACACATACGATTCACCCTGAATGTAGTCAGATGAAAACTCCCCCAAATGTTCATAGTCTTCGATAGGTGACTCACCTTTATAGACGATGCTTAATTTGTCTTCAGTTGCATATATGCAGGTTCGCACAAAACCTTCTCTACTTGTCACAGGTAAATTCATCCCATTTTGATTATTTGAATTAAAATCTGATCGCTCAAATTCCTTTGAAGATTTTACAAAAATAACCATTGCGCCTATGAAATCCTCTTTTTGAAACAGGTCACTGTTTGCCCATCTACTTAAACCATACCTAACATTTTCTACTATGAAGTTTTTTTCAACTCTTAAAAGATTTAAACAATCAGTACCTATTTGTGAATCTGAGCTCTCTTCAATATGCTCTAAGTAGGCATCAAAGTTTGAGTCAACCAAACCTCTTAATTTGGCAGCATCTGCTACGCATTGTTGAGCAAGTTTTTCATCAGGATCCTCCTCATCAACTTCATCTGCATGAAGGTGTTCTTTTACACCATTACTTCCTGCAGAAGCTCCACAAAGGTCAGTGATGAAAATTCCATCCATTCCACCTAGTAGGCTCAGTTGATCCTGTCCAAAAAAATTATTAAATTCACTTTCAATTGTTTGATAGGCCTTTTCGTTTAGACCAAAAAAAACATAACAATGATTAAAATTATAGTCGTCAGAGTTCATAATATTTTTTTATTCAATATAATTAAGCATTATGTCATTATGAGACATATGTGTAAATTTTAAATATAACTTTAGAGTTACAAGTACAATATTACTTATAATTAATACTTTTTTAGAAGAATTTTATGAATCCAATTTATGAATTGAATATAACTTGGGAAGTTACTTGGACACCTGATGACTCTGATGAAGAAAGAAAAGAATATACTGGTACCTCTGAATATTTTTATGAAGATGATCACGTAAATTCAGTTGATGATTTTTTTGAAAAAGCTGATGAGATGCTTGGAGATAATCGTTTTGAACCAGAGGCTGGTATAGATCAATATTTAGAAGAGGGTGGCGATGTAAATATTGAATATGTGAAGATAAGTGATTCTAATTATAAAGAATTATGGAGAGACCCAAGCTATACCGGAGAATAAATTTAACTTATAAACAAAGGGTCTATTTTGTGTCAACTATTGAGTGGGAATAATAAGTGATAGCGATTTTTATAAACCTATTTTTTTTACTTTCTGTCATCTGTTGTACATTAATTCATATAAAAGCAATAAATATTAGTAAATATTTAGATTTATATTTTTTATCATTTATCTTATTGGCTTCTCACGTATTGCAAATTGGGTTATTTGCTTTTATGTACTTTATTTTTATATATTATTTTGGATTAGAATTAGTATTTATTGACGGATCATCCTACTCTTTTCTTAATTATATTTATTATTCTGCTTCTGTTTATACTGCACTGGGCTTTGGAGATGTTTATCCATTGGGGTTACTAAAAATCCCCTCAGCCTTTCAGCCTATTTTTGGTTTAACTATGATTGCTTTTTCAGCATCTATTATTTTTAAAAAAATCTCTATAAATAGATGAAGTTAACAAAGTGGTTTACATCCAAAAATCAGTTTGATATTCGATTTCATATTCATCACATAGTTCTCTTAAATTTTTGACAGTAAACCTCTCTTCAAAAGTAAATCCTTTCCAAAAAGAACAAAGAATAAACTTTGCAACGTTCTTTTGAGGAATCATCATAAAGTACTCGTATTCATCGGTACCCCAAAATTCTTTAACCCCCTCTCCA
>CACEBI010000017.1 GCA_902557705.1 uncultured SAR86 cluster bacterium
AATTTCAAAATTAAAATTATTAAAGTTTGAAATAATTTTTGATGATTCTGAAAATAAACCGCCGTAAAAAGACCCATTTTTTAAATTTAATTCAATGGTTTTATCTTTCTCTGTAGTTAACAACTCATCAGAAATAACAATAAATGAATTATCTTCATCAACCTGAAAAAGCTTAACCCCTTTTATTAAACCTTCATCTGCAGTTTGCACATAAAGAAATCCTCCATCATCTAGTGAAACTATTTCATCAGATTGAATTGCATCAATCTGCTCTTCGAATGAATCTATTACTAGTAAATCTTTAGAGAGATTTTTTGTGTAGGGTGCGATATATAAGCTTAAAACAAGAGTTATAAAAAAATAAATAAAAGCTTGAGGCAGCAAAAATTTTATTAAGTTAAATTTTGATAAGCCAGCTGAAAAATATCCATGAATTTCTCCCTCAGAATTCAATCTGCCAATTGTTATGAGCAGTCCTAAAAAAAAAGATAAGGGTATCAATAATGTTATAAAGTCAGGAAACCTTAAAGTAATTACACTCAATATTATTCCAGGATCTATATTTCCTTCAGCAGCTTGTTCAAAGTAGCCGACAATCCTTGATCCTACAACAAGTAGAAAGAAGATTAATAGCACACCAATTGATGATCTAAAGACCTCCATATTCAAACTTTTTGAAAGAATATTTTTTTTATACATGCCTTGAGAACTATGATGCATTACAATATTTATCTTATCAGTAAATACCATGACAGGAGAACTTAAATGGCGTATAAAGTTTTAAATAATGTTCTTGTAAAAGACGCATCAAACATATCTTCTTTATCAACAGATATGCTTGTTTTAGTTATCAATAAAAATACAAAAAATGACTCCTCTTTCAAAGAGCTCAATAAAAAATCAAAAAGTTATATTTCTCAAACTATTCAATCGCATCTTGATCAATCTGGGGGCAGTATTTTACTTCCAAAAGTTGATGGAATTAATGCTAAAAATATTCTTCTAGTTAAAGGGCTTGATGCAGATACTCCTACTCATAAATGGCTATCTATGTATCAAGGTATTGCTCAAAAAGGAAATCAAAATAAGTGCAAAGATATATCAATTATGCCTGGAACAACTGCGCCAAAGGGGAAGGATGAGCTTTGGTTAATTGAGATGGTTTCTAAAACAATTGAGTCAAATGTTTATATCTTTTCCGAAACAAAAAATAAAACTTCTAAGAAGCCTAGTGTAAAAAAATTGACTATCCTTGCCTCAGGCTTAACTGGAGCTAAATTAACAAAAGCTAAACAGGCTGCAAAAGTTGGATATGCTATTGGTGAAGGAGTTAATACTGCAAAATATTTAGGAGATCTTCCAGCCAATCATTGCACCCCAAGAATCATTGAGAAAAAGGTAAAAGCAATGACTAAAGATTTCCCTAAGCTAAAAGTTAAATCTTTTAACGAACAACAAATGCAAAAAATGGGTATGGGCTCATTTTTAAGCGTCTCTAGGGGAAGTGAAGAACCAGCTAGGATGATGGTTATCGAATACAAAGGCGGTAAATCGACTGACAAACCTATTGCACTAGTGGGCAAAGGTGTCACCTTTGATACTGGTGGAGTTTCGATCAAACCAAGTCCTGCTATGGATGAAATGAAATGGGATATGTGTGGAGCTGCGACTGTGTTTGGAGTGATGTCTACCCTAGCAAGATTAAATGCAGATGTTAACGTAGTTGGTGTTATGGGTTGTGCTGAAAATATGTGCTCATCCAAAGCCACAAAGCCTGGAGATGTTGTAACTTCAATGTCGGGTCAGACTATTGAAATACTTAATACTGACGCTGAAGGAAGATTAATACTTGCAGATTGTTTAACATACGTTGGAAAGTACAAACCTTCATATGTTATCGATATGGCAACACTAACCGGAGCTGTTGTCATTGCTCTTGGTAGGCATGCAAGTGGAGTTATGGCAAATGACCAGCATCTTGCAGATAAAATAATTGAATCTGGTGAAGAGTCAGGTGATAGAGCTTGGCAACTTCCATTATGGGATGAGCATCAATCATGTACTAAAACTAAATATGCAGATTTAGCGAACATTGGCGGTGGAAGAGAAGCTGGAACAATTCATGCTGCTGCTTTCCTTTCAAAATTTACCAATGATTATAAGTGGGCGCATATCGATATTGCTGCTACAGCTTCCTATAGCACTCCTGTAAAAGCTGGAACTGGAAGACCGGTTCCTCTTATTAGCCAATTGCTATTAAGTAAGAAATTAAAATAATTTTAATTAAGCTTCCTAATGGATAAACAGTATTACCCTGTAGAAATTGAAGAAAAATGGTCCAAAATTTGGGCTGAAAGAGTTATTTCTAATAAAGACTCTGAGGATTCTTTTTCTCAGGTAATACCACCTCCAAATGTAACCGGTACTCTTCATATGGGTCATAGTTTTCAATATGCCATTATGGATTTTTACACTAGGTATAACCATATGGCTGGTAAGGATGCTCATTGGCAAGTTGGATCTGATCATGCTGGTATAGCTACTCAGATGGTTGTAGAAAATAATCTTGCAAAAAAAGATATAACTAGAAATGAACTTGGAAGAGAGAAATTTCTTGATGAAGTTTGGTCATGGAAAGATTATTCAGAAGAAAAAATTACATCCCAAATTAAAAGACTTGGATGCTCGGTAGATTGGAATAAATATAGGTTTACCTTAGATGATGGATGCAACGAAGCAGTTATAAAAGCATTCGTTGAGTTACACAGAAAAGATAAAATCTATAGGGGTTACAGGTTAGTTAATTGGGATCCATCCCTTAAAACTGCTGTTTCAGACCTTGAGGTGGTAAGGCAGGAAAAAGATGGTCTCCTTTGGCATATTAAATATCCAATTGAAGATTCAGAAGAGTATGTAATAGTAGCAACAACAAGACCCGAAACTATGTTTGGAGACATGGCAGTTGCTGTTAACCCAAATGATGATAGGTATAAAAATCTTATAGGTAAAAATATCATTTTACCTTTTGTTGGAAGAAAAATACCTGTACTAGCTGATGAATATGTTGATATGGAATTTGGTACTGGTTGTCTGAAAATTACTCCAGGTCATGACTTTAACGATTACGAAATAGGTAAAAAATACTCACTTCATGAAGTAGACGGTCAGGTAAAGACTTCGGATGACGCAAGTGATTTTGAGCCTATCAATATATTTAATGAAGATGCATGGTCAAATGAAAATGTACCTGAGCCATTTTCAAATCTCGATCGTTTTAAAGTCAGAAAGGCTGTATTAGAGAAGCTTAAAGAACTCAATCTTTTGGAAAAAGAAGAAAAACATCACATAAGCGTGCCCAGAGGTGAAAGATCTAATATTGTTATTGAGCCTAGATTAAGTCATCAATGGTATGTCAAAACTGAAGAAATGGCTGCAAAAGCTAATGAAGCTGTTAACAAGGGTGAAATAAAGTTTCATCCTGGCAATTGGGTTAAAACATATTTTAATTGGATGAATAATATTGAGGACTGGTGCATCAGTAGGCAAATATGGTGGGGTCACAGAATTCCAGCGTGGTATGACTCAGAAAATAATGTTTACGTTGGTCATAGTGAAAAAGAAGTTAGGCAATTTTATAAACTTGATGATAGAAAACTCTCTCAAGATGAAGACGTTTTAGATACCTGGTTTTCTTCAAGCTTATGGCCTTTTGCTTCTTTGGGATGGCCAGAAAAAACTGAAGATTTTGAAAAGCATTTTCCAACCTCTTTACTGGTTACTGGGTTTGATATCATTTTTTTCTGGGTGGCAAGAATGATGATGATGAGCCTTGAGTTTACTGATCAAATCCCTTTCAAAGATGTCTATGTTACTGGCCTTATAAGAGATGAAAATGGGCAAAAGATGTCAAAATCTAAAGGCAATGTTATTGATCCGCTAGACTTAATTTATGGTATTTCTCAAGATGATTTAGTTGAAAAAAGAACTTCGAATCTCATGCAAGAAGGTATTGCTCAGAAGATTGAAAGAAAGACAAGAAATCAATTTCCAAAAGGTATTGATTCATACGGAACAGACGCTTTAAGAATGACATTTTACTCACTAGCAACACACACCAAAGATATTAGCTTTGAGATGGGTAGACTTAAAGGATATAGAAACTTCTGTACTAAAGTCTGGAATGCAGCAAGATTTATCAACGGCTATCCAGTTGGAAACGATTCATTTCAATCGGCTAATAAAACTGATGAGTGGATATATGAGGAGTTTGATAAATCAAAAAAACAAATCGAGAAAAATATTAAAGACTACAGATTAGACTATGCTATCAACGAAGTTTATGAGTTTTTCTGGAGTAAGTTTTGTGATGTCTACATAGAAGAATGTAAAAAAAGCGGAGAAACAAATAATTTAAGACCTCTTTTAAAAGAAATACTAATTATGATGCACCCCTTTGCACCATTCATAACCGAAGAGATTCATAGCTTATTATTTGAAAGTTCAATTATTTAATTAATAATGAGCTTACTTAAGAATGGTTTATTCAATACTCTTTTCGCATCAAGTCCTTTAAGAGAAATACAGCAAAAACCCTTACGCAAAAAACTAAATCAAATATCCTCTAAAGAGATCTTTACATCATCAAATTTTCAGTCAATTGAAATATTCAAAACAAATTTATATAAAAAGAAAGTAATATTTTTTCCTGGGTGGCTAGGTCACAAAGATTCTAAATATTTAATTCCTTTGGCTCATCTTTTGCATACTAATAATTTCGATATTATTAGGATACATCCTGTCGATCATGGTAATACAGAGCACCTAAATAAAGATTTTTTTAGGGCTACCGATATTCAGACGTTGATTGAAGCGGTAAAATTTATTGGCAATAAATATCAAGACAGCGAAATACACTTAATTGGTTTTTCGCTTGGCGGTAATATCTCATTAAGAATATCTACTTCTGACTCAATCGACTTTTTAAAAAGTACTATTGTTCTGTCTCCAGTAATTGATCCTGAGATTTCAATGCTCACTATGGATAACACTGCTTGGATTCTGAAGAAATATTTTATTGATAAATGGCGAAGAACATTAATAAGAAAAATTAGATTCCATAATATTGCTAATGCGGAAGAGGCATTAAAATATAAAAGTCTTGAAGAGATGACAGAATTTTTTACAAAAAATTTTTCACCACACAAAAATGTGAAAGAGCTTTTTTCTGGGTATGCCATAACACAGAGTACTTTAAATCAGATAAAACATAATACACTCATTTACTCATCTATTGATGATCCTTGCGTTCCTATAGGACCTCTTCAGGAACTTGTTCAAACCGATTATGTAAAATTTAAACCTCAAGAATACGGTGGCCATTGTGGTTTTATAGATGATTTCAAGTTTTCATCTTCTGTATATGATGAGATAGTAAGTAAGCTAGATAAAGATAGAATCTAATTTTGTTTTGGAGAAAGGTACATCTGGATATGATCGATGTCATCTTCTAGATAAACTTCACCTCTAGCTGTAAATCCAAGTTCAACATAAAAATGTTCTAGTCTATGTTGAGCTGAAATAACAATTTCATGATCAGGATATTCTTTTGATAAAAAGTTTACCCCTTCTCTTGTAATTTCTTTTCCAATACCGAGGCCTCTTGAATTTATTTCTGTGACAATTCTGCCAAGCGAGGAACCATCGTATTTGATGCCTGGTCTAAAGGCTCTAAGATACCCAATTAGATCATTATCTTTATATGCCAGTAAATGGAATGCATCTTGATCGGTGTAGTCTGCATCTATGTATGGACAATCTTGCTCAACAATAAATACTTTTTGTCTCAAGTGAATCATTGCATATAGCTCATCTGAAGACAGCTCAGCAAATCTTTTCCAAATATATTTAACTTTAGTGTTCGTCATAACTTATTCTCAATAAATAATTATATAGATGCTTCAAGATAAGGTCATTTTAAGATTTGTATCTCTTTTTTGTATATAATCATATTTTTTAAAATCACTTTTTTTTTAATCAAAACAAAGGAACCCAAAAATGAAAACAGTTTATGACTTTAATGTTAAAGATGCAGATTTAAATGAAGTATCTCTTAGTGAGTATCAAGATAAAGTTCTCTTGGTTGTAAATGTTGCTAGTCAATGCGGACTTACACCCCAATATAAAGGCCTTCAAGAATTATATGAAAAATATAATTCTAATGGTTTAGAAGTCCTTGGGTTTCCTTGTAACCAATTTAAAGGTCAAGAACCTGGTACCAATGAAGAAATTCAATTTTTCTGTACTGAAAAATATAATGTGAGTTTTAAAATTTTCGACAAGATTGATGTTAATGGTCCAAATGCCGACCCCTTTTATGATTTTCTTAAAAATGAGCAACCTGGTGTTCTCGGCACAAAAAATATCAAATGGAATTTTTCAAAATTCTTAGTTAATAAGGATGGAAAGGTTGTTAAGAGATATTCTCCAACAACTAAGCCTGAAGATATTGAATCAGATATTGAAAATCTTCTTAGCTAATTATTAATGGATATATCCTTCATTGGTTGGATTCATACTTTAATAGCTATTTTAGCAATAGGCTCAGGAGCATATTCTTTAAAAAAGCATACAATCATTGAAACTAAAAATTTTTCAGCAAAAGTCTTCGTTGTTTTAACCATTATTGCTGCAGTAACTGCCCTATTGATATATAAGCGTGGATTTGGTGTCGGGCACTTATTGGCAATAGTTACACTCTTAGCTGTGATATTTGGATACATTAATGAGAAGGGTCTATTTTTTGGATTCCTTGCACCCTACTTGCAAACCATCAGCTATTCTGCGCTTTTTTTATTCCATATGGTTCCTGGTATAACGGAAGTTTTAAGAAGATTTCCACCAGATAACCCAATTGTCATAGATTCAAACGTAGATCATCCAATTCTAATAAGCTTTTACATAACATTTTTTATCTCATATTTGATAATCGTCACAAATCAAATTATGTGGTTAAAAAAAAGAAATGGTTAAATTGAGAGTGACATTAACAAAGCATCTTCTGAATTGTCTGTATAGTAGTTATTCCTAATGGCATCTTTACTAAAACCAAACTTTTCATAAAAATTAATAGCCTTTTCGTTGCTTACTCTTACTTCAAGGAATATCTTTTTATAGTTCATGACTTTGCATTGGTCTAGCATACTTTTGAGAAGCAAAGTTCCAATACCCTTTGATTGCATTTCATTTCTTACTGAAATACTTAATATATGGGCTTCTGGGCTAATTGGTGAAAAGATAATAAATCCAATCATTAGATTATCTTTCTTGCAAATTAGACCCTTATGGCCAACCTCAAAAGATGATAAAAAAGTTTCATACTTCCAAGGGCTGGGATTAACATCAAGCTCTATCTTGTAGGCTTCTTCTAAATCGCTAAAACCCATTAAGGAAATCTTATACATAAATTACTTTAAAATAATCTCTTTAAGCTTTTTCCATAAAATCTTCTTTGATTCTTTATCAGAAATCATTTTCTTGAGTGAAGATGATTGAACATAGGGCATTGATAGATCAAGGGTGCCAATGTCAGGTATAAAACTAATTATGCCTTTAATGTCTTCCATAGCTAAAATAATTTTTTTTGCATCTTCAAGATTAAATTTATTTTGAATTGTATCTTCGTTAACAGAATTAACTGCATCAACAATAGCGTTAAGAAGCTTTACCTCATCTTCACTTAAATCATCATATGAATGCTCAAGTAATGTTAGAATATTTCCTTTTTGGTAACTAAAAATTGTTTTTGAGAGGTCTGATTGCTGCTTTGAACGAAGTTCATACCTGGTAATACCCATCTCTTTAAGAATTAGGTTTGTTTTAATACTTGGAGTTATCATAGAAAGAAAATATTAACATTTACAGATAAAAAATGGATAATCCAGTAAATAAATATAAAGCTTTTAAGCCTATTAATCTTAAAGATAGGCAATGGCCTTCAAAAGTAATAAATCAAGCGCCTACATGGTGTTCTGTTGATCTTAGAGATGGCAATCAGGCATTGATTGAGCCCATGGGCTCTGAAAGAAAAGACAGAATGTTTACTTTGCTATGCAAATTAGGGTTTAAAGAAATTGAAGTTGGCTTTCCTTCTGCATCACAAACTGACTTTGATTTTGTAAGATCTCTGATAGAGGATAAAAAAATTCCCTCTGATGTAAACATACAGGTTCTAACCCAGTCTAGGAATGAATTAATTGAAAGAACTTTTGAATCTCTTAAAGGCATTCCAAGAGCTATTGTTCATTTTTATAATTCGACATCTACCCTTCAGAGAAAAGTTGTTTTTAATCAAGATAAAGAAGGTATTAAAGAGATTGCAATTAATGGTGCATTGAAAATAAAGGAATTGGCTTTAGCAAATCCTGATACCGACTGGAGTTTTGAATATTCGCCTGAAAGCTTTACTGGAACCGAACTAGATTATGCCGCAGAGGTCTGTGATGCAGTTGTTGATATTCTAAAAGAGGTTTCAAAACATAAGATCATAATAAACCTTCCTGCAACTGTAGAAATGTCTACACCAAATATATACGGTGATCAGATTGAATGGATGGATAAGAACTTAAAAAATCGTAAAGATATCTCTCTAAGTCTCCATCCTCATAATGATAGAGGTACAGCTGTTGCAGCATCTGAGTTTGGACTCATGGCTGGTGCGGATAGGGTTGAAGGCACTTTGTTTGGAAACGGTGAAAGAACTGGAAATGTAGACATAGTCACGATAGCTTTGAATATGCTTACTCAAGGAATTGATCCGCAGCTAGACTTTTCGAATATAAATTCAGTTATGAGAGAGGTTGAGTATTGTAATCAGCTGCCAGTGCATCCAAGACATCCATACGCAGGAGACCTAGTTTTTACAGCATTTTCAGGATCCCATCAGGATGCAATAAAAAAGGGTTTCCAAGCTATGAAACAAAGCAATGATCCTGAGTGGGCTGTCCCATATTTGCCGATTGATCCAGCTGACCTAGGAAGAAGTTATGAGGCTGTTGTTCGTATCAACTCTCAATCTGGAAAAGGTGGTGTTGCATTTCTTTTAGAAAAAGATCACGGGGTATCTCTTCCAAGAAGACTTCAAATTAGCATGAGTCAAAAAATACAAAAACTTGCAGATGAAACAGGTAAAGAAATTAGTAGTCCTGAAATATGGGAAATATTTGAGACAAACTTTTTAAAACCAAAAAATAATTTTGCATATCAAAGTCATACTTCATCAACCAAAGATGATGTTAACGAGTTAGAAGTAAAGATGATTATGAATACAGAAGAGGTCACTGTATCTGGAACTGGGAATGGGCCAATAGATTCATTTGTTAATGGTCTGTCCAAGGAATTAGGAATCAATATAAAAATTTCTGACTATCATCAATCCGCAATCTCATCAGGTTCTGATGCTCAGGCTGCAGCATACATTGAGCTTGAGAAAGATGGACAGACAAGATGGGGAGTCGGAATAAATCCAAATACTACAAGAGCTTCATTTGAAGCTATTATCGTAGGGCTAAGTAAAATCCTATAAAAACTAATCGAAATTTGGTTCGCGTTTCTCGAAAAAAGCTATTACAGCCTCCTCATTTTGAGGACTTCTAGTCAAGCTATTTTGAATTTCGGCTTCGCTTTGATATGTGTCCCAATATGAATTAGATAATGATTCTCGCATTAATATTTTGGTGTTCGCAAGGGCTTGTGGTGATCTTTTAGCAAGTCTTGCAGCCCACTCTAATGTATCTTCTTTTAGCTTATCAACCGTTGTTACTTTATTAACCAACCCAAACTGCAAACATTCTTTTGCATCAATTTTTTTAGCTTCTATCGCATATTCGTATGCTTTTGAGTAACCAAGATATTTTGGTAATAGCCATGACAGTCCTCCATCAGGTATTAATGCGATATTGCTAAATACCGAGAGAATATAGGCATCATCAGACATCACTCTTAAGTCACATGCCATAGCAAACGCTGCTCCTATTCCAGCTGCTGGACCTTGTATAGAAGCTATAACAGGCTTAGGCATAGAAATTATATTTTCAAATGAGGGCTTAAAGCCTCTTAACAAAGCATCCTTTGATCCATCCCAATTAGCATCAGCTTCAGATAAATCAGCACCAGAAGAAAAAGCTCTTCCTGATCCAGAAAGAACCACAACTCTTATATTGTCATCATCTTTCACTAATTTAGTTGCTTCTTGTAAATCCCAAATTAATTGAGAATTAAAAGCATTCAATACGTCTGGTCTATTTATTTCTATTGAAGCAACTTTATTTTCTTTATTTATTTTTACTGTCTTAAAATCCATAATTTAAATCTCCTAGAGTTTCATACCTAAACACTATTTCTTAGAAATAATGATACATCCATCTTTATAACAAATTTCTCCGCCTGCTTGATCCTTATCAGCTCTTGTCCATGAAACTAAAGATTTAGGCCCAGGATTTGATTGAATAAAAGTTTTTATAATTTCTTCAATTACCTTTTTGCTTGGCATAGCTATGCTCTGTTTTCTTATTGAATCTCTAATAATATCAACAGCAAATGGTTCATCTATTTCTCTTAGATCTTTAACTTTAATTTTTTTATCAATTAAATGTTTAAATTTTTCTTCTAAAAGAATTTCATATGATTGATTTTTGATCCTTATAAACTCTGAAGTATTTGAAATTCTTGATGATGCCTTCATCCATCTCTGCTCAATAGAAGGAATAATATTATTTCTTATGTAGTTTCTATCTTGCTCCTGTCCATCATTAGACTCATCGTTGATATAACTGATGTTGTTTTCTCTAAGGTACATCATAATATTTTCTTTGGTTAGATTAATTAAAGGTCTTACGAGATAACCATCTCCTACGCCTCTTTTTACATTAAGGCTTTCAAGACCATCAACTCCTGTACCTCTAAATAGCCTTAATAAAAAAGTTTCAGCTACATCATTAGAATGATGACCAAGTAAAATCTGGTCTCCCTCTTTGAGGTATTTTGTAAATATCTTGTATCTAGCTTTTCTAGCAGCTGATTCCAGACCATCCCCATCAATTTTAATTTCAACAGACTCAACATGGCATGGTATACCTAATTTCTTAGAGGTCTGTTTACAATGGTCTTCCCATTTTGCTGAATTGCTTGAAAGATTATGATTGATATGGATTGCTTCTATGTTAGAAATATCATTTGAACAAAGCAAATGCAATAACGCAGTGGAGTCAGGCCCCCCACTATATCCAACATAGATTTTTTTATCTAAATCTAAGTGACAAGTTAAATCATTAAAACTAATCAAAATCTAAATGCCAATTTCTACTAATCTTTTGTATCTTCTGTCCAGCAGTTGTTCCATAGACATACTATTTAGAGCAGATAAATTTTTAATTAGGGAATCTTTTATGCTTGATGAAATTAGATCATAGTCCCTGTGAGCACCACCCAAAGGCTCTTCAATAATTTCATCAATAATTTTTAATTTTTTTAGTTCATTTGCTGAAACCTTCATCGCCTCAGCAGCATCTGAAGCCTTGTCAGCTGTTCTCCATATTATTGAAGCACAAGCTTCTGGAGAGGCTACAGAATAAGTAGCATATTGAAGCATTGCAATATTATCACCAACACTTATAGCTAATGCTCCTCCAGAACCTCCCTCACCAGTTACTACAACTAAAATTGGAGTTCTTAGTTCTGACATTACTGCTAAATTTCTGGCAATTGCCTCACTCTGACCCCTTTCTTCACCCTCTATACCTGGATATGCTCCGGCCGTATCAATAAAAGTTATAACTGGCATAGCAAATTGTTCAGCTAACTCCATCAGTCTCTTAGCTTTTCTATAGCCTTCAGGCTGTGGCATTCCAAAATTTCTTCTAACTTTCTCTTCGGTATCTCTTCCTTTCTCATGTCCAATAATCATGACCGGCATATTTTCAAGATATGCTATGCCTCCAATAATTGAAGCATCATCACCAAATTGTCTGTCACCATGTAATTCATCAAAATCATCAAAAATTCTGTCTATAAAATCTAATGTATGAGGTCTCTGAGGATGTCTAGCAACTTGAACTGTCTGCCAAATAGAAAGCTTTGAATATATTTTTTTTGTTTCCACATCCCTTTCTTTTCGAAGAGTATTAATCTGATTATTTAACTCTGAAGAATCTATAGCTGAATTTTTTAGAGCAGTGATTTTCTCAGATATATCCTGAATTGTTTTCTCAAAATCTAAAAATTTATAATCTTCTGAAATCTCAGGGATGTTCTTTGGATCAATTTCTTTATTTGTCATTTTTATTCGGTGCAAAAATTATATTTCTAGAGCATTTTTTCCAAAAGTTTCATCTAACAAACTTAAATTTGATAATGTCGGCTCAAATTTAAATTTGTCACCCATGTCTATTATAGCCTCTGAATCATTTGTTATTACTTTTACATTTAAATTACATCCTGTAGATTTCCACAAATCTTTATTTAACTTCTCTAATTTTTCAGAAAGCTCCTCAAGTGAAAATAAGTCAGATTTTTCTAGATTTAAGGTAACTTCCTGAATCTTTTTTAAGAGCTCTTGGTCTAATGACTTAACTTCTTTAACTCTCATCCTAAACATTGCATCACCAATTTCTTTAGATCTGTAGTCATCTATTTCAACAGCACCCTTTACAACAAGAATTTTTCCATCTTTTAAAATTTCATGACATTCTTCAAGAACTTCACTTGGGACCACTCCATCCATAACTCCAGTACCATCATCAAAATTTATAAATGTTAAAGGTTTTCCTTTTTTGTCTTTTATTTGTCTAACACTGTTTATTAAGACTACCAAAGAAGCTTTTTTTGTATCATGGTTGAGTTTGTGTATTTGCGTTGATCTAAGTCGATTTACTTTTGTCTCAATTGCATTGACAGGATGTCCAGATAAATAATATCCCAGTGATTTTTTTTCAAGCGCTAACAACTCGCTTAAATTCATGTCTTGAGTATTTTTATATTTTTCATATGGGTCAAAACTATCATCTAGTGATGAGAATAAATCTCCTGACATTCCAACTTGCTTAGATGTATTTTTTGATCCGTCTTTCAACATATCCTCAACACATGAAATTGCTATGCTTCTTGAGGGAGCAATGCTATCAAATGCACCAGATTGAGATAAAGCCTCTAAGGATTTCTTACCTCCAAGTTTTGTGTCAACTTTCTTTGAAAAATCCCATAAATCGTTAAATGTATTGGTTTCTCTTATTTGACACACATGTTTTATGAATGTATCAGCCACACCTTTTATGGCTCCTAAACCATATTCGATATCTCCATCTTCATTTACTAAAAACATTTTGCTACTGGATAAAATATTTGGTTTTAGGACATTGATATTCATTCGCTTACATTCCTGAATTAATGCATGAATTTTATCTGTATTTCCTAGCTCAGTTGAAAGTACAGCAGCCATAAAATGCTCAGGATAATAAGTTTTAAGATATGCTGTTTGATAAGAAATTACTGCATAAGCAGCTGAGTGGGATTTGTTAAAGCCGTACTCTGCAAATTGCTCTATTAGCTCAAATATTTTTTCTGCTGTTTTTGCTGGTATAGAATTTTTATCGCAGCCCTTAACAAAAATTTCTCGTTGCTCTTCCATT
>CACEBI010000018.1 GCA_902557705.1 uncultured SAR86 cluster bacterium
AGTTTGGGATGATAAATTTAGATGTCAAAGTAAAAGGGCCGGGTGGTGGAAGAGAGTCTGCCATTAGAGCTTTAAATGCATGTGGATTAAAAATTAAGAGCATTACTGATGTAACGCCACTTCCGCACAACGGATGTCGCCCATCGAAGAAAAGAAGAGTTTAACGGAGTATTAAATGGCTAGATATACAGGACCAAGATTAAGACTTTCTAGAAGAGAGGGAACAGATTTATATTTAAAAAGTGGTATTAGAGCCATTGAATCAAAGTGTAATATGGATTCTCCTCCAGGTGCTGCAGGCGGAGCAAGAAGAGGCAGGCTTTCAGATTACGGATTACAGTTAAGAGAAAAGCAGAAAGTTAGACGTATGTACGGTGTCTTAGAAAAACAATTTAGAAATTATTATAAAAAAGCTGCCTCATCAAAAGGTAATACAGGAGAGAACTTATTAAGCTTGCTCGAATCTAGAATGGATAACGTTGTATATAGAATGGGTTTTGGATCAACAAGGGCAGAAGCAAGACAAATGGTTTCTCACAAAGCTTTCAAAGTAAATGGTTCAGTTGTAAATATTCCTTCTTATCAAATTCAACCTGGTGATGAGATTCAAGTTAGAGAAAGAAAAAAAGGTCAGCTTAGGATTGCTGCTGCATTAAAAATTGCTGCAACTCGTGAAGAATGCGACTGGATTGAAGTAGATGAGCCAAACCTAAAAGGTGTATATAAATCAGTACCAGATAGAACTGACTTAAGTACAGAAATTAACGAAAACCTTATTGTTGAGCTTTACTCAAAATAAAATATTAAAGACGGAGAAAATTATGCAAATATCAGTTATAGATCTTTTAGTCCCAACTGAAATTCAAGTTGATGACGTAACACCAAATCTGTCAAAGATTACTTTAGAGCCACTGGAAAGAGGTTTTGGTCATACTCTAGGGAATGCGCTTAGAAGAATTTTATTATCCTCAATGCCTGGCGCTGCAGTTACAGACGTAGCTATAGACGGTATTTCTCATGAATACAGCACAATAGAGGGTGTTAGAGAGGATGTCATAGATATTTTACTAAATATCAAAGATATGCCAGTTAACGTAATAGAAGGCAATCATGCAGAGATAACATTAGATGTCACTGGGCCATGTGATGTGCTTGCATCTTCATTTGAGGTTCCCGGAACTGTCGAATTAGTTAATCCAGATTTCCATATTGCGACCATAGTAGATAAGGTTAATTTAAAGATGACTCTTACTGTTAGAACAGGAAGAGGGTATGAGCCAGCTGATTTAAGAGACGATGAAGATAGAGTTGTTGGAGCTTTGAAAGTAGATGCTTCATATAGCCCAGTAAGAAGAGTCTCTTATACTGTTGATAATGCAAGGTTTGAAAAAAGAACTGATCTAGATAAATTAGTAATAGAGTTAGAAACTGACGGGACTCTTGATCCAAAACTAGCTATAGAGCATTCTGCTACAATTCTTCAGCAACAGCTTAGTGCTTTTGTTGACTTAGATGCTATTGCTGAACAAGAAGCTAAAAAAGATCAAAATGACTTCGATCCTCTATTGTTAAGGTCTATTGAAGAGCTTGAGTTAACAGTAAGGTCAACAAATTGTCTTAAAGCTGAGAGCATTTTCTTAATTGGAGACTTAATCCATAGATCTGAGTTTGACCTATTAAAAACTCCAAACCTTGGTAAAAAATCTTTAAATGAAATTAAAGATGTATTGGCATCTAAAGATCTTTCTTTGGGTATGAATGTAGAAAACTGGCCACCAGTAGGATAAAAAATGAGACATAGAAAAGCAGGAAGAAAGTTAAATAGAAATTCTTCACATAGAAAGGCGCTTCTAAAAAATCTAGCTATAGCTTTGATAGAACAAGATATTATCAAAACTACTTTGCCAAAAGCAAAAGAGTTAAGAAAGGTTATTGAGCCGCTAATTACTCTTGGAAAAGAAGATACTGTTGCCAATAGAAGGCTTGCTTTTAATAAGCTTAGGTCTGATGCAGCTGTAGCAAAACTTTTTACAGAAATTGCTGTTAATGCAAAAGAAAGAAAAGGTGGTTATACAAGAATAATTAAGGCCGGATTCAGACCAGGTGATAAAGCTGATATGGCATATATAGAATTAGTTGATAGAAATCTTGATGATATAGATTCAACAGAAGCACCAGAATTAAAAGAAGATTCCGCTGCCTAATTTATAACATTTTCTTTAAAAATTGCCCCGTAAAGGATTGATTAACCTTTGCAATTTCTTCTGGTGTGCCTGATGCAACAATACTACCTCCGTCACTTCCTCCTTCTGGGCCTAGATCTATAATCCAATCAGCAGTTTTTACAACATCTAAATTATGTTCGATCACCACAATTGTATTGCCTTGATCTTTTAAGCGATTCAAAACATTAAGTAGTAATTCAATATCAGCAAAATGCAGTCCTGTAGTTGGCTCATCAAGAACAAATAGAGTCTTTCCTGTACTTCTTTTTGATAACTCTTTAGCAAGTTTAATTCTTTGTGCCTCACCTCCAGATAGGGTGGTGGCTGATTGCCCTAAAGTTATATATCCAAGCCCTACATCATTCAAAGTTATTAATTTCTTTTTTATTGATGGGATAGCATCAAAAAATATTAATGCTTCTTCAACTGTCATATTTAAAATGTCGCTAATATTTTTTTCTTTATATTTCACTTCTAGTGTTTGTTCATTGTATCTATGACCATCACAAACATCACATTTAACATATACATCAGCAAGGAAATGCATTTCCACTTTTATCATTCCATCGCCCTGGCAGGCTTCACATCTTCCACCTTTAACATTAAAACTAAATCTTCCAGGCTTATAGCCTCTGGATTTAGCTTCTATAGTTTCTGAAAGCAAATCTCTTATATACGAAAATAAGCCGGTATAAGTAGCTGGATTAGATCTTGGAGTTCTTCCGATTGGAGACTGATCAATACTAATAACCTTATCAAGATTTTCTAGACCCTCAATTTTTTCACATTTAATTTCTTTTGATAATTTAGATTTATTTAAGATAAAAGAGCTTAATGGCAAGAGCGTCTGATTTATCAAGGAAGATTTACCAGATCCTGAAACACCAGTAATACAGGTAAACAAACCCACAGGTATCTCAGCAGAGATATTTTTTAAATTATTTTCATGAGCATCAATTATTTTTATCTTATTTTCATTTGGCGTGAGTCGTTTTTTAGGTGCCTTAATCTGTTTTTTTCCAGATAGATACTTTGCTGTGATTGATTTCTTATTTTTTAATATATCTTCAAGAGAACCTTTGGCACATATCTCACCCCCATGAACACCAGCACCTGGACCAATATCAATAATAAAATCAGCACACCTTATAGCCTCCTCATCATGCTCAACTACAATTACTGTATTACCTAGATCTTTAAGATTCTTAAGGGTTTTAATAAGTTTTTCATTGTCCCGCTGATGAAGACCGATTGATGGCTCATCGAGCACATATGTCACTCCAACTAGACCTGAACCTATTTGACTTGCTAATCTAATTCTTTGAGCTTCACCTCCTGATAATGTTTCAGCACTTCTATCAAGAGTTAGATAATTCAATCCAACATCTTCTAAAAAAGTAAGACGTTCTCTAATTTCTTTTAAAATCTTTTCGGCAATTTTTTCTTTTGCACCATCTAGCTTCATAGCTTTTATAAAGCCCAAGGCTTCATTAATTCTCATACTTGTTATTGAATGTATTGGTGTGCTATTGATGAAAACATTTCTTGATTGAGTGTTTAATCTTGATCCATCACATTCGTCACAAGTGCTTTTTGACATTAATTTAGACAATTCGTCTCTGATAAAATCAGAATCTGTTTCTTTAAAGCGCCTCTCAGTACTTGGGATAATCCCTTCAAATTTATGTTTTCTCACTATCCTGCTGCCACTTCGAAATCTATGAGAAAAATCAACTTTATCTTTTGATCCCCAAAGAATAATATCTTTTATCTCCTGACTATAATCTTTCCATTTAGTTGTCAGACTAAAATCATAATGAGCGGCCAGACATTTTAGTTGATAAAAATAGAATCTATTCCTTCTTGTCCAACCCTTAATAGCACCATTTGATATTGAAACATCTTCATCTTGAATTAATCTTTTTTCATTAAAATATTGAATAACACCAAGACCATCACATCTAGAGCATGCTCCGTATGGATTGTTAAAAGAAAACATTCTAGGTTCTAACTCAGCAACCGCATATCCACATTGTGAGCAAGAAAAATTAGATGAATGCAGTGTTGAAACTTTTTCATCAATCTCTTCAATTTCAACCAATCCATTAGAAAGATATAGAGAAGTTTCAATTGACTCTGCAAGTCTAGATCTATCTTCTTCTGAGTTTTTAATCACCAAACGATCAACTACAGCAGAAATATCATGTTTTTTATTCTTATCTAATTCAGGAAATTCTTCAATTGGGTATACAACACCATTTACCTTAACCCTAACATAACCACTTTTTCTTAAGTCTTCATAAACAGCCAGATGTTCACCTTTTTTACCTCTAACAATTGGAGATAAAATCATAATTTTTGAACTATCTTTTAATTTAGAAATTTCGTCACATATTTCTGACACTGTCTTTGCTCTTAACTCTTCATTATGATCTGGGCATATAGGTGTGCCAATTCTTGAATAAAGTAACCTTAAATAATCATATATTTCAGTAACAGTTCCAACAGTCGATCTTGGATTATGGGATGTTGCTTTTTGTTCAATAGAAATCGCTGGTGAAAGACCCTCAATTTGATCTACATCAGGCTTTTCCATCATAGACAAAAACTGTCTAGCATAGGCTGAAAGGGACTCAACATACCTTCTTTGACCTTCAGCATAGAGAGTGTCAAATGCTAAAGAAGACTTGCCTGAACCAGAAAGGCCTGTAATCACAATAATTTTATTTCTAGGTATTTCAATACTTATATTCTTAAGATTGTGAGTGCGAGCTCCTTTGATAAAAATACTATCCATTTAAATTAAAATACCGTGATGAAAAAATTAAATTAGGTTAAACTTCTAAGATTATTATAAGAGGTAATTATGAGTAGAGGCGTAAATAAAGTAATTTTAGTAGGTAATTTAGGTCAAAAGCCAGAAATGAGATATACAGCAACTCAGTCAGCTGTTGCTAATCTTTCAATTGCAACTACTGAGTCTTGGAAAGATAAAGAAAGTGGTGAAATGAGAGATAAAACAGAATGGCATCGAGTGGTTTATTTTGGAAAACTTGCTGAAATTGTTGAAAAATATCTTGATAAAGGCTCTAGTGTTTATGTTGAAGGAAAATTACAAACTAGAAAATGGCAAGACAAAAATGGTGCAGATAGATGGACAACAGAAATAGTTGGTAGTGAATTAACAATGCTAGGTTCAAGGTCTTCAAGTTCCAATAATTCAATGGCTTCTGATCAATCTGAATCACCTTTTCCTGAAGATAATTCTGGAGAGGGTTTAACAGATGATGATATACCTTTCTAGTATTTAATTATTTCTTTTGGCCTACAAAACTATTTTATTCGAAGAGCGTGATTCCCTAGCGATTGTTCACTTAAATAGACCAGATAAACTTAATGCATTTAACCAGCAAATGCTTCATGATCTTTTAGATGTATTAGATACAGTTGATAAAAAAGATAATATTAAAGCTTTAATTATTACAGGTTCCGGAAATGCCTTTTGTGCAGGAGCAGATTTATCTTCAGGCAAAGAAACTTTCAAGTATGAGTTCAATAATTCAGATAAATCTAATCACGGTTTTAATAGGGACTCTGGAGGAATACTTGTTCTAAGAATGTATAAATGTCTTAAACCAATTCTGACAGCATGCAACGGGGTTGCTGTCGGAGTTGGGGCAACACTTCAACTAGCCGCCGATATAAGAACAGCATCAACTGATGCAAGGTTTTCGTTTCCTTTTACCAAAAGAGGAATTGCTCCTGATGCATGCTCAAGCTGGTTTCTACCAAAAATTGTTGGTATATCAAAGGCACTAGAATGGTCATATTCCGGTGAAATTTTCGATGCATCTGTAGCTAAAGAATCTAAATTAATCACATATCTTTTTAAACCAGAGGATATGTTGAGGGAAACTATTAAATTAGCCCACAAACTGATTGATGAGTCTTCACAGGTATCAGTTGCACTTACAAGACAAATGATGTGGACACTTTCATCAGCTTCTTCTCCATATGATGCTCATGAAATTGATAGCCAAGTTATACAATCCAGGGGCTCATCAGATGATGCTATAGAAGGAGTAATGTCATTCCTGGAAAAAAGAAAAGCACATTTCCCTAATAAAATATCTGCAGATATGCCTTCTGTTTTTCCTTGGACTAAGAATAAGTTCGATGAAGAATAAGATAGCTTAAGATTTAATCAGTCTTTTAAAACTTATTTATAATTTGATATTACCAAGCTAGCGTTTGTACCACCAAAACCAAAAGAGTTACTGAGAACAGAATTAACATCTTTTTCTATAGTCTCTGTAGCAATATTTACTCCTTCAGCTTCATCACACAATTCATCAATATTAATTGACGGAGCAATAAATTTTTCTTTTAACATCATTATTGAATATATTGCCTCTTGAACTCCGGTTGCTCCAAGTGAATGGCCTGTCATTGATTTAGTTGAACTTATTATTGGTATATCGTTTTTAAAAAGTTCTTTTATTGCTTTTAATTCAGCAACGTCACCAACAGGAGTGCTTGTACCATGAGTATTGATATAGTCGACTTCCGATCCATGATTTTGCATTGCACCTTTCATGCACCTCAGCGCACCTTCACCAGATGGTGCTACCATGTCATAACCATCGGAAGTTGCATAATACCCAGTTAGCTTAGCTAAGATATTTGCATTCCTTTTTTTTGCATGCTCTTCTTCTTCAAGAATGACCATTCCTGAACCGCCTGAAATTACAAAACCATCTCTATTTTTATCATATGCTCTTGAAGCAGAGGAGGGGTTGTCATTAAAATTTGATGATAAGGCACCCATTGCGTCAAATAAATTTGAAGAACTCCAGTGAAGATCTTCACCACCACCAGCAATTACAATATCTTGCTGTCCAGACTTAATTAAATCTGCTCCATGGCCAATGCAGTGAGCACTTGTTGCACATGCTGATGAAATTGAATAATTAATGCCTTTTAATTTATAAGCAGTTCCTAAAATTGCAGATATAGAACTACCCATTGATTTTGTAACTGCATATGGGCCAATTCTCTTAGGGCCTTTTTCTCTTGTTATATCTGCAGTTGAAACCATTACTCTTGTAGATGAGCCTCCAGATCCAGCAACAATTCCAGTTTTCTCAGAATTTAAATGAACATCAGAAATACCTGCCATTTCTATGGCATCTTGAGCTGCTAAATATGCATATGCAGAAGCTTCTCCCATAAATCTGAAGAGCTTCCTATCAATTAATTCGACAAAATTTAAGTCAACATTACCTGATACCTGGCTCCTAAAACCCATTTCTTTATATGTTTCATTAGCTGAAATACCAGATTTTCCATTTTTAAGACTATCTAAAACCTCTTGGTATGTATTACCAATACAAGATTTAATACCAACACCAGTTATAACAACGTTTCTCATTTTCTAAAAATTACTCGGATCATCAAATAAACCAACCTTAAGTTTTTCAGCACTATAAATCTGCCTATCATCTACAAACATTTTACCATTTGCTAAACCTAACACAGCCCCTCTATTAATAACTCTTTTAATATCTAACTCATACCGAACTAATTTTGCATTGGGGAGAACCTGCCCAAAAAACTTTACTTTTTCAGCACCCAAAGCTCTGCCAATTCCTGGTAAGCCCGACCATAAAAGATAAAATCCTAATAATTGCCACATAGCATCTAAACCAAGACATCCTGGCATGACAGGATCTTCTTTAAAATGACAATCAAAAAACCAAAGATCAGGATTGATATTCAAATTAGCAATAACGCTTCCTTTGTTGAACTCTCCACCAGTATTATTAATATCAACTATTTCATCAAACATTAACATGTTATCTGACGGCAGCCTGCCATCCCCAGATTTTGTGAAAAGCTTTCCGTTAGAGCAGTCTATTAGTTCATTTTTGCTGTAACTAGACTTGGGTATAAAGCTCATTTTTTCCTATAAAGTGCAGAGTTAATTAATTTTAACATTTCTTCCTTTATATGTTTATTTTTTATTGAATTTGCAGCAGTTACTGCTCTATTTAAATATTTAGAAGCTAACAGTTCAGTCTCTTTGATGCCGTTTAATTGATGTATTAAATTATAGGCTTTCTCTTCATCAAATTTATTTTTACCTAAATATGTTTTTAATTTTGCTTTATCGTTTTTATCAGCATTTTTATATGCAAAATAAAATGGATAAGTAACTTTTCCTTCTTTCATATCTTGAAAGACTGGTTTTCCAATAACTTCTTCTTTAAGAGAGTAATCAAGAAGATCATCTTTCACCTGAAAAAGAATTCCCAGATATTTAGCGCATTTAGAAACATTATTTATAAAACTTGTCTCGCTTCCAGCCAGTATTGCACCTGTTCTTGCAGAAGCTTCAAAAAGCCTGCCTGTTTTAAAGTAGCTTATGGCTTCAAGTTGTTTCAAGTTTATTGAAAGATTTTGGAGAGCATCGAGTTGAATTAATTCACCCTTTGATATGTCATTAGTTGCATTTGCAAGTTCATGAAGTATTTTAGATTCACCGACCTCTACCATGAGGATAAATGCTTTACTATATATATAATCTCCAATTAAAACGCCATGGGCATTAGACCATAAACTATTTACTGACTTAACTCCTCTCCTTGTATGTGATTCATCCACCACATCATCATGAACTAAAGTTGCTGTATGAAGAAGCTCAATGATCGCAGCAAGCTTAAGTCTTTTTTTATTTTTTCTCTTATTTATTGAGGATGTTATAAGGCTTAATTTAGCTCTCAGCCTTTTACCATCGGATTTAAAAATATATTTGTAAAGATCAGAAATAGTTTTCTCTTCAATGATTTCATCTTTGATAAGTTTTTTTACAAGAGACAACTCTTTTTGTAATGAATTAGTATTTTTCATGACGTCTTAATATTTTACGCAAAATTATACATAACTATTGATAAATTCCTCATTAAAGCGTATATTTTGCCACCTTTAGGAATATTAATATGTACGCAGTAATAGAATCAGGTGGCAAACAACACAAAGTTGAGAAAGGCATGACTTTGCCTATAGATTTGTTAAAGGATGAACCTGGAACAAAAATAACATTTGATAATGTTTTGCTATATGTTGATGATGATAATGTTGAGATTGGTCAACCGTATTTATCTAATGTAAAGGTTACCGCAGAGGTAGTTGACGTAGTTAAATCAGATAAAATATCTATTTTACGTTTCAGAAGAAGGAAGCATAGCATGACAAAAACTGGTCATAGAGCTAGACATTCTCAAGTTGAAATAAAGGATATTAAATTAGAGAGTAAATAATGGCACATAAGAAAGCAGGTGGTTCCAGTAAAAACGGTAGAGATTCCAACGCCAAAAGACTTGGCGTTAAAAGATTTGGCGGTCAGGTTGTAAAAGCTGGCGAAATATTAATACGCCAAAGAGGTACTAACACTCATCCTGGAATTAATGTCGGTATTGGTAAAGACGATACTCTTTTTGCAAAAGCAGCTGGTGTTGTTCAATTCACTTACAAAGGACCAAAAAGCAGAAAAACTGCAAACGTTATTCCTCAATAACACTTCCTTAATCTCATGAATTTTATTGACGAGGCCTTTCTCGAAGTTAGGGCAGGGAATGGTGGTGCCGGTGCTTCAAGCTTTAGAAGAGAAAAGTATATCCCTTTTGGTGGTCCTGATGGCGGCGATGGAGGAAAAGGTGGCAATATAGTCTTTAGGGTAAATTCAAATAAAAATACTCTTATTGATTTTCAAAATAAAAGGGTTTTCATAGCAAAAAATGGAAGGCCAGGAGCAGGAAAAAATAAATCAGGATCTGCTGCTGAGGACCTTATACTAGACATTCCAAAAGGAACGGTAGTTTATGATGATATCTCTAATGATGAGTTATTAGATTGCTGTGATGACAATGCCACATACGTTATAGCAAAAGGTGGTGATGGAGGTCAGGGTAATGCCCGATTCAAATCAAGTACCAACCAAGCACCAAGAAAATTTACTCTAGGCTTTGAGGGTGAGATTAGATTCATAAGACTAGAATTAAAATCTCTTGCAGATGTTGGTTTAGTTGGTTTTCCAAATGCAGGGAAATCAACTTTTTTAAATAAAGTATCATCTGCTAAACCTAAAATTGGTAGCTATCCATTTACTACCCTAAGACCACATCTTGGAACAATTCAAGGAAATGATTCAAGCTTTGTAATTGCAGATATACCCGGTCTTATAGAGGGTGCATCAGAAGGCGCAGGTCTCGGTATAAAATTTTTACAACATATTTCAAGAACCGGTCTCTTGTTAATCTTTGTTGATTTATTTCCATCAGACGAGCTTATACCAGTTAAGCAATTTCAGCTTCTAAAAAATGAATTAGCGGCATATAAAGATGACTTAACACAAAAAATTTCATGGGTTGTATGCAATAAAATTGACTTACTAAAATCTGAAAATATATCTGAAATTTCTAAATCTTTTCAAAAAGAATTAAAGATATCTGAAAAGGATATTTATTTTATTTCAGCCGCAACCGGAGAGGGTACTCAAGAACTCTTAAATGCTCTTGAAGAAGAGATATCAAAAAATAAGTTAGATTTAACCTAAAGCTTTTACAGCTTTTGAAAGTCTGCTTTTAGTTCTTGCAGCAGCATTTTTATGTATAACTTTTTTTGAAGCTGAAGAATCTAATACTTTTTCTGCATTTGTAAGAAGCTCTTTAGCTTTTACAGCATCATTAGCATCAATGCTGGCACGAACAGCTTTAACTGCAGTTCTTACCATTGATCTTTGAGCATGCCTCAGCTTATAGGTTTCAGCATTTTGTTTTGCTCTTTTAATTGCTTGTTTTGAATTAGCCATATTAATTATAAAAATTAGGTGCGTAGTTTAATGATGAATTAGAGATATGTCTATATTTATAAGTTATTTTAAATATTTTTGTGCACGGTCTGCACAATCCTCAGCTGGGCTCCAAAACCAGCCTTGTGGCTCATATCCACCAGAATCCCATATTCTCCCATGTGTCATATTAATACACTCAACATAGGCTTCCATAGCATACATATCTAGTCCTAACTCGTCTAATGATCTTGCCTTAGTCCAAAGCGCCATGGATACATCATTTATTAAATAGTTTTCTTGAATTGCCTTCTTTTGTTTTGGTGTAACCTTGCCAACTTTAGGGTATGGAGCTTTATTATCATGCATTTCTTTTTGAACTTGTTTAGCTTCAGGACCCCAAATATCAAAACAAAGATCAACTACCGCGACAGCTTCCTCATATCTTTTTTGATCAAACAGTTCAATCGCTGTTATGGACCAATATGCAGAATCACCAAGCTTTTCATTGTTTGAAAAACATGCAGGATTTGCAATTATATTCGATGAGTAGAAAGAAAATATTAAAGCTAGAATTGTATATTTTTTCATGTGCAAGATTATACACAAACAAATGATAATGGTGGAGGCGGCGGGAATTGAACCCGCGTCCATTAATCCTTCAGCCTAACTTCTACATGCATAGCTCACTCAATTGGCTTTTTAACTTTATCGACCCGAGGAGCAGGGTGAGAAAGCGAGCTTGATTAAGTTTAACCAAGCTGTGTCCAAGCAACACAGCTTGGCTAGACTATGTGTTTTGCCGATGCTTCAAACCATAGTCAATTCTGGCATCGGTTAGCATTAAGCTGCTAAAGCGTAGTTGTCGTTATTTGCAACTAAATTTTTTGTAGTATGTTTTACAAGAATTACCACAATCTTGGCATGCGCTTCGGAGTCCAGTAGAAATGTCGAACCCTGTTCGCCCCCATAGGGAGCGGAATTATACATTATTATTGTCACTTT
>CACEBI010000019.1 GCA_902557705.1 uncultured SAR86 cluster bacterium
CTTCAAAAGTCTTCTTAAATTAATGATCTTTTCCCTAACTTTCAATAATCTTAAATAGGTATCACTCATCGCTACTTCAAAAAAACAGGTAAATCCTATAAATGATAAAATAAGAGCTAGTGAAGTAATGCTTATTGGCTCTGATGGAGAAAAGCTTGGACTTCATAATTTTTCTGATGCTTTAGAAAAGGCTAAAGATGTATCCCTTGATTTAGTACAAGTCTCGCCTTCTGATGCAAAGCCTGTAGTTTGTAAGATGCTAGATTATGGTAAATATGTTTTTGATAAAAAGAAAAGCCAATCTTCATCAAGAGTTAAAGTAAAAAGAAATACAACAAAAGAGATAAAATTTAGACCATCTACTGATGTGGGTGATTATAAAATTAAATTAAAAAAGGTTAAAAGCTTTATTCTTGGAGGAGATAAGACTAAAATAAGCGTCCGATTTAGAGGCAGAGAAATTCTTAATAGTGATATGGGTCTTGATTTGCTTAATAAATTAAGAGATGAGCTGGAAGATATTGCACAAGTTGATCAAGAGCCATCTTTAGAAGGGAGGCAGTTACTAATGGTGCTTTCGCCTTTAAAGAGGAAGTAATTAAAAAATAGAGAACAATATGGGTTATAAATTAAAAACACATTCAGGTGCAGCAAAGCGTTTCAAGAAAACAGGGTCATCTGTAAAGAGCAGAAGCGCCAATAGAAACCATATTCTTACCAAACAATCTACAAAGAGAAAAAGACATAATAGAGGTCTAAATAAGCTATCTGGTGTTGTGCTTAAAATGGCTTCAAATTTAATAAGAAGATAAATCATGCCAAGAACTACTAAATCATTAACAGCAAAAGCAAAACATAAGAAGATACTCAGCTCTACAAAAGGACATTATGGTGCACGAAGCAGGTTGTATAAAACTGCAAAACAGTCAAATATTAAAGCTTTGCAATATGCTTTTAGAGATAGAAAAAATAAAAAAAGATCTTTCAGGTCGTTATGGATATCAAGAATCAATGCTGGTGCTAGAGATTTAGGTGTTTCATATTCAGTTCTCATAAATTCACTTTCTAAAAAAAATATCACCTTAGATAGAAAGATATTATCTGAGATAGCTATTGCTGATAGTGCAACGTTTGAGAAGATTGTAAAAACAGCGACTAATTAAATTTGCTCTATAAAAATGTCAAATAATAAAGACATTTTCCTTCCATACAAAACAAAGGATCTAGGATCTATACATCCTATAAATCATATGAAAGACTCAATAATGAGTTTGCTAGCCTCCTTTGGTTTTGAAATTGTAGATGGACCTGAGGTTGAAACAGAAAAATTTAATTTCGATATGCTTAATATCAAAAAAACTCATCCTGCAAGACAAATGCATGATACTTTTTATGTCGAAAAAAAATCGAATGTCTTAAGAACTCACACATCCCCAGTTCAAATTAGAGGTATGCTTGAAAGAAAACCACCTATAGCTTTTATTTCGGGAGGTAAAGTTTACAGAAAAGATGATGATTCAACTCATTTACCGATGTTTCATCAAGTTGAAGGCATATTGGTTGATGAAAGAGTGAGTTTTGCTCAATTAAAAGATTTAATATACAAAATAGTATATTCATTATTCGGTGATGATGTTGAACTAAGATTTAGACCTTCATATTTTCCTTTTACAGAGCCATCAGCTGAAGTTGATATTTTATCAAGTGAAGGAAAATGGCTAGAAATTCTTGGATGTGGAATTGTAAATCCTATTGTTTTAGAAAATTGTAATATAGATTCTAAAAAATATAGTGGCCTGGCTTTTGGACTTGGTATAGAAAGAATTGCAATGTTAAAACATAAAGTAAACGATATAAGAGAGTTCTATAAATCTAACTTAGATTTCTTGAGCCAGTTCAAATGAAAATAGCATACAAACATTTAGTTAATCATATTCAAGAGAATCCGAGCATAGAGATGATTTCTGATAAATTATTTCAACTAGGCCATGAGCATGAAATTGAAGGTGATATTTTTAATATGGAATTTACTCCAAATAGAGGAGACTGTCTTTCGATAAATGGATTATTAAGGGATTTGGCAGTTTTCTTCACTGTAAATTCCAATAAAAAAATAAGCAATGAAAATATTGATACTTTAAATATTAATTTTACAAATCTATCACAAGAGATCTGTCCTGTTATTTCATTTTTAAAACTTGAAGTTGAAAAAATCCCCCAAACATACAGTGGTTGTCTGAAAGATTATTTTTCTGAATTAAATCTAAATAAAAATAATTTTTTTACCGATATCTCTAATTATTTATCTTATGAAACTGGTCAACCAACACATTGTTATGATGCAAACAAGATTGAGGGAGAACTGGTATTTCAAGAAAAAAGTCTTGATTGTGAATTTGAAACACTTCTTGGTAAAAAAATTAGATTAAAAGACAAGAATCCAGTTTTCCTTTTAAACGATGAGGTTATTAATCTTGCAGGAGTTATTGGTAGCATGAATACCTCATGCACCAAGGAAACTACCACTGTTATTGTTGAATGTGCTTTTTTTAAACCTGAATCAATAATAGGAAAATCCATAAAGTATGATGTTCAATCAGAAGCATCACACAAGTTTGAAAGATCGGTTGATCCAAAATGTCATGACATGGTCTTAAGAAGATTTATTAATATAGTTAGCGAACATGCGAACATAATCGAAATGTCCTTAATTTCATATAATTATCATGAGTTACAAGAACAAAAAATCCCAGTCAACTTTCAAAAAATTAATGAAATTATAGGTATTAATATTAATGAGGATGAGTATTTAAGTTATTTATCAAAGTTAGGATTTAATAATGAGGATGGATTAATTAAAGTTCCTTCATATAGAAGTGATGTAAAAAATCAAAATGATTTAGCTGAAGAAATAGCAAGAGTAATAGGCTATAACAATATCAATAGAAATGATTTAATTATCCCAGAGTGCAAAAGAATATATAAATCAAAAGAAATCGAGAACAAATTGAGATATTGTTTATTAGATCTTGGATTTCATGAGGTAATTAATTTCCCTTTTGTAAATAATGACAAAGATAGCTCTATAAAAATTGATAATCCTTTGGATTCAAATAGAGATAATCTAAGAATAAATCTAAAAGATTCTTTATTAAATAATTTAATTTTCAATGAAAGACGTCAAAAAGATTCTATTAAGCTTTTTGAAATATCAGATATATATACTTCCGCAAATGGCGTAATAAAAAAGATAAGAAAGATTGCGATTATTGCAAGTGGAAGAGTTGGTCATAACTATGAAGATTTTTCAAAAAAAATAACAAAAAATTATTTATCAGAGTTATTTAAAAATTCTCTACCAAATGAAAAGTTTGATTTTCAAGTTTTAAATAGAGATTCTATAGATACAAAGAAAAAAGATGAGATTGTTTATTTCGAAACCAATATTGAGAATTTTTCTAATAAAGTTATGGAATATCGTGAAACCTCAAAATCACCTGATAACTTTATTTTGTATCGACCTGTGTCTGACCTGCCTAGCTCAAAAAGGGATCTATCATTTTCAATTAAAGATATAGATCAATGTAAACCATTAGAAAAATTTATACTAAGTTACAAAGATGATCTTTTGAGAGATGTATTTGTCTTTGATTTTTACAATAATGAAAAAAAACAAGAAATAAAAATTGGCTTTAGGTTCGTTTTTCAATCTCAGAACGCAACAATAACTGATGCAGAGGTTGATAATATTATGAATGATATTATTAAAAGAGCCTTAGAACTTAATTCAGTCAGCATACCTGGACTATCGTAAATCTATGTATTTTTTTAATACAAATGTTAGCGCAGGATATTATTGATAATAAATTTAATGTAGAATTGCGCTATGAAAAAATTATTGTTCCTTGGTGTTCTTTTCCAGCTTATAAGCATTCAAGCGCAACAGCTTGATGAATCTTTTTTAGATAGTTTGCCGGATGATATAAGAGAAGATCTTGTGAAAAGAGCAGACGGTCAGGCCAAAACATCTGAGGAGATGTACAGACCCTCACAATATTCAAGCAAGCTACAAAGAGCTGAAGAGTTATTAAATCTTAAAACTCGTCTTGAAGCAGATTTATTAGAGCTTGAACAAAGATTACAAAGTGATGAAGTTCTTAAAATAAGAACTGATTTAGAAATTTTTGGTAAAGACTTTTTTTCTTCATTCCAAACTTCATTTATGCCCATAAATGAACCTAATCCAGATTCAACCTATTCTTTGGATGTTGGTGATGTTGTTAACATCCAGTTAACAGGCCAAATAGATTTAATTGAAGATATTCCTATATCAGGTGATGGAGCAATAAACATTTCTGATATTGGTAAAATTGTTTTGGCAGGATTAACTTTAGGTGAGGCTTCAGATTTAGTGAAGGCAAGAGTTAGTTCGGCTTTTTTTGGAACTGAAGCATTTATTAGTCTAGCTGAGCTTAGAGATGTTAATGTTTTAGTTACAGGTAATGCAGCTAATCCTGGAATTTATACTTTATCTGGGAATTCAAATGTTTTACAAGCATTAAGTGTAGCTGGAGGCGTGAATGAGCAAGGTTCGTATAGAGAAATAAATTTAGTTAGAAAAAATAAGGTCATTGAAAGTCTTGATATGTACGATCTTTTAATAAAAGGAAACTATAATCTTAAAGAAAGACTTAGATCAGGTGATGTTGTATTTATAGAACAAAGAAAAAATGTTATTACCATTGATGGGGCGGTCAAAAGGCCTGCAAAATATGAACTTAGAGAAAATGAGAATCTTGATGCAGTAATTGAATATGCCAACGGTTTCAAAGTGACTGCAGATGTTCAAAATATATATTTAGATCGTATTTTAGACGGCACACTTAAATCATTGCCTATATATAATGAATCCCAATTCAATTCAATAAAATCAATTGATGGTGATTCGATATATATAAGAGAGTATCCATACAGGCAAGCAACTATATCTGGTGCAGTTCTTAAGCCAGGTAAATACACTATGGCAGCAGGTGAAAGCTTAGATGATCTTATAAAAAAAGCTGGAGGTTTTACTGAAAATGCCTATCCTTTTGGAGCTGTCTTTGAAAATAATGAAGCGAAAGCAATAAACAAAATGGCTCAAAAATTATTATATCAAGAGTTTTTAGACAGCATTATTGCTTTAAGTCAAAAAACTGTTGGCGGTAGTGAAGCTGATCCAACTCCTATTATTGCCTTAACAAAAGAAGTAAATAACTTAGATGCAAATGGAAGAATTGTTGTGGATATGTCCAGCGAACAAACTAGAAAATCTGTAGGTATATCTGAGGGAGATAATTTAATAATTCCTGAAAAAACCAATAATGTATATGTATACGGGGAAGTTTCATCTGAAGGCTCGGTCATGTACTCACCAAATAAAGATGTGAATTTTTTCTTAAATAAATCAGGAGGGTTAAAAGAGTACGCAGATAACAAATCTATTTATATACTCCATCCAAATGGAGAGACCGAAAGATACTCCAAGAAAAGAAATATATTTGAAAGTCAGCCTGAATCAGACATAACAATTTATCCCGGCTCTGTTATATTTGTTCCAAGAGAAATAGATAATTCTACTGCAAGAGCATTAGCAGCTCAGGCTTATGTTGGTATTCTAGGTAATTTGGGTCTTGCATTGGCATCATTAAGTTCCATAAACTCTAATTGATCCAATGAAAAATGTTTTCTAAAAAGGATGCAAGCTTAAAAAAAATCTTTCTTATCTTAAATTTTTTTTCTATTTCATTAATTGCAGACAGCTTTAATTTCAACACATACAATAATCACGGTATTGTAGGACTCATCAACATGCCAACAGCAAGATTCTATGATGAAGGAGTTCATGGTGTAACTCTTTATGATAGTGAAGTTGATCAAAAAATTACTCTTTCATCCAACCCGTATGAATGGTTTGAGGCTTCTTTCTTTTATGTAAATGTTCCGAAAGATAGAATCTGTAGAGCCTATTTTGATTTAAAATTTTGTGAAGGATATAAAGATAAAGGTTTTAATATTAAGTTAAGACTTAAAGAAGAAGGTACTCTACCGGCTCTGGCTATAGGCCTTATGGATTTTGCAGGTACAGGTAAATACTCTTCTGAATATATAGTTTCAAGTTATGGAATAGGCAAGCTTGATATGCATCTTGGTCTTGGTTGGGGTAGGTTAAGTGGTACAAATAAACAAATTAAAAACCCTCTTGGCAGTTTAAACGATAGTTTTTATGTTAGAGAAGGTGGTTATTCAGGTGAGGGCGGACAATTAAATCCAGGTAAGTATTTTTCTGGAGAAAAAGTTTCTCCTTTTTTTGGATTAAGTTATAGCATATATGATAAAGCGCTCATTAAAATTGAAAAAGATACCATATGGGCAAATAAAGAAAGTCTTCCATACCCAGAAAGAAAAAGTGATTATTCGATTGGTTTTGAGTACTCATTAAATGATAATTTCAATATAGGAATTTCTTATGAAAAAGGAAGTTACACTTCTTTAAAATTTCTTTATAAGAATAATCCTAAAAAAACTGTTAAGAAATATGAATACAAAAAAGCTGAAATTAATGAGGATGACACTAAGTACAGTAAATTAATAAAAAATCTAGAGGAAAATGGCATTGGTGTTAACAAGATATCAGAAACATCAAGCTTCTTAGGTCTCGAATTAACACAATTTATTCATCCTGATTTAAGAATAGTTGAAGAAATTATTAAGCAAGCATCTACAGACGCTGGTATAAATAAAGATATTAAAAAAGATTTAAAAATTGCAGATTTAACAGCGGTATCAGAAATAGACAAAGATTTTGAATATAAAGCAAGCACTATATACCAAAGAGAAACAAAAAGTAGAGTTGATTATTCTACCAAAATTCGTTTTCAGCCATTTTTAGCAGCAAGAGAAGAATTTTTTAAAGGAGCGTTACTTGTTGAAAATGATGCGGAGTTTATAATCAAAGACAATTTATTTTTTAATACAAATTTAAAATACTCATTAGCAAATAATTTTGATGATTTTGTTTTCCCCCCAGTTGATACATTTCCTGCACAAGTCAGATCTGATGTAAAAGATTATTTAAAAAATATGGATGATAAAGTTTTAATTGGCAGAGCACAGTTTGATTACCATTTAACTCCACTTTCAAATCATCACATAATGTTCACAGCTGGAATCCTTGAGAACATGTTCTCAGGTTATGGTGCAGAATATCTTTATTTTGAACCTAACACTAATTATTCGTTTGGCATTGAATTATTTAAAGCTAGAAAAAGAGATTACAATTGGGGTTTCGGCCATCTTGATTATGAAAACACTACTTTAACAGCAAATTTTTACTATAGAAATTATGGAACGATACCCTTTGATATGAAGATATCTGCTGGGGAATATTTGGCTGGAGATATTGGTTCTACAATAGAATTTTCTAGGACATTTCAAGGCGGAGTAAAATTTGGCGCTTTTGCTACATTTACTGATGTCTCATATGAAGATTTTGGTGAGGGTAGTTTTGACAAAGGTATATTTTTTAGTATTCCCATTTACGGTAATTTGATTAATTATACCTGGAGACCTCTAACAAAAGATCCGGGAGCAAAACTTAATAGAATGCATACATTGCATGACCTTTTAGTAAAATTTAGGCCTATCGATTAAATATAAAAGTTTTTCTTGTAATCATGGGTATTTATTGACTAAAATGTACAAAAAAAAACTATATATACACAAGTTATGGCTTTTTTTATTATTTGTGTATAAAATTAAGAAATTGATTAAGAATAATATAATAAAGTAAATTGGGATTAATTATTTTATTATTGTTAACACAGAAAGTTCAACTATAATTCTATTAGGACATAGAGAGGAAATATAGAACATGAAAAGTAAAACTAATAAACATTTAAACATTCTAGGTGTTGTGCTTGCATTATTTATGTTTGTACCTAATTCAGTTGCGAACGAATTTGGAATCACAGATGCGCAATTAAGTGAAATACAAACAAGAGTCAACTCTATGAGTCCTGCTCAGCTAAATAATCGATATGCTGAACTAAAATCTGAGCAAAGAATGCTTGAAGCTCAAGCAAGTGAAAATCCTTCACAAAGTGGGTCAGGATCATCATCAGCTAACAGGCTAGCCGAAATTTATGCAGAACTTTCTCAAATACAAAAAGTTTTAGTTGCTATAGCAGGTTTAGGGGCTATTTCTGCATTAACAGATGATGGATACGATGATAACGTACCTCCGGTTATAACTGTAAACGGTGTTAATCCTGCAACAGTTGAACTAGGTGCAACTTATACTGATGCTGGAGCTACTGCAATGGATGCCTTTCATGGTTCTACTCCTGTTGTTGTTTCTGGCGTAGTAGACAATATGACGGTAGGATCATACACAATAACTTATACAGCAACTGATCTTGATAATAATACTGCAACAGCAACGAGAACCGTTAATGTTGTAGATACAACTGCTCCTGTTGTCGTAGTTACAGGAGATAATCCTGCAACAGTTGAACTAGGTGCAACTTATACTGATGCTGGAGCTACTGCAACTGACTTATCTGGTGCAGTTACTGTTGTTACAACTGGTACAGTTGATACTAATGCTGTTGGTACATACACTCTTACATATACATCTACAGATGCTTCAGGCAATGCTGGAACTGCAACTAGAACTGTTAACGTTGAAGATACCACAGCGCCTGTCTTTACATCATCAGCTACATTTATAGTCGATGAAAATCAAACTAATATTGGAACTGTTACAGCTACAGATCTTGCAGCAGTTACATTTACAATATCTGATACAAGTGTCATGTCTATTACTTCAGCTGGCGTATTAACTTTTATTACTGCCATCGACTATGAAGATAGACCAGGTTTAGCAGATAGCTTTACATTTGAAGGTGAAACAAAAGTTGACGAACCTGGATATGACGGCAGTACATATGACTTCACTGCAACTGTTACTGCAACAGATGCAAGCTCTAATGCTACAACTCAAAGCATTACTGTTAAAGTTCGTGACGTGGGTGGATTCGATGATAATCCAGGAACTGGTACAGGAACTGGTACAGAACCATCTACATTTGGAACTGGAACGACTACAACTGGAACTGGTACAGGAACTGGAACTGGTACAGGAACTGGTACAGAAGCTGGAACTGGAACTGGAACTGGAACTGGAACTGGAACTGGAACTGGTACAGGTACAGGTACAGGAACAGGAACTGATACTGCTACAGGAACTGGTACAGGAACTTAAATATAAATATTTAATTAAACTTGTGAGCCTTGGAAAAAAAGATATTATTGAGAATATCAAATCCAAGGCTCATATTTCAAATAATACAAGTAAAGCTTTATTAGAAAGATTTCTTTTATTAATAAAAGATAATAAAAAAAGGAATATAAAACTACCTAAATTCGGTTCCTTTTATACTCATGAATCCCCATCTAGAATTGGAAGGAATCCGAAGACTAAGCAAGATTTTAAAATACCAAAAAGAAAAAAACTCTCTTTTAAAGCCTCATCTAGCATTAGGAAGGTTTTAAATTAAAATTGGTCGGGATGGCCGGATTTGAACCGACGACCACTACACCCCCAGTGTAGTGCGCTACCAGGCTGCGCTACATCCCGATTAACATAAAAAACTTTTTATAAAATGTGTATATAATCCTTAACCAATACTATTATATAGACTATGCATATACAAAATAATAGGTCTTTTATTCTTTTCTTTATTCTTATTATTCTAAGTTATGAATCATTTGCTCAAGAATTCAATAAAATTAATACTAGTTCTGGAATTGTTACTGGCACATTAAAAAATAATGTTATTTCTTGGGATGACATTCCTTACGCTCAACCTCCAGTGGGTGATTTGAGATGGATGGCACCAAGAGCAATTAAAGACTCTAATAAGATCATTAAACCAAAAGAAAGTAATTTTTGTATTCAGGAACCAAGTGGTTTAGGGGGCGCAGAGGGTAATAGTTTTTTTTCTGGTACCGAAGACTGCTTGTATTTAGATATTAAGGCACCGAAAAAAGGTTCCAAAGAACTTTTACCAGTCATGTTTTGGATACATGGAGGAGGTAATACTACAGGCTTAAAAGATATATATGACTTTTCCTCAATGGTAAAAAACCATAATGTTTTAGTAGTTTCAATAAATTACAGACTAGGTCCTTTTGGTTGGTTTACTCATCCATCAATTCAAGATTTTCAATATGATATAGATAAGGCTTCTAACTTTGGAACTTTAGACATAATTGAGGCTTTAAAATGGGTAAAGTCAAACATAAAGTTATTTGGAGGTGATCCAAATAATGTCACAATTTTTGGTGAATCTGCAGGAGGTCACAATGTTCTATCTTTATTAGTCTCAAAAGAAGCTAAGGGATTATTTCATGCTGCAATTTCTCAATCTGGTTATACCACGTCATATTCAACCGATGATGCATATATGCAAGCCAAACTCTCACCAACCTCAAAACATACAACCTGGAATGTTGTTAACAGAATTTTAAAAGATAATTCATCTGTTGCCTTACAGACAAAAGATAAAAGCTTAAAAATCAGGAGAATATTAAAGAATCTTTCAGCAGAAGATTTTTTTTCTTATTATGTGAATAGAAATTCATATGAAGAAATACCTCTTCTTACTGCTGATGGAATTGTAATACCGGTAATTGGCTTAAAACAAGCGCTATCAAAAAGTGAACATGTTAACAATGTCCCAACTATAGCTGGCTCTAACAAAGATGAAGTTAAACTCTGGTTGGCATCAGCTGAATATTTTGTTGAATTAGATTATTCAATTCTTGGTTCAATTTTAGGTGTCCCAAAAGTTAAATTAAAAGATAAAGAAGCTTTTAATATCTTTAATTCATACAGAAGTAGAGCTTGGAAAATCAGAGGTGTTGATGATCCACTAAGAAGTCTCCAACAAGCAGGAAATGATAATTTATATGCATATAGATATGATTGGGATGATCATAGAAAATTTTTCATTGCAGACTTTAGGGAGCTAATCGGATCTGCTCATGCTACTGAAATACCTTTATTGACTGGCAATAATAAATTAGTAGGAAAGTATGGATTCTTAATATATCCCAAAGGCCCCTCGAAAAGATTTACCTCCAGAAATATGATGAAGTTCTGGACTAATTTTGCCAAAGAAGGAAAACCCGGAATTTCTTCAAACGGTATTATATGGGAAAAATATAATGATTTAGAGGATGGCGTATCTAACTTTATGATTCTTGACAAAAGAAATAGTTTGAAAATGTCTTCTGATAGATATTCATTTTCTTCTCTAGTTAAAGACTTGTATAAAGAAGATGCGGTATCTAATCTAGAAAAATGTGTAGTATTATTTCAGATGCTTACTTATGTTGGGAATGATTTGTACGATGATTATATAGAAGAATACCCTGGTAAATGTGATAGAACAATTTCAGAGAATTTTATAATAGAAAATGCTAGCTTTATTGATTACTAGTTTAAATTATTTCCTCTTTGAATCACTTTTAAGCTTGAGAACTTCTA
>CACEBI010000020.1 GCA_902557705.1 uncultured SAR86 cluster bacterium
AAGAAAATAAGACCCATCTTGTAACAATTGATCATCATAGAGGATCTGAAGAGCAACAGTACGGAGAAGAATATTTTGATCCAGAGGAATACGATTATGAAAAACAAAGAGTAGATACTTTGCCAAGCTTATTAAAAAATATATCAAGGTTTCAATTAGATAAATATATTAAGGTGATGGTTGAAACTTCTAAATCTGCATCAGAAAAAATAAAAAATGAAATAGATTTTTTATTCATTGATGGTAGCCATACTTTTGAGTCAGCAAGAACCGATTATGAATCATGGAAAGAAAAAATTAGGGTTGGTGGCATTCTTACAATTCATGATATATATGACTCAGAACTTGAAGGTGGCCAGGCTCCAAGAGAAATCTATGAAAAAGCTCTAGGAGAAAATTTTAAACTTGTAAAGAGAGTTAAAAGTTTAGTTGCTCTTGAAAAAATTTCTTAATTCTAAAAAGATATTTATAGAAGACTCATTGCAATCTAAATCACAGAAAGATAAAGCATGCGCTGCAATAATTACCGCAGCATTGGTCCAAGTTGAATTCTCCTCTGGCCAGAAGATTTCCATGTCATATTGATATCCTGTTGGAAAAATTCCATCTTCATTTTGAAATTGCTGAATATCATTAAATATATCTTTTGCAATGTCTGCATTATCGTGAATTAATGCTGATATTACACATTCGGAACTCTCTGCAATTGTTACCCACGGCTCTTCAGCAACACATTTAACTCCAAGTCCTTTTACGTAATAATTATCTAATAAGTCTATAAATTCTTTTTTATTATTTTTTATGCCAGCTAAAAAAGGATAATAAAAATCCATCGAGAATCTAGATCTATCAACACCATCTCTATTAAATTTTTCATGCCACATGTCGATGTTAAATTTAGGAAAACTTTTATCTTTTGCCACTACAGATAAGAAGATAGACATGGTAGCAGTAACTAATGAATTATCAGAATACCCATTACTATCTTTTGCCCAATAAAAATAACCATCATGATCTTTAAAATCATTGAGGGCTTCAAAAACATTTTCAAGCTTTAGGAGCTGTTCATTAGTAAGAATTTTTTTATAATCTTGTTCTTGATCGATCAAACTCGCTTGTATGAGCGGCATGATAATGTATGGAGCATGATGACTTTCAAAGTGAAGTTTTGATGGTTTTTCGTTTTGAAATTCAGCATAAATTAATCCATCTTTATTAAGATTGGTAAAAAACCAATTTACACCTTTCCAAAAATTCTCCCACTCTTCATAAATTGCTAATGCTATTAAACATTCACAATGATCCCAAGGATCACATTTACCCTTTTCATCCCAAAAAATTGCACCACTTGATGATTGGTTTGAAATAATCCAATTTTTAGCTGGCTCGAATTTTTTCTTATAATCTAGCCAATTCATTTTTTTGTAAAATAAAAGGAAATGCTTTTACCTAAAATTGGATTCAATAATCTATCAATAAAATCTATCCATTTAGGTTTTTTAAGAATATGTAATTCAAGAAATTTTTTATACCAACTTATTAAAAAATTTGAATCTTGGCTTTTCCAGAACAAGCATCTCAACCACCAGTATGCAGAATGAATAGAATGAAATTTTTCTGATGCATCAAAAACAAAACCCTTTTCTGTAATATCTTTAATTAGTGATTTCTTTTTGAAGATTCTTAAGTGTCCTCCAGGTTGATTCTGATATTCTTTAGACAACATCCAACAAATTTTTTCTGGGAATTCTGCTGGAACACTTGCAAGAAACTTTCCTCCAGGTTTTAAAACCCGAAAAATCTCATCTATAGCATGTCTATATTCATGAAGATGTTCTAATACTTCAGAACATATTATTAAATCAAACGTATTATTTTTAAAAGGTAGCTTATAGGCTGAACCACTCAAAAAAGACGTTTGATTATTAGAGATTGATTCAAAATACTCTAATCCTTCTAATGATTTATCCAAAGATTCTAAATGAGGATCAAGACCTACACATTGAATGTTTGGAAATGTTTCCATTACCGCGAATACATGCCTCCCCTCACCGCAACCTAAATCAAGCATTATGCCATGATCAGGTAATTGTATTTTTGATAAATCAAAGGTTAGCATTTATGAAAATCATTGATGGTTTTACTTATTATATTCTCATATTCTTCTGTAATTTTTAACCAATTAAAATTATCAACTATATGCTGCCTTCCATTCACAGCAATTTTTTTATAGTGCGAATAATCATTCAAAATACTTCTGATTGAGCTGGATAGTTCATTCATATTTTTTGGTGGAATTAGCTTTGCATAATCACCAACCAATTCTGGAATCGAAGAAACGTTAGTAGCAATCAAAGGAATTTCACAACTCATTGCTTCTATAACAGGATATCCAAAGCCCTCATAGAGTGAACTCACAATTGCTATTGAGCTGGATGCATATTCTTTTGCTATTTCTTCTTTTGTTAAACCAGTCTTAAAAGACACTTTATCTTTTATGCCTAATTCATCAATTAATCTTGATGTATGTCCACCTTTTTTCATTTTTCCAATAACCAACAGTGAAATTTCTGGGAAATCATTGGCTAAGCTTGCAACTGATTTTAATGTGTAGTCTAAGCCTTTTAGAGCAACATCAGCACTTGCTGTTGTGATAAGCTTAGTTTGATTTCTTTTAATCTCTTTGAAAGGAATAAAAACATCAATATCTAGACCGTTATTAATAACAGTGATATTTTCTTTGTTTACATTAAAGTCATTTACAATATCCTTAAGAGAATTAATTGAAGGCGTAACTATTTTTTTTAATTGTGGAGCTACTTTTTTATGCATTTTTAAGAATGAGTACCATCTATGTCTTGACAGTCTATACATAAAACTACTGCTAGACTGCAGCTCAAATTTATAATCTTTTGTTATTGGGTGATGAATAATTTCTAATAAAGGAAGCTTTTTTTGAATTTTGAGCATTCCATAACTTATAGATTGATTGTCAATGACAATATCATAGTGATGATTGGTATCTAAAAATTTTTTAGCTCTTTCACCGAAAGTTCTCATTTCAGGAAATCCTCCAAAAAAAGTTGAAAAGAATTCATAGAAATCTATAGCTCTTTTATTTTTTTTCTTAATAAAAATCCTTAGCCGGTCTTTAAAAGAAAAGGTTTGAAATAAATCGAGACCTGGCAATTTTACTAAATTTATTTTTTCACTTAAATTTGGATATGGTGGTCCAGATATCACATCAACTTGATGTCCCATCAATGAAAGTGCTTTGGATATATCATGTATATATATGCCTTGACCTCCACCAAAAGGTGCACTTCTATAACTTAGTATTGCTATCTTGAGTTTTTGCAAAATAATTAATCAGATACTAGGCTTAGCCACTCTTTATAGACTTCATTTTTACCTGTGACAATATCGCTATATAAATTTTGTAACTTCTCTGTAATGGGTCCAATTGAACCTGAACCAATTGTTGCATCATCTATTTTTGATATAGGAGTAATTTCAACAGCCGTGCCTGAAAAAAATACCTCATCACTATGAACTAACTCCTCATAAGTAATATCTTTTTCTTCTACTTTTAGGCCAAGATCTGAAGCAATCTTTATAACAGATTGTCTGGTTATACCATTTAAGCAATGATCTGTTTTTGGTGTGCTTATAGTATTCTCTTTTATGAAAAAAATATTCTCTCCGCTTCCCTCAGAAACATATCCATTTTTATCTAATAACAATGCTTCATCGGCACCTTTTGAGATAGCATCATGTAAAGCCATTGTTGAGTTAATATAAGTGCCAATAATTTTATACCCTGAATGTAGTGGATTGCTGTATTGCTCAAATGGAGATTTGACTATTGAGATTCCATTCTTTTTTGCCTCAGGGCTCATGTATGAAGGCCATTCCCATGCAGCAACGGCAACATTTACAGACAAGTCCGTTGCTCGAAGTCCAAGTGATTCACTTCCCATAAAGACAATTGGTCTTAAATACCCTTCATTTAAATCATTTTTGAGGAAAATATCTTTCTGAACTTTATTTAATTCATCTTGAGAATATGGAATTTTTATATTAATTTTTTTAGCAGCTTCAAAAAGTCTTTTTGTATGGTCTTCTAATCTAAAAATTGCTGCGCCTTTCTCAGTTTCGTAGGCTCTTACGCCTTCAAAAACTCCAGTTCCATAATGGACAGTATGAGAAAGAATATGCACAGAGCTTTCATCCCATTTTTCGTAGGAGCCATTTTTCCATATATATTTTAAATCTGTATTTACAAACATATTTACGAGATATAATAACGACTCGTTATTATGACAAACTAAACAGCATAACTAAAGGAAAGAATCATGATCTCAGAGTCTATATTTCGTGAAAATGATATTAGAGGAACTTACCCAGAAGAATTAAATGAATCAGTTATAAAAGAAATTGCAAAAGGGATTGCAAAAAAATGCTTTCAAGAAGATATTTCCTCTCTTGTTGTTGCTAGGGATGGAAGATTATCAGGGGAATCTTTGTTAACAACTTTTTGTGATGCCATTGCACAATATGGGATAGATGTTAACAACATTGGTCTAGCCACCAGTCCAATGCTTTATTTCGCAGCAAAAAAAGAAAATTCAAAAAGTGGAATCATGATAACAGGTAGCCATAATCCTAAAAACTACAATGGAATTAAGATGGTTATTAATGATAATTCAGTTTCTGGAAGTGAAATCCTAAGCCTCATCAAAAATGATGAAACTTTAAATGATTCATCTGCCGGGCATATTATTTATAGTGATATAAAAGAAATATATATCTCTGAAATCCTTAAAAATATCGATACAGATATAAGTGCACTCAAAGTGGTAATTGATAGCGGTAATGGTGCAGCTGGTTTTGTTGCTCCTGAGCTATTTAAAAGAATGGGTTGCAACGTGATTGAGCTTTACACTGAAGTGGATGGAAATTTCCCCAATCATCATCCAGACCCTGGCAAATTAGAGAATCTTGAAGATATTATCTCTGAAGTTAAAGATAAAGACGCTGATATTGGTTTTGCATTTGATGGAGATGGTGACAGAGTTGGTCTTATTACAAATTCAGGTGACATGATATTTCCTGACAAACAAATGATGTTATTTTCAGAAGATATTTTAAATAGCAAGAAAGGGTCTATTGTTTTTGATGTTAAATGTTCTAATCATTTAAGTAGCTTAATTTTAAAAAATGGCGGAACTCCAATAATGGCACCTACCGGTCATTTTCATATTAAAAAAGCAATTAAAAAAAATAACGCTTTATTAGGTGGTGAAATGAGTGGTCATATCTTCTTTAATGATAAATGGTATGGATTTGATGATGGTCCATATGCTGCTGTCAGAGCTGCAGAAATTCTTGCAAAATCAAATAGAACAATCTCAGAGATTTTTAGAGAATTTCCAGAATCTTTCTCCACGCCTGAGCTAAATATAACGGTTACTGATGAAAATAAATTTGAAATTATTGATAGATTTATGGCTAATTCGAATATTGATGGAGATAAAATCTTAATTGATGGATTAAGAGTAAATTTTAATGATGGATGGGGTCTTTTAAGGGCATCTAATACCACTCCAAAGCTTGTACTAAGATTTGAAGGTGATACAGAAGAATCAATGAATAGAATACAAAATGAATTTATTTCAGAACTATCTCGCATTTGTCCTGAGATTGATATAAATTTAGATTAACTAATGAAAAATGATAGAAAAAATATTATTTTACAATCTTTGGCAAGTCTTCTTGAGGAAAGAAACCTATCTAAGGTTACTACCGCTCTTCTTGCTGAAAAATCTGAAATTACTGAAGCTGCACTTTATAGGCATTTCCCGAGTAAAAGAGCAATCTATGCCGAGCTTTTTTCCTTTTGTGATAATGCCATCTTTAATAAATGTGCTGAATTAAAAAAATCAGATTTAAGTTCAAGAGATAAAGTTAAAAACACTTTTCTTTTTTTTATGATTTTTATCGAAAAAAACAAAGGGTTTGCAAGGCTCGTTTCAAGAGAAGCTTTGTCAACAGATGAGCAAAATGTCTCAGATGCAGTGAATCAATTCTTTGAAAGATTAGAGCTATCTATCAAGCAAATGTTAGCTGAAGATTCCGATAATCTAATTGCGCAACCAGGTATATCAGCACAGCTTATAGTTACCTGCCTTGAAGGCAATGTAGGAAGATATATTAGATCTAAGTTTAAAGACTCACCAAGCAACTATATTGAAAATGTTTGGGAACTTCTTTCTGTAAATATATTTAAAAAATAATTAGTTCTCTAAATTCTCATCCAAAATTAATTCAAAATAAGTTTGTGCATCTAACGAATTATCAATCACTCCTGTTTTTTTATTTACCTTCACAAAAGATATGCCCTCAGGAATATTTTTATCTCTAACTTCAAGGTTTTTTAATGCGTCTTGCATGAAATCTAACCATATAGGTAAAGCAATTGTTGATCCATATTCATTTTCACCTAGTGAAGTAAAGTCGTCAGTTCCAACCCATACAGTAGTAACCAAATCTTCATGGAAGCCAGAAAACCAAGTGCTAACTGCATCATTTGTTGTACCAGTTTTTCCGCCAATATCTTTTCTGTTCAAAACAGAAGCTTTTTTTCCAGCTGTACCTCTACTCATAAATTCTTGAAGAGTATCCTTAAGAAGAAATGCTATTCTTTCATCTATAACATTATCTTCTATAAATAAAGGCTCAATTAAAAAGTAAGGTTTTTTTATATTCATTTCCATAGTATCAAGCCATGGGAAAGCTGTTACTTCTTTTATATCAACAAGATTTAAATAATCATCGTGAGAATAAATAATATTTCCATTTCTATCCTCAATTTTTGAAATATAGTATGGATCAACTAAATACCCTCCGTTCGCTATGACGCCAAAAGCTCGTGCCATTTCTGCCGGTGAAAAATTTCCAGACCCAAGAGCTAAAGATAGATCTGCTGGAAGTCTTGATTTCTCATAACCAAATTTTTGGATATAATTTTGAGCATTATTGATTCCAACCTCCCTTAGGAGTTTTATTGAGACAATATTTATAGATCTTATTAATGCATCTCTTATTGATGTTGGGCCATAAAATTTGCCAGTATAGTTTTCTGGCCTCCAAACACTCTCTAAATTCTTATCTTCAAAAGCAATTGGTGCATCATTTATTAAGGAAAAAAGATTATATTCATTTGCTAGGGCTGCTGCATAAATGAATGGTTTAAAGCTAGATCCAGATTGTGGATATGAAAGAGTCACTCTGTCAAAATTACTCTTACTAAAATTAGAACCTCCAACATATGCTTTTACAGCACCACTCATGGGATGAATGGAAATTAATGAAGTTTCAGCTTGCGGAATTTGATCTAAGAAAAGAAATTCATCCTCTTTTCTTAAATAAATAAAATCACCAAAATTAAGAAAATCACTAAAAGATTTTGGTTTTTGTCCTCTCTGATTAATTGAAATCCTTTCTCTTGCCCACTCATATTCGTCAGACCAAACAATTGAAAAAACTTCTAGATTTTCATCAATAAAGTGTAATTTTTCATCTTTAAAGCTTATGACTAAACCTTTTTTATGAGTTTTGTAGTATGGGAAATTTTCAAAAATAATACTGATTTGATTTGTTAGACTGGCACTATCGTCATAGAAAACATTTGCAGATACATCTTCTTGTAAAAAATTAATATCTAAATTAGCAAAAGATAAAATTTGCTGTTCATTAAAGAGGTATGCATAATTATTAGTCTCATTCCATCCATGCCTCTTGTCATAGTTTAACAACTCTTCAAATGAGTGTTGATTAGCACTAGCTTGAAGGTTTGAATTTAGAGTTGTATAAACGGACCAACCATTTTTATATGCAGCCAATCCATATCTAGCAATAATATCTTGTCTTGCCTTTTCAGCTAAATATCTTCCATCAACTTCGTATAGATCAATATTTTTTACCACTGCAAGTGGAGTGTTGATCGCATTTTCGTAGTCATTTTTAGAAATCATTCGAAGTTTTAACATTCTAGATAGAATCCAATTCCTTCTTTGTTCAGTCCTTATTGGAGCTTTTATTGCATTTATCCTAGAAGGTGACTGAGCCATGGCAGCAATAGTTGCAGCTTCGCTAAGTGATAATTCAAGTGTGCTTTTGTTAAAGTATGTATTTGAAGCAGCTTCAATGCCATATGATCTATTACCAAAGAAATTTCTATTAATATATAACTCGAAGATTTCTTCCTTGCTAATCTCTCCTTCAAGCTGGAGTGCTAAAAATATTTCTTTAGCCTTTCTGGTAACTGTTACTTCTCTTGTTAAAAGATAACCTCTAACAACCTGCATTGAAATTGTTCCGCCTCCTCCATAGCATCCATTTGGGCTAAGGCATCTAACCACAGACCTTAATAATCCTTTGTAACTAATTCCTTGGTGATTAAAAAATTGATCATCTTCTGCTGCTAAAAAAGCATTCTTGATATTTGGAGGTATGTCTTCAAAGTTTAGGGGCCTTCTCTTAATTTCACCAAATTCTCCAATTAATATGCCGTCTTCAGTAAAGACTTTAAGAGGCATCTGTAATTGAGCTTCATCAACCAAGCTAATTTCAGGCAATGAGGGTTTGAGAAAAAAATATGATCCAAGAACTACAAATAAAGCTAATAAACAAAAGCTTATACTTGTCCAAAATAGAAATTTAATTAGTTTTAACATAGATATTTTATTAATTTTATCACTTTAAAATGCAACTTTTTGTCTCAATGAAGCTATTTTATTCAGTTAGATGTTAAAATCTCGGCCATTAAAACTAATATTATATGAATATATTTATAGTTGGTCCTATGGGATCAGGAAAATCAACAGTTGGCAAAATAATTTCTAGTGAGTTATTTTTAAATTTCTTTGATACCGATGAAGAGATTGAAACTAGAACTGGTGCATCAATCGACTGGATATTTGATCTTGAAGGAGAAGAAGGATTTAGAAAAAGAGAAAGTAATATCCTTGAAGAAATGGTACAGCAAAATTCGATTGTCTTATCTACGGGTGGTGGAATAATTTTATCTGAATCCAACAGAGAACTTCTTTCGTCTAGGGGGACAGTGTTTTATCTAGCAACTCCCATAGAAGTTCAGCTTGAAAGAACTTCAAAAGATAAAGACAGACCCTTACTTAAAAATGGTGACCCAGGAAAAATACTTGAAGAACTTCACGTCGCTAGAGAAAGTCTTTATGAAGAAGTTGCTGACTACATAGTTAATACTGAGGGTAAATCAAGCCAAGAGGTTTCAACGGAAATCATAAAATTGGTAAAAAACTATGGCTAAAATAATTACAGTTGGAAAAGGCGTATCGAAATATAACGTAGTAATTTCCAAGAATGCCATATCACAAAAGAATCTTATGGCCGGGCTTAAAGCTAAAAATAAAATACTGGTTATAACCGATTCTGGCATACCTAAATCATTTATTAATGAACTTAGAAATATCCTTAAAAAAAGTAAAAAGAAGGTATATGTTTATGAAATAAAAGAGGGGGAGAAATCTAAATCTTTTTCAACATACACTAAAATTTTGTCTAAACTAGCTGATTTAAAATTCGATAGGTCTGATGTTTTGATTGCTCTAGGTGGGGGAGTTGTTGGTGATATTACTGGTTTCTGTGCAGCAACCTTCTTGAGAGGCATAGATTTTATTCAGGTACCTACAACTTTACTGTCTCAAGTTGATTCATCTGTAGGGGGTAAGACAGCAATAAATATTAAGCAAGGAAAAAATCTTGTTGGAGCTTTCTATAATCCGAGTCTTGTTTTAATTAGTACAAAATATCTAGAAACATTATCTGATGACGAGTATAAATCTGGTCTTGGAGAGGTTGCAAAATATGCATTTATTGGTAATAAAAGACTTTATAAATACATGCAAGAAAATTCAAAGTTAATTAAATTAAAGAAGGCACAAGCACTTGAAACTATTATCGAGGAGTCGATTAAATCAAAAGCAAAGATTGTTACTGCTGATGAAAAAGAAAAAGGACTAAGAGCCATTCTAAATTTTGGACATACATTTGGTCATGCAATAGAAGCATATAAAAAATATAAAGGTATCACTCATGGCGCAGCAGTAACACTAGGCATGGTGATTGCAGCAAAAATATCTTTATATGAAGGTCATATTAAATCACACCAACTTGATGACTTGGTTAACCTCTTGGAATCTTTGGAATTAAAAACAGATTATTCAAAGTATTCATACGAAAATCTAAAAAATTATATTCTTAATGACAAAAAAGTTTCTAACGGTAAATTGAATCTTATTTTAATTAATAAGAAGGGTATAGCTTTTAAAACTGATAAATATAATTCAAAAAATCTAAAAAAAGCTCTTAGTTAAGCGGCATTTGCAGTAGTTGCCTTGAGCAAATCGTGGATATTGGATGCTGCAGGAAGCACTAACCAAAAATAAGGCTCAAATCTGTCAAAATCATCAACAAGCTCTTTAGCTTTCTGACTATTTGTGTATTTGTAATGTCTTAAGATTATTTCTTTTAAATGTTTTCTATGAGATTGCATATCTTCAGTAGTAATTCTTTCAAGATTTACAAGCCCCCTATTACAATTATCAAAAAATGTTCTATCTTCATCCAGAACGTATGCAAAACCACCGGTCATACCAGCCCCAAAATTTGCACCAACAGAGCCTAAAACAGTTACATGCCCTCCAGTCATATATTCACAACAGTGATCACCGGCACCCTCTATAACAGCTTTTGCACCTGAATTTCTAACAGCAAATCTTTCACCAGCTCTTCCTGATACATATAATTCACCACCTGTAGCACCATATAAGCAGGTATTTCCTACAAGAGATGGATTATTTTCTAAGGAAGCATATGAATGATTATTTTTTACAACAATTCTTCCTCCATTCATTCCTTTTCCTACATAATCATTAGCGTCACCATTTATGTTTAAAACTAGTCCATTCGCATTCCAGCATCCAAAACTTTGACCTGCAGATCCTTTAAGATTAATTGTAATTGCCTTGCTAAGGCCAGCTTCTCCATACTTATCAGCAATATAGCCTGATATCAGAGCACCAAATGACCTATCTGTATTAGATATTTTTGTATCCAAAGAGATTGATGTATTTTCATCTATAGACTTTTTAGCCTTCCTAAAGATTTTTCTAGCCAAACTACCCCTATCCCATGGTTGATTCTTTTTTTCAGTACAAAAAAATGATTCTTTGATAGACTCATCTTTATATAACAGGTCACTCAAATCTATTGATATATATTGTTCATCTATGTCTTTAATCATTTCGAGATATTGGGTTTGTCCAATAATATCTTCAAGTCTACTAACTCCCATATTGCTCAAATGATGTCTAACATCCTCAGCAATATATTGAAAATAATTCATTACACGCTCTTTTTCACCAATAAAATGATGATTAATCAAATCATCTCTTTGTGTA
>CACEBI010000021.1 GCA_902557705.1 uncultured SAR86 cluster bacterium
GTGTTGCCACAAATACTCATCAGGGTTTTTTCTAATTTTTTTCTCCATAAAATCATTTAAGCTTTGAGAAAAATTTAATTCATTTAGATGGTCTAGTTTCAGCTCCTCTATATCAAGAATGTATTTACCTGAATCAATATAAGTATTCATAAAGTATGTTTTACAACCAGTCGATTTAATAATTTTTAAAGGCGCTGATATTGTTGCAGCAGGTTGACCAAAAAAATTAATAATATCTGACTGATTTAATCCATAATCTTGATCTGTTGCATAAAGAACAGTTTTACCTTTTTTTAGCCATCTTATAAATTTAATAGGATTATTTCTATCACATGTATCTTTAACACTTTTCAATCTTCCTGTTTTTTGAACAGAATCAAATAAGTCAGAATTATGAACTCTTTCAACACCATATACATCACAATTCATACCAAGTAATCGTGCATCAAGTTCAAGATGAAGAGAGTGTTTAAAGAATAAAAGGACGCCATTATTATTTTTTTGTTCGTTGAGAAGAGATTCGATGCCTTTTATTTCGTAATTTATAAGTTTATTTATCTTTCTATCAGACCAGAACCATGCAATACCTGAATCAAAAATAATTTGAGCAGATGCAACAATATTAGCTTTAAGAAGTTTGTTTCTTTGCTTTGATGGCATATTGGGAAAACATAGATCAATATTCTTTTCACTAATTTTATTTCTTTTAATTGGCATTAAATAAATTAGATTGCCTAAAGTTAAGATAAAGACCTTATGAAGTGGTCTTGGTAGAAATAATATGAGTTTCCATAAACTCACAAGAAGTGTTAATAAAGTTCTATTCATATATTATAAGGCTGTATTATTACACTAATATTCAAAATGAATGAAAAATGAGTCTATTTTTGTATAACTTTATGATGTATTTATCTCTTCCACTTATGGTCGGAAGAATATTATTAAAGAGCATTAAGGATTCTGATTATAAAAAGCATTTTTTAAACAGGTTTGGCATATACGAAAATTCAAATAATTTAAAAGATATTGTGTGGTTTCATGCTGTTAGCCTTGGTGAAGTCATATCATCACAAAATATAGTCAAAACTATAGCAAAGGATAATGATGTTGTTTTATCCGTTACAACTCCAACCGGCTTACGAGAAGCAAAAAAAATTTTTGGTTTAGATATTGAGATTGTGTATGCGCCTTGGGATTTGAAATGGTTTATTTCAAATTACTTTAAAACATACAAGCCGAAGGCGTTAATTTTATTTGAAACAGAAATATGGCCAAATATGATCACTCAATCATTTAAAAACAAGATCCCAATCATTTTGTCTAACGGAAGAATGTCCAAATCTTCCTTTAAAGGTTATAAAAAGTTTAATTTCTTATCAAATACAGTTTTTCAAAAAATCACCCATGCTTTCGTTCAAAGTGAAGCTCATAAAGAAAGGTTTAATCTTTTAGGAATAGATAATCAAAGAATTAGTAATGTAGGTTCAGTCAAATTCGATGTTGAAATAAATCAAAATCCTTCTCGAAATACTATTGAAAAAACAATCCTCCTTGCAGCAAGCACCCATAAAAATGAAGATGAATTAGTCATCAACTCTTACGCTAAGCTTCTTAAGGAATATCAAGATTTAAAATTGATTATTGTCCCTAGACACCCGGATAGAGCAGAGTCAATTCAAAAGCTGCTTACTAATTCAAAATTCAAATCATTATTAAGCAAAGAAATACCGCAAAATTTTAGTAGTAATAATGTACATGTCATCAAAGCTACTGGCCTATTAAAAGAACTTTATTCAATTGCAACAATATCGTTTGTTGGAGGCAGTTTATTCAAAGAATACGGAGGACATAATATTATTGAGCCAGCGTCCCAAAAATGCCCATTTGTTGTTGGTCCTTTCATGAAAAATTTTTCAGACATTATTGATGAATTTAAGAATCAAGATGCATGTATACAGATTAAAAATGAAAAAGAGCTTTTTAATGCGTTTCAGACCTTGCTAAACGATGATGAATTGAGAGATGATATGTCTACGCGAGCTGCAGAAGTTTGTTTAAGGAGTCAGGGTTCTTTGCAAGAGCAATGCAATACTATTTTAGAAATTATTAGAGGAGATAAAGTTGAAATTAGTAACAGCAATAATTAAACCTTTTAAGGTTGAAGAAGTTAGATCATCATTAGATAAAATTGGTGTTTCAGGTATGACTATGACGGAAGTAAAGGGCTTTGGAAGGCAAAAAGGCCATACTGAATTATATAGAGGGGCCGAATACACCATAGATTTTTTACCAAAAATTAAAATTGAGATAGCTATTTCAGACGATATGGTAGATCAAGTTAAAAATGCAATTATAGAAGCAGCTGGATCAGGAAAAATTGGTGATGGGAAAATATTTATCTCACCTATTGAAGAAGTTGTCAGAATTAGAACTGGAGAGACAAACGAAGAAGCTCTTTAAATTTGAATAAAATTATAAAAAAGCCTATAGCTTTTATTCTTGGGCCAACTGCATCAGGAAAGACAGACTTAGCAATTGAGATATGTGATTCAGTGCCTGCTGAAATTATTAGTGTCGACTCTGTTATGGTTTATGAAGATTGTAATATTGGTGCAGCAAAGCCCTCAAAAGATATCTTAAAAAAATATCCACATCATTTAGTCGACTGTATTAAGCCTAGTTCAATTTTTTCTGTATCAGATTTCTATCAAAGTTCATTGAAATTGATAGATGAAATACATTCTAGAGATAACCTGCCAATATTTGTTGGTGGAACGATGATGTATTTCAGGACATTAATAAATGGTCTTGATTTATTGCCTCATAGAAATGATGACTACAGATTAGAGCTTGAAGAATTAAAAAAACAAAACGGTGATGAATATCTCTATGAAATGCTGGTATCTATTGATTCAGATTATGCTTCAACTTTAAATAAATCTGATGATAAAAGAATTATAAGAGCCCTAGAGGTTTATAAATTTACTGGAAAGAATATGACATCTTTGTTAGGTCGGGTAGATAAAAATTTTCTTTTAGAAAAATATAATATAAAACAATTAGGTATCTTAGATGAAGATAGGTCAATACTTCATAAAAGAATAGAAAAGAGGCTCGAGACAATTATTAATGATGGGTTGGTAGAGGAAGTAAAAATTATTTTAGATAAATATAAAATTGATGACAGTCATCCAATTAGAAAATCGGTAAACTATAAACAAGCAATTTCATTCATTAAAAAAGAAATTGACGAAGATGAATTTTTTAACAAAGCATTGTTTGCAACAAGACAATTAGCTAAAAGACAAATTACATGGATGAGGTCCTGGGACAATCTTGAAATGTTTGAGAATAAATCAGCTTATAAAATTAAAGAAACTGTTAAAAGATTGGTAAGTTCTCTTTAAATATAAGCATTAACCCTTAGATACAGTTTATAATATAAGAAAAACGAGGTAATTATAGTGAATTGGGATAACCAAAATAAAGATCCATGGGGTGGCAAAAATGATGCTCCAGATTTTGATGATTTAGTTAAGAAATTCTCTTCAATATTAGGAGGAAAAAAGTCTTCTTCTAATGGATCAGGTGGTGATTCTGGGGGTGGGTTTAAAATTCCTACAACCAGACTGTTAATGTACGGTTTATTTGCATTTTCAATAGTTTATGCATCTCAGTCTATATATCAGTTAGATGCATCAGAAAGGGCAGTAATTTTAAGGTTAGGTAAATTTTACGAAGAACAAGAAGAAGGATTAAATTTTAGGCTTGCTGGTATAGATGAAAGGTACATAGAAAATGTAACCCTAACTAGAAGGTATACACAAACTAACAGTATGCTGACAAAAGATGAAAATATTGTTGATGTTACTGTTTCTGCACAATATAGAATCTCCAATCTCAAAGATTTTGTCTTAAATGTTAAAGATCCTGAGGTAAGCCTTAGACAAGGTATCGAAAGCGCTTTAAGACATGTTGTCGGCGATAATACTCTTGAACAAACTTTGACAGTAGGTAGAGAAAATATTGCATCTGAGGTTCAAGGGAGACTTCAACAGATATTAGATAGTTATGCGACAGGACTAATAGTTCAGCAAGTTAATATTGAAAAAACAGATCCTCCTGCTGCTGTTAAGGATGCATTTGATGATGTTGTTGCAGCAAGAGAGGATAAAGAAAGACTTCAAAACGAAGCCGAAAGGTATGCTTTGAGCATTGTTCCAGAAGCAAGAGGACAAGCACAAGCTAGAATTAGAGAGGCAGAAGGATATAAATTAGAAGTTGTTGCTAATGCAGAAGGTGAGGTTGGAAGATTTACTCAGCTATTAGAGGAATATCAAAAAGCACCTGAAGTGACAAGGGATAGAATGTATATTGATGCAATACAAAATGTTTTATCTAGCACTACAAAAGTTATGATTGATGTTGATAGTGGTAACAACTTAATGTTAATTCCTTTAGACAAGATGATGGAACAAGGGAATAAATCAGATATAAATCAATTAAGGCTAAGAGGAGATTCAGATGAATAAGAATACTTTTTTATTAGTTTTTTCAGCATTGATAATAGGTATTGGCTTTAATAGCTTCTTCATTGTCAATGAGAAACAAAATGCAATAGTTTTCCAATTTGGTGAAGCTGTTAGATTTGACATACCTGTTGGTTTTCATTTCAAACTCCCAATTATTCAAGAAGTAAAAAAATATGATGCTAGAATTCAAACTCTTGATGAAGAGCCAGACAGAATCTTAACAGTTGAGAGTAAATATCTTTTAGTTGACTCTTTTATAAAGTATAGAATTTCAGATGTATTAACTTTCTATAAGGCTAACAATGGAAGTTTCAATAGTCTTAATAGTTTGTTAGGTCAGCGTTCTGAATTCGTTCTTAAGAATAATTTTGGTAAGAGAACCGTTAAAGAAGTTGTTTCTGGAGAAAGAGATGAGTTAATGAGTATTATGCTTAACTCATTAAATGAATCTGTTTCTGACTTAGGTGTTGAAATAATAGACTTTAGAGTCAAGAGAATTGATTTGCCATCAAATCTTAGTAATTCTGTTTATGAAAGAATGAGAACAGAAAGAAACAGGTTGGCTGAGGAATTGAGATCAGAAGGTAAAGAGATTGCTAGAGAAATTAGAGCTGTAGCAGATAAAGATAAAGTTGTGATATTGGCTGAAGCATACAAAAAAGCTGAGCTTTTAAGAGGTGAGGGAGATGCTGAAGCTGCAAGAATATATGCAGAAGGTTTTTCTCAAGATCCGGAGTTTTATGAATTCACAAGAAGTATCAAAGCTTATGTTGAGACTTTTGAGAATAAGTCTGACATGATGCTAATTGATTCAAACTCAGAGTTTTTAAAATACCTTAATCAAAAAAAAGTTAATAAATAAGGAATAATGTGGCCTTAAACACACTAATTCTTGGTCTTCAATGGGGTGACGAAGGTAAAGGAAAAATTGTTGATGCATTAAGTGAAGAAGTCTTTGCTGTATGTCGTTTTCAGGGCGGTCACAATGCAGGACATACCATTAAAGTAAATGGTCAACAAACTGTTCTTCATTTAACTCCTTCCGGAATTCTTCATCCAAACGTAAATTGTGTGATAGGCAACGGTGTTGTTTTATCTTTGGAAGCTCTTGATAAAGAAATAAATAATCTTATTGATGGTGGTATAAATTTTGATGATAGATTCTTTGTTAGCTCAGGATGTGCATTAATTCTCCCAACTCATATAAGTATTGATAAAGTTAGAGATAAGAAGGAATCAATAGGAACTACAGGAAGAGGTATTGGTCCATCATATGAAGATAAGATTGCTAGAAGAGCAGTTAGATTTGGTGATTTAGGAAATGAGAAAATTCTTAGAGAAAAAGTTGAATTACTTGTTTCATATCACAATAGATTGCTAGTTGAACTATATGAAGAAGATCCTCATGACATAGACCATGTCATTGCTGAACTATTGTCTTTCAAACACTTACATGACAAATATTGCACAGACACACAAGGCCTTATTTATGATTGGATAATAAAAGAAAATCAGTCTTTATTGTTTGAAGGCGCTCAAGGAACATTGTTAGATATAGATCATGGAACTTATCCTTATGTAACGTCTTCAAGCACTACAGCCGGAGGTGTCTCTATCGGTCTTGGGTTGGGACCTAAATATATAAATAAAATTATTGGTATCTCAAAAGCATATTGTACGCGTGTTGGCGAGGGCCCATTTCCAACTGAACTCTTTGATGATAATGGCAAAATGCTTGCAGAGAAAGGAAATGAATTTGGTGCTACAACAGGCAGGCCAAGAAGATGTGGTTGGTTAGATTTATTAGCTCTTAAAAAAGCTGTTTTTACAAATTCTGTCACAGATATTTGTTTAACAAAACTAGACGTTATGGATGAATTCAATTCAATAGAAGTTTGTATTGATTATCAAGGCGATCAGCCAGTCTACAAAACTTTTGAAGGTTGGAAATCATCAACAGAAGGAATTACTAAATTTAAAAATCTACCTTTAAAAGCTCAAGAATATATTAATTTTATTGAAGATTTTGTTGGTTGTAATATCTCAATTGTTTCTACAGGACCATCAAGAGACCAGACAATTCACAGATAAACTAATTTAATTTTAGATATTTATCTAAATTTGCATTAATAAATTTATAAGACTCAGGACTAGAAAACTTTTTTGAAAGTCTCAACGATTCGTCAATAATCACTGGTTTATCTAACTCACCATATATCATTTCATTTAAAGCAAAGTATAAAATTGATTTATCTATTAGATCCATATTTGAATCTTTAACATTCATAGAGTCTAAAATTTCTTTGAATTCACTTTTATTCTTTTGGATTGATTCTAGGGATGAAGAAAATTTATCAAAATCAACTTTTTTATTTTTATGCTCATCTTTAAATTGATCAACAATGTCAGATATATCTTGATTATTAAAGAAATATTGATATATAGCTTGAACTAGATACTCTCTGGTCCTAATTTGAATCTTAAAATTAGCTAGATTTTTCATTGATAAGCTCAATTAAGGCTTGAGTGTTATTTTTTGTATTGATTTTTAATCTTTTAATCAATTGGTCGGAGTTTTCAACACACAATACATTATTAATTACTGAAATGTTTGGATAGGTTAGAGCTAAGTCTCCAATTGATCTGAAAGTCTCGTTAGTAACCAAATCATAGTGAGATGTTTCTCCCCTGACAACAATCCCTAAGAATAGAACACCAGAATAGTATGATGATTTATTTTTAATTAAGTGATGTTTACCTAATGCAGCAAGCTCTATTGCACCTGGAGCACAGGTAGTTTCATATTCATGCTCACTATCTGAAATGACATTAGTTGCAATTTGAACCATCTCATTTATGTATTCGCTATACCATGAGGTATGCACTATTAAAATCTTATTCATTCACAAAACCTGTTATCTCAATATTGAAACCTGATACAGCATTATATTTAGTAGGTGTTCCAAGTACTGTAATTTTTTTTAGATTTAATGCTCTGCATATTTGAGAGCCAACACCAATAACTTTTCTATTTTTTTTAGGCTCAACTTCTTTATCTTCAAGCTTGTTAAGCCAATAACTTTTTGCATCTCTGTGATTAATTAATACAAACAGTCCTGCTTCCTCTTTAGAGATTCTCTCGATAGATTTTCTTATAGACCAGTTTTTACCCATTTCTTCAATTCCCAAAGTATCCTGAAGGATGCTTTGAGTTTGCACACGCACTAAAGGAGATTCTACTTTTGATAGGTCACCTTTAGTTAATGAGAAATGATATTCATCTTTAATATTATCCTTCCAAACAATAAGC
>CACEBI010000022.1 GCA_902557705.1 uncultured SAR86 cluster bacterium
TGTTTATATCATATGGAAATGTCGGATATCTGGCCTCAGCTATAGCTATCTCAGTCTCATTAGTTGGAAAAACAACAAAGCCATAACATCCAGGCCAATCTGGACAGCCAAGGCCTGCATCTACAAGCCTGGTCCAGGCTCCTAATGCAATAACCACAAAAGCTAAGCATATTCCAAAAAGTGATAAATTTTTAATATTATTCATTAGATTAGTACCTTTAAGTCTTTAAGAATTTTCTTTGGGTCAGTTCCAGGATTAAAATACATTACCGCCCTGCCATAGGGATCAATTATAAAAATAGGATTTTCTTGAAACATATCCAGAGTTGAGTTTTTTTGAAGTACATTAATTAATACGCCGTTTTTATCATTAACCAATTCAGTTCGTGGGTATTCATGGATTAAACCATCAATTTCAGTCTTTAGTTGCATGTTTGAAAAGAAAGCAACACGCTTAAGCTTGTATATGTCTCTATTAAGTGCAACATTTAACTGCCTCATTAAATAAAGTGATTCTTTTGACCTTGATATATCAGTTATATATACGCCCATAACCCACTTACCATCTTCAAATTCAATAAGCTTCTCATTTTTTACATTATTAAACTGCTCAAAATTAAAATAGCTTTTAAAAAATACACCATTGTTTTTTGTTCCCTCAGGGGAATACCCCAAAACAAAATAAAGAGACGAAAAAGTAACTACCAAAATTGGTGTTAATAAAAGAATTGCTAAAAATATCTTATTCTTCATTTTTTTTAAATCCTATCCATAAATACATTAAACATAATGCAACAAACATTGTGAACCACTGAATGGCATATCCAAAATGTTTTTCAGCCGTCATGTTGCTTGGAACAATTTTCATATAAGCAAGGCTGCTTTTTAATGTGGGGTCTGCAACTAAAATATATGAAGACAATTGCTCGTCAAACTCTTTTCTCAAAACATCAAGGTTTTTTGTCTGTGAAACCTTGGGCCAATTATCAGTAACTAGATCTTCTGACAATACAAAGCCAAGCTCTGGATCTTCAAGAATTCCATTCACTTCAACATATTCATCTTTTATATCAATTCCAGGCAAGGTATCTCTAGACTTGCCTTGGGAAATCCAACCACGATCAACCAATATGTATGTTTCTGTTTCATTGATCTTTAAAGGTGTTAAAACCTTATATCCAGCAATACCAGAACTTATAACATTATCAATAAGTATCTGCTTAGACCCGTTCCAGACTCCTTTAACTATGACTCTATCCCATTTAGAAGATTCCTCTGAAATTGATTTGGGAGTCTTTGTGATATTATTATTAAACTGTTCAATTAAATTTGATTTTTCATGGCCTCTTTCAACCTGCCATAGGCCAAGAAGAAAAAAAGTTGTAGCAAAAAAAATAAAAAAGACAGTTATTTTTTTTCCTGGATTAAATTTTTTAAAATTCATATATTAAATTCATAATTGCTTTAAAATGGCACCATGATTAAAACCCTTATTTATATAGATGTCTTCTTAATAATGGTATCACTTGGTAGTGGTCTTTACTTTTTAATCGTTGACCAAGGCAAGCCAGATAGCAAAAGAACTGTCTATAGCTTAGGTTTTAGAGTCACGCTGGCTGTCATTTTAGTAATTCTTGTAACTATAGGTTTAATAACTGGTGAATTAGGCAACACAGTTCCTTGGGATGAGTCTTAATTATTACAATATATAAACAAATAAAAACAACATTACCCAGACCACATCAACAAAATGCCAATACCATGAGGCTGCTTCAAATCCAAAATGATCGTGATCTTCAAAGTGTCCAGCAAAAACTGATCTAGCCAACATAACTGCAAGCATAAATCCGCCCATCATTACGTGGAAGCCATGGAAGCCAGTAAGCATAAAAAATGTTGAGCCATAAATACCTGAGTTTAATGTAAGGCCGTAATGAGCGTAAGCTTCATAATACTCTGCAGCCTGAAGACCAACAAAAATTAAAGCTAAGCCAACTGTAATACCCAAGAAGCGATTAAACTTTTTTCTATCTCCGTTTTTAAGACCAATATGGGCAAAATGAACGGTTACACTTGAACTTAGCAAAACGATTGTATTCCATAGTGGAAGCCACTCTAATGCATGCCCCCAACCAGGCCAAGCCATACTTTTTTCTGCTAAAACATATTCGGCACCTTTGTCTGGAGTTGTCATTACAGGCCATGAGGATTCAAAGCCCTCCCACAAACCAATTGCAGAAATACCAACACCATTTTCACCTTCACCACTTAACCATGGAACTGCAAAGCTTCTTACGTAAAACAATGCTCCAAAAAAAGCTGCAAAGAACATAACCTCTGAAAAAATAAACCAAGCCATTCCATAAACATAGGATGTTTTTAGTTGGTTGCTATCTAGGCCAGCTAGGTGTTCTTTAATAACCTGTCGAAACCAAAAAAATAATGTTGTAAATAGTGAAATAAATCCTGCATATAAAATATAAGCTGAGTTGCTGTCTGGATTATCAAGATTGTTAATTGTGCTACTAGCACCCATTACCAATAAAAATAAAGATAACGCCATGAAAATAGGGAATCTACTTTGTTCAGGTACGTAATAAGTTTGTGCGCTCATTTTTTAATGCTCCATTTCATGATGTTCTTCGTGCATGTGCTGGGCAACTGCCTCATCATCATACTCAGTAACATCAAAAATTGTATAAGATAAAATTATGTTTTCAATATTTTCAGGAAGCTCATCTGAGACAAGCAACCTAACTGGAAGTAATGCGTCTTCACCAGGCTTCAGCTCTTGTTGTTCAAAACAGAAACACTCTAATTTCTTAAGGTGTGCTGCAGCATTTGAAGGTGCAACACTTGGCACTGCTTGAGCAGTCATTGTCTTATTTGTAGTGTTTTTTACATAAAAAGTAGCTGTATAGTATTTACCAGTAGAAATAGTCATAACATCTTCAGAGGGTCTAAATGTCCATGGCATATTTTCATTATTAGTAGAGATGAACTGAAGTCCTAATGGCCTTCCATCTTCAATGACCAGCTTTTCTGCATTATCTGATTGAAAGACCTTTCCATTGATGCCAGTGACCTCACAAAAAACATTGTATAGAGGCACTAAAGCAAAACCAAAGGCAAACATCAGCGGAACAGCTATTACCAGTCGTCTTAATGTTTTTTTGGCTTCAGGATTCATTAGTCAACTTTTGGCGGTGTTGTAAATGTATGATAAGGAGCAGGTGAAGCAACAGTCCACTCAAGACCTCTTGCACCTTCCCAAACTTGATCGGTTGCTTTTTTACCACCCATTACAGTCTTAACAACTATAAATAAGAACAAAATTTGAGAAACGCCAAACAAGAAAGCTCCAACAGAGGAAACCATGTTCCAGTCTGCAAATTGCAATGCATAATCTGGATATCTTCTAGGCATGCCTGCAAGCCCAATAAAGTGCTGTGGGAAGAAGGTAACATTAACACCAATAAAAGATAACCAGAAATGAAGTTTGCCTAATCTTTCATCGTACATATTTCCAGACCATTTTGGTATCCAGTAATAAACAGCTGCCATTATTGAGAAGATAGCTCCAGGAACTAATACATAGTGGAAGTGAGCTACAACAAAATATGTATCATGATATTGGAAATCAGCCGGCACTATAGCAAGCATAAGACCTGATAAACCACCAATAGTAAATAAGACAACAAATGCAATTGCAAAAAGCATTGGGGTTTCAAATGTAAGCGATCCTTTAAACATCGTTGCAACCCAGTTAAAAACTTTAACTCCGGTTGGAACAGCAATTAACATAGTTGCCCACATAAAAAATAACTCTGCTGCGAGAGGCAAACCAACAGTAAACATGTGATGCGCCCAAACAACAAAAGATAATATTGCAATCGAGAGCATCGCCCAAACCATAGATGAATATCCAAAGAGCTGCTTCCTAGAAAAAGTTTCAATAATATGAGAAACAATTCCAAAGGCGGGCAGAATCATAATGTAAACCTCTGGGTGGCCAAAGAACCAGAAGATATGCTGAAATAAAACAGGATCACCACCACCTGCTGCATTAAAGAAACTGGTTCCAAAATGTATATCCATTAACATCATGGTAACTGCACCAGCAAGCACTGGCATAACGGCTATTAATAAATAGGCTGTTATGAGCCAAGACCATACAAACAAAGGCATTTTCATTAACGTAACGCCTGGAGCTCTCATGTTCATAATAGTTACTACTACATTAATAGCTCCCATAATTGATGAGGCTCCCATTATATGAACTGAGAAAATAAAGAAAGTAACACTAGGAGGTGCATACGTTGTTGATAAAGGTGCATAGAATGTCCAACCGAAGTTAGGTGCTCCGCCCTCCATAAACAAAGATGATAATAAAATAAAGAAAGCAAAAGGCAATATCCAAAAACTTAAATTATTCATTCTTGGCAAAGCCATATCTGGGGCACCAATCATCATTGGAACTAGCCAGTTTGCTAAGCCAACAAAAGCTGGCATGACACCGCCAAAAATCATTATCAACCCATGCAGTGTGATCATTTGATTATAAAATTCTGGTTCAACTATTTGCATGCCCGGCTGAAATAATTCAGCTCTTATAACCAATGCCATTGCCCCACCAATTAGGAACATAGCAAAACTAAACCATAGATATAAAGTACCTATATCTTTATGGTTAGTTGTGTATAACCATCTGGTCAAGCCCTTTGCCGGACCATGATGATGATCGTCGTGATGATTTTCTATTACTGCGCTCATATTTACTTACTCTCTTTAATATTAAATCTTTGGTTTTTTATAATCTACGATATCTTTGGGAACTACTATTTCGCCATCTCCGTTTTCAGCATTTCCCCAAGACTGACGGGTATATGTAATTACAGCTGCCAGCTCTACTTCAGATAAATAGCTAAACGAATTCATTGCAGCTCCTTGAACACCTTCCATCAATATCTCAATATTTTTATCTTTTTGGTTCATAACAATATCGCTACCAGCCAATGCAGGAAATATTCCTGGAATACCTTGTCCGTTTGTTTGGTGGCATGCAACACAGTTAACTGCATATACGCTTTCACCTCTTTCAACTAATTCTTGCGCTGTCCAATCTTTCGTAGTGAGCTCTGCCATTTTAATAGCTGCTTGTTTTTTTTCGTCTACCCATTGGTTGTACTCTTCTTGTTCAACCACCTTTACAACAATAGGCATAAATCCATGATTCTTGCCACATAGCTCAGTACACTTGCCTCGATATACACCTGGCTTGTCTACTTTAGTCCAAGCAGTATTCACGAAACCTGGTATTGCATCTTGTTTAATTGCAAAAGCTGGCATCCACCACGAATGAATTACGTCATTTGCTGTAATCAAGAATCTTACTTTTTTGCCAGCAGGTATTACGACCATCTCGTCTACCTCTTGAAGGTAGTGCTCTCCTTTAGGAACAAGATTGTTAATCTCATCCATATCAGTCGAGAGATTTGAAAAGAAACTTATATCATCTTCAAGATAGTTGTACTGCCATTTCCACTGATAACCAGTAACCTGTATGTTTACATCTCCAGCTTCATCATCGTAAATTTTTACTAAGGTCTTTGAAGCAGGAACGGCCATAGCGATAAGAATCAAAAATGGAACTATGGTCCATGCTATTTCAAGCTTATGATTTTCATGAAAAGAAGCTGCTACTGGATTTTTTTTCTTTGTATGTGCATACATGGAATAGAACATAACACTAAATACAACTACGCCAATTACTACGCATATCCAAAAGATAAGCATATGGAGTTCAAATACCTCGTTACTAATGTCAGTTACGCCTCTTGTCATATTCAAGGCGAACCAGTCTGCATGCATTGGAGATGCGAAAACAAACAATGCTGAAAAAATCTTTAAATGAAGATTATGAAAATATTTCAAAGACATCTTTTTTATCCTATGTGTGTGCTTTACAAAATAAAATTTGGTTATATGCAATTATAAGGTATATCTATAATTAAAACAAAATTATGTACGTACTTTTTCGGTGCATATGATATCTTTTTGTGCGTTTTTTTACTAGCTTTTAGAAGCTTTATAGTCTTGCATATTTATGACGTTTATAAGCTCATTTTTCTCAGCTACTGACTTAGGTCTTTCTTCTGAAAAATCACACTTTACACAATAAATTAGATCATTGTCTGCATTGATAGCAATAGTGTCTTGAGCGCCACATTTGGGACATTTAGCACCGGCTATGAATTGGACCATTTTTTTCATTTTGAAAGGCCCTCAATGTCTTTTATTACTGAATTTGTTTCAGGAATGGTGCCAAACCAGTGATTGAATGATAGGGCTGCTTGATTCACTAGCATTCCAATACCATCATAAACCTGATTAGAGTATTCTTCGGCCCACTCACAAAAAGGGGTTTTTGCAAGGGAATAGTTTAAGTCGTAAAAAACAGCTGATTGAGATACTGACATGTCAGATGGAGCAGAAAATTCACCTGTCAATCCCGCTGAACTTCCATTAATAACAAGATCATACTTTGAGTCTTTCATACAAGTTGTAATAACCTCTGGATTTTTATAATTTGCACAAAGAATTTCTGCTTTTTCTTTCGTTCTATTAATAATTGTTATATGTTCAGGTCTGGAGTTGTATAGTTTATATAAAATACTTTCAACAGCGGAGCCAGCCCCAAGAATCAATATTTTTTTTCCTTCAGGGTTGATAGATTTTTTATGCAAGTCATCAATAAAACCTGAGCCATCAGTTGATTCTAGAAAAAATTGCTTATCTTTTTTTATTATTGTGTTTACTGCATTTATAAATTTTGCTTCATTACTGATGTTGCCTTTAATATTTGTTGCAGCAAGATTTTTTAATGGCAGAGTAACGTTCAATCCCTTTGCATATTTATCTGAAAAAAACTCGGAGATAAAACCATTAAAATCCCCTTGCTCTACTCTATATGCTTTGTAATCTAAATTAAGTCCTTCCTTCCTGGC
>CACEBI010000023.1 GCA_902557705.1 uncultured SAR86 cluster bacterium
CATCTATTTCGTTCAGCATTGCCTCATTAATTTGGTCAGCTCTATACTTTCTAGTTGTGATTATTAATGAAGACTCATTTTCAAACTCTGGATTAAAGCATCTCCTATTTATTTTATTTATAGTTTCTGAAAGATTCTCTCCTAGTCGTATATTGTTCAGTAAAGAATAAAAGTCTTCATCCTCACTTTGCCTAAAAGAATATGTGAGCTCAAAAAAAGCTGGAGCCTCTATTTCTTTAAAGCTATTGGAGCTAAAAAAATATACAGACTCATATTTTTCATCAATAGCGTCAATCTCATTATCTTTTACTACTGGAGGAAGTTGAAAAAGATCTCCACATGCCAAAACATGAATGCCGCCAAAGGGCTCTGAAGAGTTTCTATGTAGTTTCAAAGTTTCGGATATAGCATCAAGCATTGGAGCCCTAACCATAGAGATTTCATCAATAATAAGTAACTCTAGTTTTTTAAGTAATTTTTTAAATCTTGGGTCATTAGACTCTTGAATTTGAGGGAAAATATCAAAACCTATTCTAAAAGCAGAATTAATTGTACTCCCTCCAATATTAAGTGCTGCAATTCCGGTTGGAGCTACAACTATCTTTTTGAGATTATTTTCTTCAAGGACTCTTTCAATTAGTGTGGTTTTACCAGTTCCAGCTGCTCCTGTGAGGTAAATGAATTGTTGAGTATCAGAATCCAACAGTTCAAGAATTTGATCTAACGTGTTATCAAAAGTTTTTAGCTCATCTTTGATACTGGAGTCTTTCATTTATTAAAAAGTATTTTTTGGCATGATTGGATGTAAGATTATATGATAAAAAAACAACTCTTTTGAGAGCCTATATAATTCGTTAAAGCACCAAAGTCATAAATGAATATCCAAGATTGTATAGTATGTAGCAGTAATCTAGTCGAGTCATTTCAAACGTCTGATAGTTTAAATTACTGGCACTGTAATTCATGCGGGGCCAGATTTTTAGACAAAAAACATCATATAGATAAAGACTCCGAAAAGAAAAGATATTTAGAGCATGAGAATATTATTGAAGATCAAGGCTATAGGAATTTTTTGTCTAAACTTTCGAGTCCTTTAATGGATAAAATTAATCCAAATGCAAAGGGTTTAGATTTTGGTTGTGGTCATGGGCCAGCCCTAGCAGATATATTCACAAAGAATAAATATCTAATAGATTTATACGATCCATTCTTTTTCCCCAATAAAGAAATCTTCTCTAAAACATATGACTTTATAACATGCACTGAAACAGCTGAACATTTCTTTAATCCCAAAAAAGAATTTGACCTTATAAATACATTGCTTAAAAAAGACGGATGGCTTGGTGTGATGACATGCTTTTTGACGTCTCATGATGCTTTCGATTCATGGCACTATAGAAGAGACCCAACTCATGTTGTATTTTATGCTGAAAAAACTTTTGAGGTTATAGCTAAACAAAGAGATTGGAATTGTGAAATTATTGCTAAAGACGTAGTATTATTTAATAAAAATTAATTGGGGAGATTTATATGTTTAGTCACGTAATGTTGGGCGCCAACGATATTGAAGAGTCTAAAGCTTTTTATGATGCTACTCTTTCTGTCTTAGGAGCAAGACCAGGAAAATTATCTTTAAACCACGATGGCCACACAAGATATATATATTTTGTAAATAATCAAAATAGCTTCATTATTTCTCAGCCTATAAATAACAAAGAAGCATCTCATGGTAATGGTGCAACGATAGGTTTCAATGCATCAAGTGAAGAGATGGTTAATGAATGGTATGAGGCAGGAAAAAAAGTAGGAGGCCTAGACCCAGAATTATGTGAGCCACCTGGAGTTCGAGAGGGTGGAGGAGTAAAAATGTATTTGGCATATTTGCTTGACCCTTCAGGAAATAAAGTCTGCACCATGTTCAGACTCCCGAGAGAATAGGGCTATTATTATCTTGTCTAGACTTGGAATAATTTAAACAAATGACTAAAACAGTTCTTATTTGCATTTCCATTCTGCTAGTTATTCTCGCAGCTTTTTATGGACCGAAAGTTACTAGACTTTATAAGCTTGCAAACTTATATAACGAAGATAAAATCGCAAGCAACTTTATTAACATAGATAAAATATTTCAAGTTTCAGAGCCTATACCATCTTCTAATAATCCTCATTCTTTTCCAAGACGGGATTTTGATCTTCCAGCTACTTACTATTTTGAAGGACAAGAAAGGAATCTTGAGGAAGGTTTATCACATTTTAAAACAGATGGACTTATGGTTTTGCACAACGGTAATTTGCTATATGAAAATTATTGGAATGGTAATAGTCCAACAAGCCAACATATAGCTTTTTCAGTAACTAAATCATTTGTCTCTGCTTTGGTGGGAATAGCTCATCAAGATGGATTAATAGATAGCATTGAAGATCCAATCACAAAATATTTACCAGACTTTAATGGGACTGGGTATGAGGGCGTGCGCATTAAAGATATATTACAGATGTCTTCAGGAGTTAAATGGAATGAAGATTACGCTGATCCAAACTCTGATATAAATAGGTTTGGAAGAACCATTGCTAAAGGTTCTTCTTTTAGAGGTTTTGCTAAAACCCTTGAAAGAGAGAAGGAACCAGGAACTTTTCATCATTATGTAAGTATTGATACACAAATCTTGGGCTTCCTGCTTGCTGAAGTAACGGGTATGTCACTAAAAGACTACTTGTATGAAAAGCTTTGGAATAAAATTGGAATGGAAGATGAAGCCTATTTTATTGTTGATAATGACGGTGTTGAAATGGCTCTCGGCGGCCTTAATGCAACCTTAAGAGATTACGCAAAGTTTGGACTTTTATATGCAAATAGAGGCCAATGGAATGGAGAAAATATTGTTCCATCAAGCTGGATTGATGCATCACATCAAACAGATGCTCCACATTTGATACCAGGAGAACACGATTTTTCATCCTCTCCGTGGGGGTATGGATTGCAGTGGTGGGTGCCCGGGTTTCCTGATACAGACTATACTGCTTCAGGAGTTTACAACCAATATATATACATAGACCCTTTAAAAAATGTTGTAGTTGCAAAAACCTCATCAAATCATAGATTTACTGCTGAAAAAGAATATTCAAAGGCAGCTCATGTGGCCATGTTTAGAGCTATAGCAAAAAGTATTGATTAAAAATGCCAAAAATATATTTAGTCATATGCACTATATTAGTATTTTCATGTCAGGAGCCACTTCAAGAAAATAAATACACACCTCCTGCTGAAAAAGAATTTTTTAATAATAAGTTTTATATAAATCTTGAAGTCAATGAGTTCTGGTCAAGGGCAGCAAAGATCAATCTTTTAGATAATCAACAGATTAACTTTGAAAAAAGTAATAAAAAAGCATCCTTTGTAATTAATCCAAAAAATATCCAAGACTATATAAATTGTGGAAAAATGAATGACGAACTGTATGTCAATTATATTGAAAGAATTTTTGAATCATCATTGACCATTGAAACAACTATTGAGGCAATCCCGTTTAATAATTCTTCAGAAATAGAGATCATTTCAAATTATCAATTTACATCTATTGAAACGGGAACGAGATGGGATTTTGCAACTAATGAATCCAAATTAATTTTAGTCGGAACACCAGCATACGGAGCTGAGCCTTATAGAAAGTGTCTTTCTAAAAATTTATTAGAGTCCAACCTAATTAAAGCATTACTCTCATTAGAGTAGCTAAATAATAAATATAAATTTTATATTTTTATTAGACCACACATGATGTTATAACTATATTAAAAGTAATTTAAATACATGGGGGGAATCATGAAAAATAAATTATTAGGAGTATTATTTTTATTTACTTCAATCAGCCTAACCGCTGGAGATCATGGATCTCATAGTCATGGCGGTATGGGTAACTCAGAGGACTGGGAGATAAAAGCATACACATCAGCTGCACCTGCATTTATTGGAGACCATGCTACTGTTATTGGGGCTTCAGGAAAAGTATTGAGAGAGGGCACAAATGGATGGAGATGCGAGCCTTTTATGCCTATGCCAAAAGATGGCTTTAAAGACCCACATGAATCTGCAGCTGCATGCTCAGATAAGAATGCTGTTGCTTGGGCGAATGCATACAAATCCAACACTAAACCAGAATTAGATGGAGATGGTTGGATCTGGATGCTCCATGGTGATTTGGGCGTAGACAATTTTAAGCCTTACACTGATGGACAAAAAAATGCAGGACATAAGCATTTTATTGAATCTGGTGCCCATTTAATGTTGATGCCAAAAGACCCGTCTTCAATGGATGGCCAATCTACTGACTATACAACAGGAGCTCCATATGTGATGTTCAAGGGTACGCCTTATGTTCATCTTATGATTCCAGTTAATGGTTATTACGATTATCAACCAGAGTCAGCACCTAAATAAAAAAGAAGCGCTGCCAGAAGGCAGCGCCTGCTTAAAACTGAAAAACTAATTAGCATCTTTGAATAGTCTTAAATATTGTTTCTAAGATAAATTAAGGTTATCTTTATAGTTCACTTGGGGAACTAATATGGAAAGATACACAAATTTTAAAGATTTTTATCCTTACTATTTAAGCGAGCATAGCAACAAAACAACAAAATTATTACATTTTATTGGAACCACTATAGCCATTTATCTTTACATAAGATTCTTCATGACCTTTGATTTAATGTATTTGCTGTATTCATTATTAGCTGGATATGGGTTTGCATGGATAGGTCATTTTTTTGTCGAGAAAAATAAACCTGCCACCTTCAAATATCCTTTTTGGAGTTTTATTGGCGATCATAAGATGTACTTAGAAATACTTCAGGGTAAACATAAAATCTTTTAATACCTAATGGAAACATATCAAATAGTTATTTTGGGGCTATTCTTTGGTCTTGTACTTTTAGAAATCATATACACAAATTTCTTCAGCAAACATAACCAAAGGCCAAAAGATGGCGTGGTTGAACTATTTGGCTTCTTTCAATTGAATTTTCTTGTGCTTCCATTGGTTTTTGGTTTTGGCTATGGTTTAACTGAAACTTTTTTTCCAGCCACCAAGGGCCTAATTTCTGAATGGGGATTTTTTGCAATATTTGGCTTGCTTTTAATTTTTGATGATTTAACGCAATACTGGTGGCATAGAACTTGCCACAATGTACCTGTTTTATACAACCTTCATAGAGCGCATCATGACTCTGAGTATATGTCTATTAGAATTGTTTACAGGAATGCTCTTTTATATTACATATTAATGCCAGGACTTTGGTTTGCAGGAGCTCTTTTTTATTTGGGTTCAGGATGGGTTTATGCTTTTTATATCGTAATAAAGCAAGCTGTAATATATGGAGCTCATACAGATTTAAGATGGGATAGAAAACTTTATGAGATTAAATGGATGAGTCCAATTATGTGGGTCCTTGAAAGAACTATATCTACACCTTCAACTCACTGGATGCATCATGGAAAACACTTAACTGATGAGAATACTCATTACAAAGGCAACTACGGTAATTTATTATTTTTGTGGGATGTGATTTTTGGCACTGCAAAGATAACAAGGGAATATCCACAAAAAGTTGGAGTTGAAAACTTATCAGAAGTATCTGCGCTAACTCAATTATTTTGGCCAATCTTCAGATCTCCGCAGGAGCATGAAACTGAAAAAGTTTAAATGCTAGATGTTGACCATTTCTTTTGGGAGAACCCTCCCTGGGGAGACGGAAAACAAAAATATAGGTTAGGACTTAAGCCAATTTCTGAAGATGAATGGCTGAATAGAAAAATTGGACCCAATCTTTACTCACATAAGAAAGAATTACTAGATAACAAATATAATGATGTTGTTGCTGTAACAAGCGATTCCTTTGAAGCACAAGAAATTTTAAGTGAGAAATTTAACCTAAGAGAGTCAATTTATAATGATCTAATTGCTGATATGAGCTTACTCATTCAAGATGATTTGTGCCTAATTAGAGCAAAAGGAGATCAAGAGCTTTTAGCTGCAAGCATTTGCTCTCCAAGTTATTGGAATGTTAAGTCAAAAATAGGAAAGCCGTTGAGAGAAATCCATCACCCTGTAACAACACTCAATGAAAAAATTGGCGATAGAATTTCTACTTTCATAAAACAAGCTCCGCTTATGAAGCCATTTGCAAGGCAAAATTGGTTAATTCACGCAGATACAGAAAGGTTTCATCTTGTTGAAGAAGATTCATTGTTTGATGATCCAGCACAATGGTTTATAAGATCTGAGAAAGAAACATTGTGCAGATTTCATGAAGACTATTCATTATTTACTATCAATGTTATGTTTCAACCACTTTCAT
>CACEBI010000024.1 GCA_902557705.1 uncultured SAR86 cluster bacterium
TTTCTGGTCACAGACTTGGAACAGCAGAAATTGAAAGTGCCTTAGTGCTTCATCCAAAAATTGCAGAAGCTGCAGTCGTTGGCTTTGAACATCCAATCAAGGGTCAGGGCATATATGCTTATGTTACATTAATGGTTGGTGAGTCATATATTGAGGGCTTTGATCAAGAGATAAAACAGTTTGTTGCAAAAGAAATAGGTCCAATTGCAAAACCGGATCTTATTCAAAATGCATCCGGTCTTCCAAAAACTCGATCGGGAAAAATCATGCGAAGAATTCTTAGAAAAATAGCTGAAGGTGATTTATCTAATTTAGGCGATACAACGACCTTAGCAGACCCTGCTGTTGTAGAATCTTTAATAGAAAACAGGCAAACGCTATGAATAAAATACTAATATTTTTATCATTACTTATAATTCAGGGTTGCTTAATTTCTCAGAAAGAGTTGGATGAATTAAACGCTGACAACAACTTTTACTCTTCTGCACAAACAATCAAATGTATGCAAATGCCATCTCCTCAGAGACCCACGCCAATAAATAAAAAGGGAGAGACTAGAGAAAGTTATGATCAAAGCGATTGTTACGATGATCTACTTACTAAAAACTCGAGAGAACTAACATTAGAATTTAAAAAATCATCAATAGAAGTTAAGAAAAAAGAAGAAATTATTGAATTATCTGAAGGAGCTGATGATATTGATATAGAAGCCATAGAAGAAAAAGTTCTTAAAAAAAATAAAAAAGATTAATTTAATTTATAAAACTCTTTTTCTCTTTTAACTTTATTTTCTCCAATAAGTTTTATCAAGTGTGCCTCCAAGCTAAATTTAGCAATAGGATGGAGCTGTTCTGGGACATCATCATATACATACTTAACAAGCTCATTGATTGTATTTTTTCCAAAATCTTCAAGTTTTCTTAAGGTTTTGCTTTCTCTTGCTAGTCTATGTCTGATTATTGATTGAATTGTTTTCTTTGGTTCGTACATAAAATTTCCATGGCCTGGTGCAAAAAAATCAATCTGTAAGGTTAATAAACGTTTCAAAGAATTAAGATAATCATCCATGTTTCCATCTGGAGGACCTATGACAACAGTTGATCCATCCATAATATGATCACCAGTTATTAGACAATTTAAATTTTTTATTAAGAAGCAAAAATGATTTGATGCGTGGCCAGGAGTATGGATAGCCTCCAGAATATATTCTTCTGTTTTTATTTTATCTAAATCTTTTAACACCACATCTGGAGAAAATGTTTCATCTTCCCATGTTGAATCTCCGTCAACTAATTTTCCATACATGGGTACATTTAATATTTTTGAAATTGGTAAAGCTGCTGGGGAATGATCAGTATGGGTGTGGGTGACTACAATCCTTTTTATATTTCCATCACCCAATTTAATAATCTCGTCAATATGCTCTTGTATATTTGGGCCGGGATCAATCAAAGTGATATCTTTATTGCCAATTAAATAGGTGTTAGTTCCCTGTCCGGTAAATACGCTAGGGTTTGGAGCAGTAATTTTTTTTATCAGGTCCATTATTCTATTTTAATAATTATCGTAATCCTCGTCACCCGGAAGAAGCCCAACCCATTTACCTTCACTTTTAAAAAATTTAGGTAGTATTGGCGGGATGTCATCATTCGTAAGCTTTGATTGAAATTCTAATAATTTTTGAGCTGAATCAAATTCTAGGCATTGTTGAAGGTTTCTTATTGTAGGCATGATCATTGACATTTCACCATTCAACGATCTTTCTAAAGCTTTCTTTGGACTAATCCAGACGCTATCTGTAATCTCATTTCCATCGTGTTTTTCGGTTTGCTTTGCTGGTATATATGCAATGAAGAATCTTGTATCAAATCTTTTGATTTCTATCTCAGGAGTAATCCAATGCGAGAATGGTTCAATATTCTTTAGATTTAGTGATAAATTTTCTTTTTCGCATATTTCAAAAAGACTTATCTCATTTTCTAAAAGCATTCTCCTGTAATTGTCGAACTTGTGCTTGTCTGCCCCATTTAGATCAAGTTCTTCCCCATTATTTTTTTTTGCTAAAAGTATGCCAACTTCCTCAAAACACTCTCTAACACAGGCTACCCAATACGATAAACCTCCTTCTTCGATCCCTAGTTTTGTAGATGCATGTTTGTCATCCAAGCCATTGCAATAATTAACAATATTTAGGTGTTTATCAGACTCATCTATCTTTCCACCCGGAAAAACATAAAGATTTCCAAATGGCGGTCTTTTAGATCTTTTAACCATTAATACTTCTAATTCGTTATCACAATCTCTTACAAGAAGTACAGTGGCAGCTGGGGTGAGTGAAAGATTATTCATAAATTTTTTTTATATGGCTTAGAATACTGTTTATGCAAATAACTAACAATCTAAACGATGACATTCTTCATGCTCCAAAATGGTTTCACGAGTCCATCCAAGTAGAAGCAAAGGATTTAATTCATCAAGACCCACTTGGAAATCTTTCATATTCTAAATGGCATTCAAAAACAAAAAACTTAATCATCTTTATTCATGGTACAGGTGCTCATAAAAAATGGTGGGATCCAATAGCTCCGCAACTAATCGAATACTCAAATGTAATTGCTATTGATTTACCAGGAATGGGAAATTCAAGTTTTAGAACAGAATACAAAATAAAAGATTTTGGTGACTGTATAACAGCCCTAATAAATAGAGAAAAAATAGAACATGGCATTGAGAATATTTATATCATAGGCCATTCACTAGGTGGTCATGTTGCAGGATATGTTGCTTCAGAGAATAAAGATTTAATTGATAGTATTATTATCATAGATACCTTCATTAGGCCCCCAGATTATGATCCCTCTCAGCATACCGGCCCACTTAGAATGATTAAGTTTTATCCAGATAAAATTACAATCTTAAAAAGATTTCGATTAATGCCTAAACAAGAATGTGTTAATGATTGGTATTTAAGATACATAGCAGAGCATTCTATTAAAGAGACACAAGAAGGATGGAGGTGGTGTTTTGATGATTTGTTATTTACAAACCTTGAAAGACTTTTTGGATATAATTTTTCATTTAACTGTCCTGCGCTTTTTGTTCATGGAAAAGATAGCTTATTAACGTCTGGTTATTTTTTAGAAAATATTAAAAATACGTACTCAAACATTATGGACTTTGAAGAGGTTTCAGGCGCTGCTCATCATGTCCCACTAGATAAACCTATTGAATTGGTTAATATTATTAAGAGTAGGTTATTTTAATTTTGGGTATGAATTATTTTTATTTTTTCTTTTTTCTTTTTTTATCTGTACTTTTGTGGATTAAGCCGCTAATTATTTTTATTTGTAAGAAGATAGATGAGGCTCAAAACCTTCATATATTGGGAGGCCTTACCTTTTTAATAGGTATGGCAATGGTGATATTTTCTATAAATTCCGATTGGGCAGAAAGACTATGGATTCTTCTTACTTTGATAGTGGGCATTCTTTTATGTATTAGGGGTTTGGTCGTTATATTCTTTTTAGAAAAGATAAAAAAGATACTTCCCCTATATTTAAATCATTATTATAAATTTAGTATTCCAATATCAGTAGCAATGATTTCATTGGCGCTTTTTACGGTTACAACTGATTACATTGGACCTCAAAAAAATATTAGCGAGTGTAATTCAGATGATGTTATTTCGGTAATATGTGGAGTTTCAAACCCAGAAGATATTGTAGTTACTCCCGATAATAAATATCTTTTAATTTCTGAGTTCGGCGGTATTCGTCCTTATGATTCAACCAAATCAGGAGGGTTTGCACTATTGAGATTATCTGATAACAAAATAATCACACCAAAAATTGCCTTTAGTAAAAATATCTGGGGCGAAGATTCTTGCAAGCATAATGAGATATTTGGGCCGCATGGTATAGATCTTGTTCAAAGGCTGGATGGAAGTTATCAGCTTGGAGTTATAAACCATTATCCTGACGAAACTATAGAGATGTTTGAGTTAGTTCAAAAATCTGAACAAGATACATGGTCATTTGTCTGGAGAGGTTGTGTTGAGGTTCCAGAAAAATACTATCTTAATGATATTGCCTTAAAGAAAGATGGCGCCTTCTATGTATCTCATATGTATTCAAGAGATATTACTATGACAAAGTGGCTAATAACCGCTCTATTTAAAAAAAATTCTGGTGTGATTCTTGAGTGGAATAAAGATAGTTTTATTGAGATTCCCAACTCTGAAGGTAGTGGTCCAAATGGTATAACTTTAAATGAATCAACTAATAATTTATTTATAAGTTACAACCAAGGAGATCAAGTTGTGAAATTTGATCTATCAGACAATAAAAAACTGCAAACTTTTAAAGTAGAGTCTCCAGATAATATTTATATAAATAAAGATTCTGTTTGGCTCACATCATTAGATTTTCAGCCAAATGATGCAGGAGACTGTATTGAAAGACCCGCATGCTCATTGCCTTTCTCTATTTATGAAATAGATAGAGAAACTTTTATTCTTAAAAATAAAAATTCTTTTAATAAAACTGTTTTTGGACTCCCAACAATAGCTCTTCCAATTGAAAATGTAATCATTATGGGTTCCTTCCATTCAGACAGGCTTGGCTACTTCACTCAAAAGTAAAATTATGAAAAAGAATTTTACTTTTGAAAATTTACAAATTGCCATACCTAAAAGAAAATCAAATTCACATAAAGGCTTAAATGGCAGAGTTCTTATAATAGCTGGATCTAAAGGACTTGGTGGAGCAGGAATAATGGCATCTGAAGCAAGTCTATATTCGGGAGCAGGATTGGTGACTCTGCACACACACAAATCAAATGTAGAGTCTTCTCTCATAAGAAATCCAGAAGTAATGGCATTGGGAATTAGTAAATTTATTCCTATATCAGAAAACGTTAATGTAATTCTATATGGTCCTGGAATGCAAAATGATGAATGGTCTAATAAGATGCAAGAACATCTTCATAACCTTCCTAAAGAGTCAAACTTGATAATTGACGCTGGAGGTTTGCAACATCTAAAAGATCAAGATCTAATAATTACAAATAAAACCATCCTCACCCCTCATCCGGGTGAAGCTAGTAATTTGCTTGGTATACCCATACCTGAAATACAAAAAAATAGAGAAGACACGGCAAGAATAATTTCAGAAAAATTTCGTGCTTCTTGTGTAATTTTAAAAGGTAATAAAACTGTTGTTTACTTTAAAGACAAAAAGGAAACCTTTGTATGTGTAGATGGCGGGCCTGAGCTATCAACAGGTGGAACGGGAGATATATTATGCGGCGTTATTAGTTCTTTGCTTGCTCAAGGTCTCTCATTATATGAAGCGAGCTTATTGGGTGTTGGGGTTCATGCTAAAGCTGGTGAAATATTTGCTAATAAATATGGTGAAATTGGTTTAAATGCTACTGCAATAATTCCTATAATAAGAAAACTTTTAAACAAATGAAAAATCTAATTCTTGAAAATGATGGCGCTACCAAAAAACTTGGCCAAAAAATTTCTGAAATAATAAAAAGTTCTGATAAGCAAAATATTGAAATCCATCTTCAAGGCGATTTGGGTGCTGGAAAGACTTTTATAACTAGATCAATT
>CACEBI010000025.1 GCA_902557705.1 uncultured SAR86 cluster bacterium
TTTTGAATCTTTAGTTACGAATGCAGGTATTATGGTATGAAAAGGTCTTTTACCTCCTTGCAGAGAATTTCGATGAGATGGATCTAAATGAAACATTTCTCCTCTATCCTGAAGCATGAAACCAAGACCATCTGGAACCATTCCTGAACCCATTCCTCTATAGTTGCTTTGAATTAAAGAAACCATATTTCCATATTTATCTGCAACAGTAAGATAGATAGTGTCACCATCTTCAATATTGCCCGCTTCAACTTCCTTAGATGCCTTTTTTAAATTTATTAGCTTAGATCTTTCTTTAGCATATGTTTTGGATATAAGTTTTTTTACGGGAATGTCTGCAAAGTTAGGATCAGCATAAAATTTAGCTCTATCTTCAAATGCAAGTTTCTTAGCCTCAGTAAATAAATGAATATACTCTGGTGAGTCATAACTTAATTCTTGTAGGTTAAAATTTTCAAGAATATTAAGAATCTGCAGAGCAGCGATTCCTTGACCATTAGGTGGTAACTCCCAAACATCATAGCCTCGATAATTAGTTGATACTGGCTCAATCCATTCAGCTTTATAATTTTTTAAATCTTCAAGCTCAAGATAACCACCTTGAGATTTAATAAAACTTACTATGGACTTTGCAATATCTCCTGAATAAAAATCTTCACCATAACTTTTTGCAACTTGTTTATAACTTTTTGCAAGTAAAGGATTTTTAAAAATTTCACCTTTGGTAGGTGTTTTCCCATTTGGCATCCAAACATTTTTAAAATTTGGGTAGTCCTTAAATCGCTCTGATGAAAGATCAAGGTAGTAAGCAATTGTTTCTGTAATGGGAAATCCATTTTCAGCATACCAAATAGCCTGATCAAACAATTTTTCAAAAGGCATGCTACCAAATTTTTTATGTAGCTCCGCCCATCCTGCCACCGCACCTGGAACTGTGACTGGAAGAGGGCCGTAAGCAGGAATTTTATTAATATTTCTTTTTTTTAGTTTTTCAATTGAAATATTTTTTGGAGCTGGTCCTGATGCATTTAGCCCATATAGCTTTTTATCCTTATCTATCCATACTATTGAAAATAAATCTCCGCCAATCCCACAACCTGTTGGCTCCATCAAGCCTAGTATTGCATTAGCTGCTATTGCGGCATCTATTGCATTTCCACCATTTTTTAATATATCTATTGCAGCTTGTGTTGCAAGCGGATGACTTGTTGCAGCCATTCCATTTTGAGCGATAACTTCAGACCTTGTAGCAAAGGGAAGACCGGTAATTCTATCGTAACCGCTAATCTCTATGATAAAAAAAAGAATTATTAGTGCATATATTTTGTTCATCTAACATTTTTATCAAATAATTATTTCAATTACTAGTTTGTTTGAAAACTCATAGTCTCTTAAAATTGCACATCAATGAAGACCAAAGACTTTGATTACAATTTACCCGAAGAATTAATCGCACATTTTCCTATTGAAAAAAGAAGTGAGAGCAGGCTACTAGTCTCATTAAATAATTCGTTGCAGCATAAAGTTTTCAAAGATATCACCAGTTATTTCAAAAAAGGAGACTTATTAGTACTTAACAATACATCAGTAATACCAGCTAGAATTTATGGGAAAAAAGAATCAGGCGGAAATGTTGAAATAATGCTTGAGAGAATAATGGAGAATAATAAAGCTCTAGTTCAAATCAAGTCTGGTCGAAGTCCAAGGATTGGTGCTTATATATTTATTGATAAATATTCGGTGCAATGTATTGATAGAAAAGATAATTTTTTTATTATCCAGTTTGAACAATCTCCTCTGAGTATTTTCAATTCAATTGGACATGTGCCATTACCTCCTTACATCAAGAGACCTGATGAAGATTTGGACAAAAAAAGGTATGCAACCGTCTATGAAGATAAGAGTCTGCAAAATTCAGTTGCGGCTCCAACTGCTGGACTTCATTTCGATCAAGAACTCTTAAATGAAATTAAAGAACTAGGTGTTGAAATTGCTTACGTGAATTTGAGTGTTGGTGCTGGAACTTTTCAGCCTGTGAAAGTTGATAATATTAAAGATCATGATATACATGAAGAATATTTAGAAGTAACACCAGAGATTGTAGACAAGATTAACGAAGTAAAATCAAATGGTAGAAGGGTTTTCTCTGTAGGCACAACGGCTGCTAGAGCTCTTGAAACAGCTTATGCTGATGAGAGTTTCAAAGGTTATGAAGGTTACACAAAGCTATTTATATACCCAGGATATAAATTTAAAGCTGTTGATTGTTTGATAACAAACTTTCATTTACCAAAATCTTCGCTTTTAATGCTTGTTTCAGCTTTTATTGGATACGACAATATGAAGAATATCTATGAAACAGCTGTGGATAAGAAATATAGATTCCTGTCTTACGGTGATGCAATGCTATTAGAAAAAAATGAAATTTAATATCAATCAAACATCTGAGTTTGCTCGAAATGCAGAAATACAATTTGAGCGGGGAAATATTCAAACACCAGCATTTATGCCTGTTGGGACTAACGGAACTGTAAAGGGAATTACAGTTGAAGATTTAAAATCAACTGGCTCAGAAATAATCTTAGGTAACACTTACCATTTAATGTTAAGACCCGGAGATGAGGTTGTGCGTGATTTAGGTGGTTTACATAAATTTTCTAATTGGGATAGACCTATACTTACTGATTCAGGTGGTTTTCAAGTATGGAGCCTTGGTGATCTAGTTAAAATTAGTGAAGAAGGGGTAAAGTTTAGCTCTCCTTATGATGGAAAAAAAATTTTTATGACTCCGGAGGATTCAATAAAAATTCAAGAAAATCTTGGGTCAGATATTGTGATGGCTTTTGATGAATGTACAGACTATCCATCAACATATGAGCAAGCAAAAAATTCAATGGAATTATCAATGAGGTGGGCTAAAAGATGCAAAGATGCTCATCAATCACAATCTGCTTTATTTGGTATTGTCCAAGGTGGAATGTATGAAGATTTACGCGAAGAATCCTTAAAGGCACTCATGGAGATTGATTTTGATGGGATTGCTCTAGGTGGTTTAAGCGTTGGAGAGTCAAAGGAAGAAAAAACAAAGATATTAGCTTTTATGGCTGATAAGCTCCCTAAAGATAAACCAAGATATCTTATGGGAGTTGGTAAACCAGAAGATATTGTTGAAGCGGTAAGGTATGGAATAGATATGTTCGACTGTGTCTTACCCACAAGAAATGCTAGAAATGGCCAATTAATAACATCAACAGGTGTTGTTAACATAAGAAATGCCCCTTATAAGATGAGCGAGGACCCAGTTGATGAAAATTGTGATTGTAAAGTTTGTAAAAATTACTCAAGGGCATACTTAAATCATTTAGATAGAACAAATGAGATGCTTGGAAGCATGTTATCTAGTTATCATAATATTTACTATTACCAGTCGCTGATGAGAAATATTAGAGAATCGATTAAGAACAATAAATTCGCGAACTTCTTAAAAGACTTCTATAATATGCGGAATTTAAAAATGCCCGATGGGCCTATATAGGATTTATTGTTATGGAACCAGCTCAACCTTCATTATGGCCAACTTTTATTATTTTTGGTGGCTTGTTTTTATTCATGTACTTAATGATCATAAGACCTCAAAATAAAAGAAATGCCCAAATTAAAGATATGTTATCTAAACTTGAAAAAGGTTCAGAAATTATTGCTGCAAGTGGAATACTTGGAAAGGTTAAAGATATAAGCGGAGCTTATGTTTCAATAGAAATCGGTGAAAATAATGTTATTAAGTTGCAAAAATCAGCAATTGCAAATATTTTGCCAAAAGGCACTATAGATTCTATAAAGTAATCAGAGTGAATAAGTTCTCTATATCTCAATACTTATTAATACTTTTTGTATTGGTATTAGGGTTTACTTATGCTCTTCCAAATCTTTATCCAACTCAACCTTCAATACAGGTTGCATATACTGATTCAGGCAAGTCAGCCGATCAAATCTTGCTTAATGAGTTACAAGATATTCTTGATAATAACGAAATCAATCCTCAAGAAATCTTTTTAAGAGACAACAAAATCGTTATTAAATTTGATTCTTTGGATGATCAACTTGACTCAAAAACTGTTCTTCAAAATAAGCTTTTAGATAAAGTGATTATTGCCTTGAATCTTGAACCATCGACGCCTGATTGGTTGAAAAATATTGGTGGACAACCTTTAAAACTTGGTCTTGATTTATCAGGAGGAGTTCATTTCTTGTTAGAGGTCGATATCGATACAGCTCAGCAAGGAAGGCTAGAATTATTGCTTGATACTTACAGAAAAACTTTTAAAGAAGATGCTATTCAGTTTAATGCTTCTTCAATAGATGATCTAAGACTAATATTTGAATTTAAAAATAGAGATAGCTACAACAAAGCACTAGCAAAGTATCGTCTAGATAGTCAGGGTTTAAGCGGTCTTCAATACATCATTACTGAGAGGCCGGCCACCAATACTTTGTTTTTAGAATACTCAGATGTTGCTTTAAGAGAAATAAGAGATTATGCAGTTGGTCAAAACTTAATAACATTAAGAAACCGAGTAAATGAATTAGGTGTTTCTGAGCCAATTGTGCAACGCCAAGGCTCAAATAGAATAGTTGTCCAACTTCCTGGTGTTCAAGACCCAACAGCAGCAAAAAAGATTATCGGAAAAACTGCGAATCTAGAGTTTAGA
>CACEBI010000026.1 GCA_902557705.1 uncultured SAR86 cluster bacterium
TAATTTTATTTTCATTTATAAGCTTAATGAGCCTTGGGTTTGTTATGGTTGCTTCATCTAGTATTTATGTTGCTGATGAGATGACTGGAGACCCATTTTATTTTGCCAGTAGACAACTCATATTTATTTCAGTTGGTTTGCTTGCAATGAGTATTTTTTTACTTCTGCCTTCTGATTTTTTATTCAAATCTGATTGGGTATTTATGCTGATAAGCATTCTTTTGTTAGTTGCATTATTTATTCCAGATATAGGTACTTCAGTAAATGGGAGCATTAGATGGATAAGATTAGGACCAATTAACATTCAGCCGTCAGAAGTTTGTAAATTTAGCTTAATTTTATATATTTCTGGTTATTCGGTTAGAAGAATGTCAGAAATTAATACTCTAAGAAGTTTTCTTAAACCTTTGTTCCTTCTTTTTATTATTTCATTATTAATAATGGGTCAACCTGATCTTGGATCTACAGCAATAATATGCTTACTTGTTGTTGCAATATTATTTTATGCAGGAATATCTTTTTTTCAGTTCAGCTTATTATCAATTTTAATATCATTATTGGGATATTTAGCGATTTCAAGCTCACCTATGAGACTGGCTAGAGTTCTTGCTTTCACTGATCCTTTTGCAGAGGATGTTGTAAGAAATGCTGGATGGCAACTTTCAAATTCATTAATAAGCATTGGTCAAGGAGGGTGGTTTGGCTTAGGTATCGGTAATAGTTTTCAAAAGAACTTTTTTTTACCAGAAGCTCATACAGATTTTATTTTTGCAATTCTTGTTGAAGAGCTTGGAATAGTTGGTGGATTGGTTTTGATTGCACTTTTTGTTGTTTTGTTTATTGGTATTCTTAGAGTAGCCCTTGATTCTTTTAGTAAAGACAGGCTATTTCAAGGGTATGTTTCTTTTGGAATTATGGTTTTAATAGCAGTTCAAGCTCTGTTTAATATGGCAGTAAATATTGGTTTGCTTCCAACAAAAGGGCTTACGCTTCCATTTATTAGTTACGGTGGAACTAGTATTATTATTATGATGTCCCTTATAGCAATAGTTATAAGAATAAATAATGAAAACAAATTAATATAATCGTATGAAAATTCTGGTATCTGCAGCAAAAACAGGCGGACATATTTTTCCTGCAATAGCTGTTGGCAATGAATTAAAACATAATGGTCATGATATTGTTTTTATTGGTTCAGGCGCTCCAATTGAGATAAATGCATTAAAAAAAACAAGTTTTCGTTACCACTTCATATCAATGGAGGGATTCCGAGGTAAAAATTTTTTAGGAAAAATTAAATCTTTGCTACTTATACCAATAAGCATTTTTAAAATTTTAAAAATTATTAGAAATGAAAAAGTCGATGCTATGATTGGGTTTGGCGGCTTTATTACAGTTCCAGTTGGTATTGCATTTTATATATCTAGAAAACCAATATTTATCCATGAACAAAATGCTGTCTTGGGCTCAGCTAATAAGCTGCTTGGAAAGTTTTCAAAGATTATTTTTAGCGCTTTTAAATTAAAAGAAACTTTCAAAAATACATGCATTACCGGCAATCCCATTAGAGAAGAATTTCGTAAAGACATTCCAAAGGAAGATTATTCTGAAATTACAAAGATTTATATAACTGGTGGCAGCCAGGGTTCAGAGTATATAAATACTAATATCCCAATGGCATTTGAAGGTCTAAGTAAAAAAATATTGGTTAAGCATCAATGTGGTACAGGAAAGGATAAAGACTTACAGAACTTGTATAAAAAATTTAATATTGATGCGGAAGTTAAAGACTTTTATGAAAACCCTGAATCATTAATAAGTTGGTCTGATTTTGTTATTTCTAGGGCTGGAGCCCTATCTATTTCTGAGGTTACTTCATTATCTAAAGGCTTACTTATGATACCGTTATCATCTGCTATTGATAATCATCAATTTTATAACGCAAAACATATTGAAGATTTAAATATGGGCCTTATTCATGAAGAAAAAGATGGCTTAGATGAACTTAAAAAAAAGATATCAACAATTGTTAATCAAAAAACATACAATACATGGAAAACAAATAGAAATGAAAACCATCTTGAGTCAGCTTCTATTATCGCAGGCAAAGTTATTGAATATCTTGAGTAAATGAAATGAATTTTTTTAAAAAAATAAAACATATACATTTCGTAGGCATAGGTGGTGCCGGAATGATAGGTATAGCAAGATTGCTTCTCAAAAAGGGCTACAAAGTATCTGGATCTGACATTAATGATACATATGAGCTAAAAAAAATTAAGAAAGAGGGCGCAAAAGTCTTTATAGGTCATGACAAAACAAACATCAAAAAAGCGAACTTAATAGTAGTCTCAACTGCTATTGATAATAAAAATCCAGAAATTCTTGAAGGGATAAAGAATGGTATAACAATAATTCCTCGTGCTGAAATGCTTGGCAGCATTATGAGAGGTTATGAGAGCATAGCCATCGCTGGAAGTCACGGCAAAACAACTACCACAAGCATGATTGCAAAAATTTTTAATACTGCTGAACTAAGTCCAACATATGTAGTTGGAGGAAAAGTTTTAAGCACCGATGAAAACTCTGATTTAGGTATGGGTAATTATTTAATCGCAGAAGCAGATGAAAGTGATGGTTCTTTTACTCATTTAAACCCAGATGTAGCAATATTAACCAATATAGATGATGATCATTTGATTCACTATGACAATAATTTTGAAAACCTTTTAGATTCATTTATTCAATTTTCAGAGAATGTGCCTTTTTATGGATATCTGATAGTTAATGGAGATGATAAAAATATAAAAAAAATTACAAAAAGAATTTCAAGAAAACAGATTACTTTTGGAAAATCAAAAAATGTAGATTTTCAAATTTTAAATTATGGTTATAAAAACGGATTCCAGACCTTTGAGATTATGGATAATCTAAGAAGTAAAAAATATGTCTTTTGCATTAGACAGCCCGGTTTTCATAATATTTATAACGCTACAGCTTCTATAGCTGCATGTATAGAAGAAGGCCTACCTATAAATGCAATCAAAAAAGGCATTAAAGAATTTACAGGAGTTGGCAGAAGGTATGAGAAGGCAGATATTAAAATTAATTCGAATAATAAAATTCTAATAGATGATTATGGTCATCATCCAATAGAAATTCTCTCTAATATAAAAGCATGCAAAGAGGAATTTCCTAGAAAAAAGATTTGTATGATATTTCAACCTCATCGATTTTCTAGAACAGCACAATTGTTCGATGATTTTATTCAAGTTCTTAAAAAAGTTGATTCATTGATAATGTTGGATATTTATGCTGCAAGTGAAAATCCTATCAAAGGCATTGATTCAAGAACTATTGTGGAAACACTTAAACAAAACGGACATAAAGATGTTTCGTATATCAAAAAACATAATGATGTAATTAAACTTATTGAATCAAAAGAAAATAGTTTCGATGTTCTTATTACCCAAGGTGCAGGCAGTGTTTCAAGCGTATGCGAATTAATAAAACAAACATGGAAGAAATAAAAAAAATTATTGTCATATGTGGCGGTTCGTCAGCAGAAAGAGAGATATCTTTGCAAAGTGGTAAGGGGGTCTATGATGCCTTGAAAAATTTAGGATACGAAACAACTATTGTAGATTTTAAAACTATTAGTGATTTCAATATTTTTAAAACATATGATCTTATTTTTATAGCATTGCATGGATTTGAGGGTGAAGGAGGAGATCTCCAAGAAAAATTTGATGATTTATCCATACCTTATACCGGATCAGGGCCAGAAGCTTGTAGAAATACATGGGATAAAAATACATGTAAAACAATTTTAAAATCTCATAATGTTATGACCCCATCATGGGAATATTATGAGAATTTAAAACCATTTTTAAATGAACCTTTTAAAGATTTTCAAAATAAAAATTATTTTTTAAAACCAAGTCAAGAAGGTTCAAGCGTTGATATTTTTAAGATAAAAGACGGTAAAGATTTAATGGTTGCTCTTAATAATGCAAACAATATAGATAGACCATTTTTAATGGAAAACTGCATAGATGGAAAAGAGTTTACTGTAACAATTATCAATAATGAATGTATGCCGGTAATAGAAATAGTAACTGAGAATGAGTTTTATGATTATGATGCAAAATATATCTCAAATAACACAGGGCTTATTGAAGCTAATCTTACTTCTGAGGAACTCTCAGCAATAAATATGGTTGCTTCTAATGCATATAAAGCCCTTAACTGTAGAGGATGGGCAAGGATTGATATTCTTCAAGACATTACAGGACAATTTCATGTTCTTGAAATTAATACCGTTCCAGGAATGACATCACATAGCTGTGTTCCAAAATCAGGAAGCTTTCTTGGATTGGAATACGAGGAAGTAGTTCGCAATATTATTAATGCAAAACTTTAAAAAAACTTTTTATGCTTTAACGGTATTCTGTTTTACTGGATCAATTTTTTCAAAAGGTTTAAATATTGATATTTCGCTAGATTCAGAAATATATTTAAAGTCTCAAAAAATATTCATTGAAAAATTAGGTGAATTAAAGACAAAGAATGATATTAAAGATTTGCTTGAGGATCAGGACTGGATAGATGAGTACTTTCTAA
>CACEBI010000027.1 GCA_902557705.1 uncultured SAR86 cluster bacterium
ACAGCATCTGCTCTTCTTTGTCCTAAAGCCAAATTGTATTCTCTAGTTCCTCTTTCATCTGCATGTCCAGCAATTGTGATACGAATAGATTGATTGTCTTTCATAGCCGAAACAGCACTTTTAAGGGTTTGAAGAGACTTGCTATTTAAATTGAATTTATCAAACTCAAAATAAACCGTTGCGTTTGTAAAAATTGCCTTTGTCTCATAATCTAATTCAGTATCCTCTTGCATAGAAGCTTCAACTGTTCTGATGCCTCCGTCATATACAACTTCCTCGGTTACATTCATACTTGAGCAAGACGAAATTAAGAAAACTAGAATAAATAAGTTATATAAATTTATATTTTTAATTTTTTTAATACTAAGCATTTGTTTTCTCCATAAATTATCTTAAAAAACCAGACCATGAAGGCTCTCTAACTTGTCCAATTTTAGTTGGAAGCCTAAATCTAGCCCCGCTTAAAGTTAGTCCGGCTAGTAGCCCTTTTCCATCTTCCGATATTGCATAGATTATCACATTCCCGTTAGGAGAAATACTAGGTGATTCATCTAATCTTGATTTAGTAAGGGCACGTACAAAATTTTCATTAAAGTATTTTAAAGCTATCTGAAAACTATTATCTTTACGATGAACAAAAACAATACCTTCACCGTTTGGTAAATATGATCCTTTGGCATTGTAGTTACCTTCAAAAGTAATTCTTTTTGGTTTTGCGTTAAATTTTCTTAAATTAATTTCATATAACTGAGGTGAACCAGATCTGCCTGAGGTAAACATAATCTTTGAACCGTTAGGTGACCATGAAGATTCTGTATCAATTGAATAATGATTGGTTAATCTAGTTAAATTTTTATTTTTAAGATTTAGTATATAAATTTCAGCATTACCATCCTGATAAAGAGTCAGTGATAGGAACTTCCCATTTGGCGACCATGAGGGAGAACTTATTTGAGAATTATTTTCTAGAACTAGCTCTCTTGATCCAGATGCAATATTTTGTATATATACTTTTGCCATGCCCGTCTCAAAGGAGACATATGCAACTTCTTTAGAGCTTGGAGACCATGAAGGAGAAATAATTGGTTCCCTACTCCTTAGAAGAACTTGTTCATTCTCACCATCAGCATCGGCTACAGCTAATTTAAATAACGAATTACCATCTATTATTTGCTCAGTTACATATAACAATCTTGTAGATGCAACTCCTTTGATTCCTGTTACCTCTTCATATATTCCATCGCTAATATAGTGTGATAATTGTCTTAATCTGTTTGGAATGCCGAATACCGTTGAAGTTCTTATCTTAGATTGCTTATTAACACTATAAATTTCATAGGCAACCGATATATTGCTTTTATCTTCCTGAGAGGTTGCACCCATTACAATAAAATCAACATTTAATAACTTAAAATCATCATAATTAATTTCGTCTTGGTTTGCTGGTGATGACAGGAGTTGATTATCTTTAAGAATACGAAACTCTCCAGTCCTGTTTAAGTCATTGCTAACTATAGAGCCAATTTGATTATTAATATTTTTTGGGCCATCAAAATTAATTATTGCTATTGAATATGGATCATCTGATCCTTTTGTAATTTCTAAAACCAACTCTGAGATAATTGGTTGTGAAAATAAAATAAATATCAATAGTGTTTTTTTCATGAAGGATTAAATGTAATGACTATATTTTTAAAATTGTTTTGGTATAAATTAAATGGAATTTTATTAAAGAAAGAGAAGGTTTCAACCCTCGAGATAGCTTTTATTGCAGAATTATCAAATCTTATGTTGCCGCTACTTTTTATTAAATCAATTCTAGTTACTCGGCCATTTTTATTTATTGTCATTCTAAGATCGCATACTAGCCCATTTTGAATATTTTGAGGCTTGATCCAAGCTGATTGAATAGATTGAATTATTAAATTGCTGTACTCATTTATTAAAATATTGTCAGACTTTTCCTTCGCTAATTCATCTTCTTTGATTAAATTATTAATATCTGTTTCCGGAATAACTGGAGTTAATTCAATCTTATTTTCAACTTGATTAACTTGGGCTTGTTCAATAGTCTTTTTTTGAATATTTTTTATTGGTAAAGATTTTTTGGGCACTTCTTTCTCAAATAAAAGCTCAACATTTACAGGCTTGCTTAAAACAGGTCTAGTGTTTTTTTCAAAATAAAAAAAATCTGTTAAATATAAAATTATTGTTGCGTGAATTACAAAAGATATAAAAGAAGCTACAAAATAATCAGATTTAATTTGCATAGCCTGTTGTGACAATTCCTATTTTTGAAATACCAACACTTTGAACGGCAGCCATAGCCTTAGCTACACTATCAAAAATTACATCCTTATCGCTTTGGAATACTATTTCTATTTCAGGATTTGCTTCAAAAATTACACTAGATTTTCTTTTTAGCTCCTCTAGATCAATAGGCAAAGACTCATCACCAACATTAATAAAATATTCACCTTCTTTATTGATAGAAATTACTAAAGGTTCATTTTGTACAGACATTTTTGTTGTATCTGTATTGGGCAAGTTAACCTCTATTCCTTGAATTAATAACGGAGACAAAACCATAAAAATAATTAACAAAACTAACATTACGTCTATGTATGGCACAACATTTATCTCTGCCTTTAATGTCTTTTTTTTCGCTAATCTATATATCATTTATTTTATAGATTGCTTATAAAAAATACTTGCTAGCTCTTCTGAGAAAATAAGAGTTGATTGACTCATTGTCTCAAGTTCAGAAGTATATTTGTTAAAAGCAATAACTGCAGGTATGGCAGCAAAGAGCCCCATTGCAGTTGCGACAAGTGCTTCTGATATCCCTGGAGCAACAGCATTAATGGTAGCTTGGGTTGCATCGGATAAACCTTGGAATGAAGTCATAATCCCCCAAACAGTTCCCAATAAGCCAATGTATGGACTTACTGATCCTACGTTTGCTAAAAAAGGAAGGTGTTTATTCATCTCCTCTTCATCTGAAGCTATTGCAACACGCATACATCTATTAATACCCTCTAGATCTAGCTCAGTAATTTCTTTATTTTTACTAATCTGAAGAAACTCTTTGAATGCACTTTTGAATACACCCAATGAACCAAATAACGGGCCTTCGTGATTTTCTAACTCACTATAAAGAGTATTAAGATCCTCTCCACTCCAAAATCTATCTAGAAAACTATCATTGATTAATTTAATTTTTTTATAAAAATTATATCTTTCTACGATTACTATCCAGGTTAATAAAGATGCTATTAACAATATAATCATTACGGTCTTTACAACCATACCGGCATCTAAAAAAAGGTTTAAAACTGAAATATCATCCATGCGCTTCACCGTTATCAAAAATTAATAATAAATCATTAGGAAAAGGTTTTGGTTTTTTTGTCTCAATATCTACCAAACAAACTTCAACACTTCCTTCACATATTTGATTTTTGTTGTCATCACTTATGATTTTTTGATTAAAAAGCATCCTAGCTTTAGACTTCTTTTCTACCTCGGTCTGAACTATTAATTTTTCACCAAGTTTAGCTGGATATAAAAAATCTATATCGATTCTTTTAATCACAAAACCAAGATTTGATTGTCTTAGATCATTCTGTGAGATGCCATTTATAGTTAAAAAGTTAGATCTAGCTCTTTCAAAATATTTTATGTAATTAGCATGATATACAAAACCTTGAAAATCAGTATCTTCAACAAAGATAGTTAATTCGAAATCTTTATGCTTGAAAATTTTGCTCATGAAGTTCTATATCTTCTTGAAAAAGTTCTAGAATAATTTGAATAAAATCAGGCCATAGCAAATCTACAGTTATTAAATTGTTTTTAATTTTATTATTTATTGATGAGGCTAGAACTCTTACTTTTATTGGTCTGTTATTAAATTTATAAACTAACGCTGGTTTCAAATTTGTGCCTTGTGAGGAAGCTAATACTTGATCCCACCAATCCGGTCTAGGTTCAGCTCCTGTGCCATAGGCTTTACATTCTATGCACCAATTTCCCAGCATTAAATCTGGTAATTCCTTCGTTCTTGTTTGTTCTAATATTCTTTTAACCGGATTTGTTAGATTAAGGTCTTCAATTAGAGCATTCGCAATTTGTCTTTCAAAAGCTGCACCTTTATTTCTTGAATTTATAGACAATTTTTACTCTTTAACCTCAAAGTTTTCTGGAAATTCAGCATTTGTATGAACCTCTTGGACATCATCTAATTCATCCATAAAGTCCATAATTTTTAGCACTTTTTCTGACATCTCTTGATCTAAAGAAACAGATGTTTCTGCTCTAAGAGTTAATTCAGCATTCGTATGCTCAATGTTGTTAGTTTTAAGAGCCTCTAAAACATTACTCAAATCAGTGCTTGAGGTGATTACCTCAAAGTAATCGACTTCATCAACTAAA
>CACEBI010000028.1 GCA_902557705.1 uncultured SAR86 cluster bacterium
GAAGCAGATAATAAAATAAGAACATTCCAAGAAGATGCTGCTAGAGAGGCAGGAATTTTTCATCATCTGATAACCCTCCCCACCTACCATACTGCTGCTTTGTCTACAGATAATTTAGCTAAAGAATATTTTGGAGATCAAGGGATGTTGGGATACGTAGCAAATGTTCAGAGAAAAGAAATTAGAGAAGGTATTGCGTGTGTGAAACATCAAAACATGTCTGGCTCAGATATGGGTGATGATCATAAGGAGTATTTTGCAGGTGACGCAGCATTAAAAGCAGCCGGTAAAGACAATACTATGAATCAGTTCTAGTACAGGAGTTCATTTCTGTTTTACCACATATAGAGCATGTACCATCTTCTGATGTCATAACACCACCGCATGAACCTTCTATAGGTTTATTCCTAAGGATTAATCCAATAGCAAGTGCTGAAAATGCAACAGCAATCACTATAAATGTTGCTAAAAATGTACTCATAATCCGAGATTATACCATTCATTAGAAAACATTAATTTAAATTCATTATCTAACTCAACCACTAACATTAAAGCTATATTATGCTTGTTAGCGTAGTCAAGAGACTCTGGGTAACCAATGGCATTAAATGCTGTAGCTAGAGCATCTGCATAGGTAGCAGAAGTCTTATGGGCAACTGTTACTGATAAAGCATTGGATTTAATAGAGGATAATGTTTTTGGATTTAAAGTATGTGAGATTTTTTCACTATTTGAATTAACTTTGTAATTTCTATACTCACCTGAAGTAGCTATAGATAAAAAATCATTATTATTTTCTATAATATAAATTGCATTATCTGATACAGAAGCTGGATTTTGGATACCAACTTTCCATGGCAGGTCCTTGTTACTACCGTTAATTATTAGTTCTCCTCCAATATCAATAAGATGATTAGGTAAATTATTTTGTATTAAATATTCATGTATAAGTTGAACTGCATACCCTTTAGCAATAGAAGATAGGTCAAACCAATTATTAGATGACTTAATAATTGTTAAGTTATCTAGTAATAAATAACCAGATAATGAATCTTGCTTTAAATCTTGATTAAATGATGGAGCGAAACCTAGTTTACTAGAGACTTTACCTAAGGAGATATCATAGAAACCATCAGAAATATTATGAATATCTTTTGCTATTTCTAGAATATTATACAAATCAGAGCTTATTGTGATGGGTGTTTCAAGCGGTCTTTGATTTAATAGGGCTATTTCTGAGTTAGATTTATAGTTCGAGGCAACCATATCAACCCTGTTAATAATTTTTATAATGTTCTTTTCATGATGATCAGCAATGAATTCTGTGGAGGTAACAGACCAGTAAGTGCCATATGCAGACCCGTTTATTGAGTATGTGTTGCTATTATTGGATGAATAAGCAATGTAAACACATATACAGCCTACTATTAATGCAAGTAATTTAGAAAAGAATTTTCTTGAAATCAAACTAGATTAGCCACCAAAGTCATCTAAGGCAATATTCTCTGGCTCAACTCCAATATTTGTAAGTAGATCTATCACAGCCTTATTCATCATTGGTGGTCCACACATGTAGTACTCACAGTCCTCAGGTGCTTCATGATGTTTTAAATAATTTTCATATAAAACATTATGTATAAAACCAGTATCACCATCCCAATCATCCTCAGGCTGAGGGTCTGATAAGGCAACATGCCACTCAAAATTATCATATTTTTCTGCTAATGCATTAAACTCATCAACATAAAACATTTCTTTTAAACTTCTAGCACCATACCAAAACGTTATCTTTCTATCTGTATTAATTCTAAGTAATTGATCAAATATATGTGAGCGCATTGGTGCCATACCAGCTCCACCACCTACAAATACCATTTCATTGTTAGTCTCCTTAGCAAAAAATTCACCAAAAGGACCAAAAACTTTCACCTTATCACCTGGTTTTAAATTAAATGTCCAAGATGACATTATTCCAGGAGGAAAGTCAGTTCCTGGAGGTGGTGATGCTATTCGAATATTAAATTTGATAATACCCTTCTCTTCTGGGTAATTAGCCATTGAATAGGCTCTAATAACTGGTTCTGTATTTATTGATTTATTATCCCAAATCTTAAATTTATCCCAATCAGTATGATACTCCTCTTGGATATCAAACGATTTATAATCTATATCATATGCTGGAGCTTCAAGCTGCACATAACCTCCAGCTCTAAAGTCTACATTCTCACCCTCTGGTAACTTTAAAACTAGTTCTTTAATAAATGTAGCAACATTATCATTAGAGATAACTTCACACTCCCATTCTTTAACACCAAATATTTCTTCAGGTACCTCAATTTTCATATCACTTTTTACTGGAACCTGACAAGAAAGTCTCCAACCGTCATTTTTCTCACGTGAATTGAAATGCGACTCTTCAGTTGGAAGGATTGAGCCACCTCCATCTAAGACAACACATTTACATTGACTACAAGTACCCCCGCCACCGCATGCTGATGATAGGAATATCTTATTATCGGCAAGTGTTTGAAGTAATTTTGAACCAGCAGGAACAACTAAAGGGTTTGAAGAGTCTCCATTAATTTCAATTGAAACATCACCAGTTGAGACAAGTTTTGATCTAGCACCAATAATTACTATAACTAATGTTAAAACTATTCCTGAAAAAGCTAAAACTCCAAGTATTAAATCAATCTGCATAATTCATTTCTCTTTTATAGAGATATACCTCCAAATGACATGAAACCAAAACTCATTAGCCCAACAATGATAAACGTAGCACCTAAACCTTTTAAACCTTCAGGAATATCAGAATATTTAAGCTTTTCTCTTATTCCAGCAAGAATAACAATTGCCATTGCCCAACCAAAACCAGCACCAAGACCATATACAACACTTTCGCCAAACATAAGATCTTTTTCAACCATGAATAAAGAGGCCCCTAGAATGGCGCAATTAACAGTAATTAGTGGTAGAAATACGCCTAAGGCATTATATAAAGCTGGCACATATTTATCTAAAAACATCTCTAATATTTGAACAGCTGCTGCAATAACTCCTATGTAACTAATAAGTTCTACAAATTCTAAATTTGTATCAGGTAGGCCTGCCCAAGCTAAAGCACCATCCCTAAGTACATAGTTAAATATCAGATTATTGAGAGGCACTGTTATCAAACAAACCACTATGACAGCAATTCCCAACCCTATAGCGGCATCAATTTTTTTTGAAATAGCTAAAAATGTACACATACCAAGGAATACAGAAAGAGCAATATTCTCAATGAATACTGTTGTGATAAATATATTTAAATAATGTTCAAACATTTAATTCTCTTTTAGTTAAATCTTCGCTAGTTTGATGTTTTGACAAAGCAAAATCATCCTCTTCAACCTGTGATGGTTTGTATGATCTTATTGCCCATATAAATAAACCAATAATAATAAATGAACTAGGTGGTAATAAGAGAAGATTGTTAGCCATGTACCAACCACCATTCGATACTAGAGGAAGTATTTCATAACCCATTAATGTTCCAGCTCCAAAAAGTTCTCTAATGGTAGCAACACCAATTAAAATAACACTATATCCAAGCCCATTCCCAAGACCGTCAAAGAAACTAAGTAATGGCTTCTCTTTCATGGCGAAGGCTTCAGCTCGTCCCATCACAATACAATTAGTAATTATAAGACCGACAAAAACTGATAATTTTTTGCTAGTTTCATAGTCATATGCTTTTAATAATTCATCAACTACAATAACTAGCGATGCGATAATAGTCATTTGAACGATTATTCTAATACTGCTGGGAATATGATTTCTTATTAAAGATATAAATAAATTTGAAAATGCACAAACACTTGTTAAAGCAACGCACATTACCAAAGTAACTGTTAAATTATTTGTAACAGCTAAAGCAGAACATATGCCTAAAATCTGAAGAGTTATTGGATTCTCATCGATAAGCGGTTTAAATAAAGCTTCTTTATATCTATTAAGATTCATAATCTAATTCACTAAATAAATTTGCATAACCAGAATCACTAAACCAATATTTAATCATATTGCTTACACCCCTACTTGTAATAGTGGCGCCAGATAGTCCATCGACTTTATATGCTAGATTGGAGTCATCTTCAGGAACCTTCCCTTTAATAACCTCTAATACAACCTTATTATCTCTATAAAGTTGTTTACCTGGCCATAGTGCTTTCCATTTTGGATTATCAACTTCAGCACCAAGACCTGGAGTCTCTTTATGTTCATAAAATTCAAGACCAGCAACTGTATTAAAATCATTTTCAATAGAAATGTAACCGAACAAAGTTCCCCATAAACCGTAACCTCTAACAGGAAGAATTACTTTATTAATA
>CACEBI010000029.1 GCA_902557705.1 uncultured SAR86 cluster bacterium
CTGAACTATTAATGGGAGCATCTTCATTAAAAGAATTTAATGATTTTGAAAATGTAATAATTCCTATACCAAATTACCTTTTTAAAGAAATTTCATTAAATAAAGATATTAAAAGTATTGAGGATGAGCTGAATAAGGCTTTGATTGAAGACCTTATTTTAGCTGAAGGGATATATCAAAGTAACATTAGCAACATTGATATGATGTTTAACTCAGGAATTTCAAAAGTCTCAAAAGGACAATGTATTAACAGAAACCTGCCTTTATGGAAAGTATCTCCAGATACAACTAATCCTCTTTAAGATCCCTCTCAAGGGAAGATAAACTATCCAAAAATCCAGGTCTTTTAAATACTTCTTTTTGATAGTCTAAGAGAGGTTTTAAGTGTCTGTTGACAGGAAGCTTAATGCCGATAGAAGGAAGTCTCCAAAGAATAGGTGCAAAGCAACAATCTACAAGAGTAAACTCATCGCTCATAAAAAACTTGAATTCTTTAAAAGTTGGAGCAATTGAAGATATTTCGTGCAAAAGCTCTTCTCTCAGCTTTAATAACTCTTTTTCGGGAAGCTCACCTGCTATTAATGTGTCTACAATTGGGCACCATTCTCTGTCTATGCGTAACATTAAAGTTCTGCTATTTGCTCTTGCCACTGGATATACAGGAAGCAATGGTGGATGTGGAAACCTTTCGTCTAAATATTCCATCATTACTGAAGGATCATGGATTGCAAGATCTCTATCAACGAGAATTGGTAACTTATGATAAGGGCTTATTGAAAGAATATCTTCAGGAGTTTCTTCAGGTTTAGCTTCATGAATTTCTGCAGTAATATCTTTTTCAGCTAATACAATCCTAACTCTTTGGCTATAATGGTCATCTCTGTCTGAATATAAAATCATATCATTCCCCTAATTATTTATGATAATCCTTGTGGTACTCCCTATAGAGCAAGGCTGAAAGTGCAGTAAAAATTAAAAAATAAAAAATTACGTACCAACCCATTCTTTCTCTTTGAGCTTTAGCTGGTTCACCGACATATACAAGAAAGTTAGTTAGGTCATAGATTAAGCTATCAAACTCTTCTTGATTTAGCTCACCTGAACCTTCATCTACTTTTAAATATCCACACTTTTCTTTAGTTATGGTATTACCAAAATCGTCTCTTTTCTCACCACCATTTTTTGCAATAACAGGAACATCTTTACAAACCAACTTTTGATTTCCTTGCAAAGCCATCAAAACATTGGGCATTGCAGTTCCTGGATAGACTAAATTATTAACTCCATATTGTTTAGACGAGTCCTCATAATACGCTCTTAAGTATGTGTATATCCAATCGTCTCCCCTTACTCTGCTTACCAATGTAAGATCTGGAGGAGCAACGCCAAACCATTGTGCTGATTGTTCTTTTGACATAGATCCAATCATCAAATCACCAGGCTTTATAGATTTATCAAAGACAAGATTATCAAAAAATATTTCTTCTGGTATTTGAAGATCTGAAGATACTCTTCCCCATCTTGAATATTGAAGTGAATGACAACCATAACAATAATTTAAAAATGTTGATGCGCCTCTTTGCAGTGAAGCCATATCATTTAAAGAATATTTAAATTCGTCACACTCACCGTAATCTTTGCATGGCCCACCTTCAGCTGCACCTATACCGTTGATAGATATTAACAAGCCGATAGCAACCAAAAATTTGCTGAGCTTAATATTTAAAATGTTTGATTGCTTTTTAATCATAGTCGTTCAGGCACTTCTAATGTCTTTTCATATTTTGTATAAATCGGCATTAATAAGAAAAATGCAAAATAAATTATCGTACAAATTACACTCATTGTTTTCCTTACTTCAGTAACACTAACAGTGCCCAAGTATCCTAGAGTTATAAAACTAATGCCAAATAAAGCTAAAGCTACTTTGCTGTATATACCTTTATATCTGATTGACGCAACTTTACTTTTATCCAACCATGGCACAACAAATAAAATTGCAACTGCTGATCCCATGACAATCAATCCACCTAATTTATCTGGAACAGCTCTCAACATTGCATAATATGGGGAGTAATACCAAACAGGAGCAATGTGTTCTGGAGTTACTAGGGGATTAGCTTCTTCAAAGTTTGCCATTTCAATAAAGTAACCTCCTCCTTCAGGGAAGAAGAACATAATAATTGCAAATACTGTCATGAAAACACCAATACCAACTAATGCATTTAAGACTTTGTATGGAAAGAAAGGAACACTATCTAACGGAACACCGTCATCATCTAGGTGTTCTTCAATATCAACACCTTCGGGATTGCCTGCTCCAACTTCATGTAATGCTACTAGATGTAAAAAAACTAAAGCTATAAGAACTAAAGGTAGTGCAACAACATGTAGAGCAAAGAATCTAGATACTGTTATGCCAGATATATAGTAGTCACCCCTAATCCATAATTCTAAAGATTCTCCTATATAGGGTATAGCTCCAAACAGTGAAATAATAACCTGAGCACCCCAATATGACATTTGACCATAAGGAAGGACATATCCTAGAAATCCTTCTGCCATCATTGCTAGATATATTGTGCATCCAAAAATCCAAACTAACTCTTTAGGTTTTTGATATGAGCCATATAACAAACCTCTAAACATGTGAAGGTAAACAACAGCAAAAAACATTGATGCGCCTGTGGTGTGCATGTATCTTATGATCCAGCCATAATCAACATCACGCATAATATATTCTATAGATGCAAATGCTTCTTCTTCAGTATTTGAATAAGGCATTATTAACCATATTCCAGAAACAATTTGGATAATTAATACGACAGATGCTAATGCTCCAAACAGATACCAAAAGTTAACTTTTGAAGGTACTGGATGCTTTGATAAGTGTCTTTCAAATGTATTTGATATAGGTAGTCTGCTGTTAACCCAACCAAATAATTTTCCAACCATTTCGCTCATTACGCTGTTCCTCCGTCTTCACCGATTGTTAAAATTGAACCATCAAAAAAATGAGGAGGTACTGGAAGATTGGTTGGTGCAGGAACACCTTTGTAAACTCTTCCAACCATATCAAACATCGATCCATGACAAGGACAAAAGAAACCACCAGCCCAAGAAGCATCCCATGGCTTTGGTTCTACTTCAGGATGATATTTAGGAGAGCATCCTAAATGAGTGCAAACTCCTACCATTACAGTATATTCACTACTTTTAGATCTGGTTGGATTTTGACCTTTGTATGGCTCTTCAATTTGATCAGAATTTGGATCAGCCAATTTAGGTAGAGCTGAATCAATATTCTCTAAACTTTCTTTGGTATGACGAACAACAAATACTGGCTGTTTCCTCCAAGCCACTTGAATTTGTTGTCCATATTGCATCTTAGATACATCTAATTTAACAGATGCGCCAGCTGCTTTTGCTTTAGCGCTTGGATTCCAAGCAGCGATAAATGGAGTAGCTGCAAAAGGAATACCTGATAAACCAACTGCGCTTGTTAAACCTATTAAAACCTTTCTTCTAGTATTGTCTTTTTCTTGCATTAGACCTTTGTGTGCTTTGACTTTAGTAATAAAAAAACCAGCGAATTATACCACTAATTTATAAGAAAAAATTTGAAAAAAATTAACGTTTTGAAAACTGCTTACTTTTTCTTGCCTTAACTAGACCAGGTTTCTTTCTTTCAACTTTTCTAGGGTCTCTAGTAAGCAAGCCTGCGCTCTTTAGTTGCGGTCTTAGTTCTTCATCATAAGAAATAAGAGCTCTAGAAATACCATGTCTGATTGCTCCTGCCTGCCCAAAACTACCGCCGCCCTTAACTTTGATATTGATGTCAACCTTGTCTGTTAGTTCAGTCATTTCTAATGGTTGCATTACTAACATTTGTGCAACCTTACGACCAAAATACACGTCTAAATCTCTATCATTAACTTTAATATTACCTTTTCCAGATGAAAGATAAATTCTGGCAGAAGATGTTTTTCTTCTACCTGTAGCGTAATGTGTTTCAGTTGTCATATAGTTGGATTCCATTCAATTGGCTGTTGTGATTCATGATCATGTTCTGGGCCACTAAATACTTTTAATTTTTTAATCATAGATTTGCCAAGTTTATTTTTTGGCAACATACCTTTAACAGCTTCTTCAATAATTCTTTCAGGTAACTTCTCATTCATTTCTCTAAAGGTTTTAGT
>CACEBI010000030.1 GCA_902557705.1 uncultured SAR86 cluster bacterium
TGTAACAGCACCAAAACCATCATTTAATGTACATGCACCTTCGCACAACCTATCTTGCGGACATACTCTTCCGCAAACCTCAGGTAAGCTATTGGTTGAATGGCATAACTCAGCTGCCTCAATAATATTTCCTTCATTAACCAACTTTAACCAATCAGGAATAAAATTATGAACAGGGCACTTCCATTCACAATATGGATTACCACAATCTAAGCATCTATGTGCCTGGTTTGAAGCCTGTACCTGATTATATTCTCCATAAATTTCAACAAAACTAATTTTTCTTTCTTCAGCTGTTTTTTTCGCAGGGTCATATCTACCAACTTCAAGAAACTGAAAATCATTATCAAGTTTTTCATGAGATAAATATTCATCTCTATAGTTTGTGCTATTGGAAGAGGAACCAATATTGAAGTTATTTTTGCTTTCTCCAAATATTTCTTCCCTCCACTTGTATAACATCTCTAACGCGGCATCATAATCTTCAACAGGGGCAAATGATTTCGTAATATATTTACCATTCACTCTTAACTTGCCATAAAAATATGGAGATCTGGGTTGAGTAAATAATAAAACTCCTTTCTCAATCTTGTATTGCTTATTTTTATTATTCATATTAAATTGTGTGCTGTGTATGACGAAGTATGACACTTTTTATAATTAAATGAAATAACTTTGTGATATAATTTACGGAACACACTCAAAAATATGCCCGGATTAATTAAAAAAGAAGAATTTAAAGATAACTGTGGATTTGGCTTAATTGCAAATATTAACGGGATAAAATCACATAAAGTTATTATTAATTCTATTAATGCTTTGATAAGCATGACACATAGAGGCGGGGTAGGCTCTGATGGCAAGACAGGTGATGGGTGCGGCCTCCTTTTTGATATTGATCATAAATTCTTTGCAGACACTGTTCTAAAAGAACAAAACATAGAAATTGGTGAACATTTTGCAATTGGCCAAATTTTTTACAATCAAGATATTGCAAAGCTATTACCTAAAATTAAAAAAATCCTTAAGTCTGAAAACCTAATTCTTGCTGCCTGTCGCAAGGTGCCAGTTGATGAAAAAATCTTAGGAGAAATTGCTCACAGTTGTTTGCCTGAGATATTTCAATTATTTATCAAACCAACTGAAAAAGATTTCAATCAAGAGGTTTTTGAAACCGGTTTAATCCAGGCTAGAAAATATATTGAAGAGATATATATGGATGACGAAAAATTATACGTTTGTAGCATGTCATCAAAAACAGTAGTTTATAAAGGTTTAATGCTACCTAATGCTATTAAAGAATTTTATTTAGATCTCAACCAGGAAAACTTTCGTGCTTCAACATGTGTTTTTCACCAAAGGTTTTCAACTAATACAAGTCCAAGATGGCATCTAGCTCAACCATTTAGATTATTAGCACATAATGGAGAAATAAATGCTATTCGAGGAAATAGAAATTGGGTAAAAGCCAGATCTTCAAAATTTAAAACACCGCTCATACCAAAAATTCAGAAATTTAAACAGCTTGTTAATGAGACTGGTTCTGATTCTTCCTCACTAGACAACATGATCGAGCTTTTAGTAAAAGGCGGAGTTGATATTTTTAGAGCAATCAGAATGGTGCTTCCTCCTGCATGGCAAAATATTCAAACTTTGGATCCAGATGTAAGAGGGTTTCATGAATTTAACTCTATGCATATGGAGCCATGGGATGGACCAGCAGGTATTGTTATGGCGGATGGAAAATGGGCATTATGTGTTCTTGATAGAAACGGACTGAGACCTGCAAGATTCCAATTAGATAAAGACAATATAATTACGATTGCATCTGAAACGGGTGTAAATCCTGTCAATGAGTCTGATATTGTCCAAAAAGGTAGAGTTGCACCTGGAGGAATGCTTGCCATAGATTCATCTAAGGGAAGAATTTATAACGAATCTGCCATTGATGATGAGTTAAAACAAAAATATCCCTATAGAAAGTGGCTTAAAGAGAACGCAATCTATATTGAATCTAGACTAGATTCTTATGAAGGTCCTGGCCTGAAAAAATTTGAGTCATCTAAGTTTCTTCAATCTTCAAAGCTATTTTTATTGTTTAAAGAAGAACGAACATCGGTTATCAAGCCCCTAGCTGTTGATTCTCAGGAGGGCACTGGTTCTATGGGTGACGATACTGCTCTTGCAGTAATGAGCAAAATGCATAGACAGCTTTATGATTTTTTTAGACAGCAATTCGCCCAAGTTACAAATCCTCCAATTGATTCTTTAAGAGAAGCAGCAGTAATGACTTTAGAGACATGTTATGGACCTGAATTAAACATATACGAAGAGACACCAGAGCATGCAAAAAGATTGGTTACAACATCACCAGTCTTGTCTTATAGAAAACTTAACTCAATTACAAACAACCCCTATTTCAAGTCAGCTGAAATTAATTTAGTCTTTGCTGAAAGCACAAATCTTAAATCTGCAATTAAAAAACTCCAAAAGGATGTTGAAAACTCTGTTAAATCTGGTTCTTCAATAATTCATTTAATTGAAGATTTACCAGAAGAAGGTTTCTTACCAATAAACGCTTTATTGGCAGTTGGTGCAGTTCATCAACACTTAGTTAAGCTTGGATTAAGATCTGATGCAAACATTATAGTTACAACTTCCTCTGCCAGAGACACGCATCAAATAGCATGTTTAATTGGTTTTGGAGCAACAGCTGTATATCCAACTTTGGCATATCAAACCATACTTGATCTTTCACATAGAAATGAACTAAAAGGTGATGCTCATGAAAATTGCTCTCGTTATCGCAAGGGAGTAAATAAAGGACTATTAAAAATTATTTCAAAAATGGGTATATCAACCATATCAAGTTATAGAGGATCTCAACTCTTTGAAATAGTTGGCTTAGACGAAGATGTTGTGAATTTATGTTTTACAAATACAGAGAGTAGAGTAAGGGGCAAGACTCTAAAAAACTTAGATCATGAACTTAGAACGTTAAATAAATATGCAAGATCTAACTTAGCTGATATAAATGTTGGAGGGCTTTTGAAATATATACATGGTGGGGAATACCATACTTACAATCCTGAAATAGTTAAAAAACTTCAAGAAGCTGTTGCATCAAGCTCATATGAAACTTATCAGGAATATGCAGATTTAGTTGATAAAAGACCTCCTGCAATGCTTAGAGATCTTTTAAAAATTAACACCCAAAAATCAAAAATTAATATAAAGAAAGTTGAATCTCAAAAGAAAATCCTAAATAGATTTGATTCCGCTGGTATGAGTTTGGGTGCATTATCACCCAAAGCACATGAAACACTTGCTGAAGCAATGAACTCTTTAGGTGGTCGTTCAAACTCAGGTGAAGGAGGTGAGGCTGTAGAGAGATATGGAACACCAAAGATGTCAAAAATCAAACAAATTGCATCAGGAAGATTTGGTGTTACCCCACATTATTTAGTCAACGCTGAAGTACTTCAAATAAAAATTGCACAAGGCGCTAAACCCGGTGAGGGAGGCCAACTTCCAGGAGGTAAAGTTAATAAGCTGATCGCTAAACTAAGATATTCCACCCCTGGCGTGACTCTTATTTCACCACCACCTCATCATGATATATATTCTATTGAAGATTTAGCTCAGTTAATTTATGACCTCAAAGAAGTTAACCCTAAAGCATTAGTTTCGGTTAAGTTAGTTTCTGAACCTGGAGTGGGAACTATTGCTTCTGGAGTTGCTAAAGCTTATGCAGACTTGATTACTATCTCTGGACATGACGGTGGAACTGGAGCCAGTCCTTTAACATCCATAAGATATGCTGGTTCTCCATGGGAGCTTGGTCTAGCTGAA
>CACEBI010000031.1 GCA_902557705.1 uncultured SAR86 cluster bacterium
CATCTCCATATTTATATAAAACTTCTTTAATATCATTTTCATTTGCTTTGTTGATCCAATTCGCTAATGGTTTTCCTTTTTTGGTATCAAATCTCATATCAAGAGGTCCATTATGTCTAAAACTGAACCCCCTAGAAGCATCATCAAAATGAGTTGAGCAAGTACCCAAATCATAAAGAATTCCATCTACTGAATCTTTACTAAAATATTTATTAATATTGCTAAATGAATCTTGAATGATCTTAAAATTGGTATTTTGAATATTGTTTGCATGCGCAATAGCATCACTATCTTTATCAAAAGAAGTTAATTGAGAATTGGAGGAAATTGTTTCTAAAATTTTTTGTGTATGACCGCCGCGGCCATAAGTGCAATCTATGTAACTGCCTTCTTTTTTATGAACTAAAAAATCTACTGACTCTTCCAGCAAGACTGGAAAATGTAGCATCTTAATCTACTTGCTTTCTCATAAAAGTTGGCACATCAAGGAAATCAATTTCCGCTGCAGACGATGTGCCACCTTTTTGACTTGTTTGTTCTTTATTCAATCCAACAGGATTTAATTGCATTGATGGCTGATTATCGATGACTAATTTTGGGGCTCTTTGATCAACACCAGTGGCCACAATAGTTACCAGTAGATCATCTTTTACTGAGTCATCATATACAAGTCCATAAATTATATTTGCATCCTCATGAACAATTTCTTCTACAATATCAGCAACTTCTGCCTGATCGCCCAAGGTTGGTTTTGCTGCAGTAATATTAACTAAAACGCCTCTTGCATTTTTTAGATTAATATCTTCAAGTAATTCACTTCTTACAGCTTGAGTGGCTGCAGCTTCTGCTCTATTTTTGCCACTTGCTCTTCCTGTACCCATCATTGCAATGCCTTTTTCAGACATGACAGTTTTTACATCAGCAAAATCGACATTGATATGTCCTTTTTTTAAGATGATATCTGATATGCCTTGAACAGCACCTTTTAATACATCATCTGCTTTAGCAAATGCATCCTGCATAGCTGTATCTTCACCTAAAATCTCATATAACTTTTGGTTGGGTATGGTTACAAGACTATCAACTTCTTCAACGAGTGCAGCTAATCCTTTTTCAGCTGCAGTCATTCTTTTTTTACCTTCAAATTTAAACGGCTTTGTAACTACAGCAACGGTAAGTGCTCCCAAATCTTTAGCAATAGATGCAACTACTGGGGCTGCTCCAGTTCCTGTTCCGCCACCCATACCGGCAGTTATAAAAATCATATCAGCTCCAACTAATAATTCTTCTATAGCAGCTCTATCGCTTTCAGCAGCTTTTCTACCAACGTCTGGATTTGCTCCGGCCCCAAGCCCTTTTGTCAAACCATTGCCAAGTTTTAATGTTATTGCTCCATCGGCCATTGAAAGAGCCTGAGTATCTGTATTAGCACAAATAAAATCTACTCCTTCAATATTATGATTAATCATATGAATAACAGCATTTCCACCAGCGCCACCTACGCCGACAACTTTAATCTTTGCGTTTTCTACTGCTTGCCCTATTACTTCAAAATTCATTTTTATCCCCTGTTAAAAAGACATTGATTTAATGCTCTCTGGAAGAACTACATCTAAAATTTCAGTTGCTAATGATCCACCAGTTTGTCTCATTTCCCAATTAGAAACATTCCATATTTCAAACTTATTACCCATGCCAACTAATGAGATCTGCTTTTCATTAATCAATTCTGCGTACTTTCTTAATTCAGATGGGATTAAAACTAGCATTCTCCCCTTTGGATCAAACTCCGTAACACTTGCATTACCTAAGATTGTCCATTGTAGGTTTCTTACAATTGGATCAAGTCCTTGAAGAGATTCTAATTTTGAAGAAATTTCTAACCATTGAGACTGTGGATATATTTTTAATGATGGGTATTGTGGATCTTTGGTAATAACAATTTGAGTTTCATTTTTTTGAATAAAAGTTGTCCGATATTTAGCAGGTATTGCTAATCTACCCTTTTGATCAAGTGAAACTGTGTTAAAACCATACATGGATTAAAATATATAGCCTTTTTACACACATTGCAACACATTTACACACTTTTTCACACTATATAAATAATATAAAAAGTTGAGTTGGTCTATAAGCCGGATTCTGTTGAAGATGATCATCTATCTTGATACTGTGTTGCCACAATATTCTAGCAACCTACCCAAATCCTAAGCGAGCAACTTAAAAGGATTTCTATTTGGTCTTGCTTCGGGCCGGGGTTTACAATGCCTTAAATGTCTCCACTTAAGCGGTGAGCTCTTACCTCACCATTTCACCCTTACCAAAAAATATTGGCGGTATACTTTCTGTTGCACTTTCCGTAGACTCACGTCTCCCAGGTGTTACCTGGCGCCCTGCTCTATGAAGTCCGGACTTTCCTCTAACAAAGTTAGCGATCATCCAACCAACTCGTGGCTATTATAAATAGTTTTTAGATAGATGCTAATCAAGTTCTAGCAATTGTTTATAAACATCTCTTTTATTTTCTTTAGTAATCATAGATATAAGCTTTGCCGCATCTTTTGGTGGCATATTTTCTAAAAATGCTTTTTGTATTTTTTTATCTAATTTTGTATTTTTAATTTCCGCGGAACCGCCTTCTATCACAATTACAAACTCACCTTTTAAAACCAATTCATCACTATTAATCTTTTTTATTATTGATGTTATCGTTCCTCTCTCTATGGTTTCATGTATTTTAGTCATTTCTCGACACAATGAAATCTTGTTATGTTGAGAGTACTCTTCAAACAAATATTGAATTGTTTCAGGGAGTCTTTTTCCTGATTCAAAAAGAATAATTGTTTCAGAGTATTTCTTTAATGACCTCATAAATTCAACTTTTTGATTCTTCTTTTTGGGCACAAAACCTAAAAAAGTAAAACTTGATGTTGGAAGCCCCGATAAAACAACTGCATTGATTATTGAAGATGGTCCTGGAATGTGGCTAAAATTAATTTTGTGGTTTATGCATTCTTGTATTAGGTGGTATCCAGGATCAGATATTGCTGGAGTACCTGCATCGCTGATAATTGCTATTTCTAAATTTTGATCTTCAATAAGTTTTTTAATAATAAGTTTTGTAACCTTTTTTTCATTGTGTTCATGAAAAGAAGAACATTTCGATCGACAATCAATAAAATTTAATAATTTTTTTGCATTTCTTGTATCTTCTGCAAAAATATAATCTGCACTTTTTAGAGCTTCAATTGCTCTAAGTGAT
>CACEBI010000032.1 GCA_902557705.1 uncultured SAR86 cluster bacterium
GCCCATCTTTTTGGTGGTTTTACCACTTTAACTTTATTTTTTCTTATTTTTTTAATGTCCGGTAAATTTGATATTTTAGAGAAAATGGCAATTCCAAAGTTAAAGACTATTGCGGGAATAGCCCTTGCAGTTTTGCTTTTTCAGATTTTTTTAGGAGTTTGGACAAGCACAAATTATGCCTCTTTGGCCTGTGCAGATTTTCCAACTTGTCAGGGAACTTATATGCCAGAAATGGACTTCAAAAATGGGTTTAATCTTAATCAAGAGGTTGGCCCAAACTACTTATATGGACTATTAGATAATCCTTCTAGAGTAGCAATTCATTATTCACATAGAGTCTCCGCGATTTTAGTTGCCGTGGTTTTTTTAATTCTTATTTCAAAACTTTGGTTTTCCAACGCTGCTCCACTTGCATCAACAATTGGAATTCTTCTATTAACCCAGATTAGCTTGGGCATAATCAATGTTGTATATGTATTGCCTTTATACGTGGCAATAGCACACAATCTAGTTGCAGCCCTTTTGTTATTAGCTATTTTTACAGTTAATTATTTAGCTTGGAAAAAATGAAACTCTTAAGAAGTTACTACCTGCTCTGTAAGCCTAATGTAGTTTATATGATGCTTATTTGTGCCTTGGTAGGAATGCTTCTGGCTGAACAAACAATTAGTTCAGTTTCAACAATTTTAATCGCATTAATTGGAATTGCCTTATGTTCAGGCTCAGCTGCTGCAATCAACCAAGTTATTGATAGAAAAGCAGATGCAGCCATGACTCGAACTGATCAAAGACCTCTTCCCCAAGGAGAGCTTAGTGCACTTCATGCTTCTTCTTTTGCATTGGTGATTGGTGTTGTAGGAGCTTTAATTTTATTCCTATACATAAATACATTAACAATGATCTTAACCCTTGCCTCGTTAATTGGTTATGCATTTATTTATACTGTATATCTAAAAAGAGCAACACCACAAAACATTGTTATTGGTGGTTTAGCAGGAGCGGCGCCTCCGCTATTAGGTTGGGCTGCAATTTCTAATACAATAGATCCCTACGCGCTTTTACTGGTCTTAATAATTTTTGTTTGGACCCCGCCACACTTTTGGGCATTGGCAATTTATCGAAAGGAAGAATATGCAAAAGAGTCTATCCCAATGCTTCCAGTTACTCATGGAGTTGCATTTACTAAACTTCAAATTGTCTTGTATACAATTATCTTATTTATCGTTAGTGTGCTCCCATACATAGTATTAATGTCTGGAGTTATTTATCTAGTTTCAGCAATAATACTTAGCTCAATATTTATGTACTATGCAGTTAAGTTATATTTTACTGATGACGATGCTGTTGCAATGAAAACATTTAATTTTTCTATCTATTATATTTTTCTGATATTTGTAGCTTTATTGCTAGATCATTATCTTGTCTCATGAAAGGAATAAACAGAAATTTACTTCTAATAGCTATCTTCATGATAACTGTTCTTGGTTTGTTTATTAATAAACTTACAACCCCTAGAACGCTTTCGGATGATGAGTTGCTTGTTAACGGCCTGTTTGTATTCAACGAACCAAAACAAATATCAGATTTTAAATTTTTTTCATCCAAACAAAAGGCATTTACAAAAAATGACCTCATTGGTAAGTGGACTCTGATGTATTTTGGTTTTACAAAATGCGCCGATGAATGCCCAACAACCATGTACCAACTATCTAAACTTATAAAAGTGCTTAGAGACAAAGACTATAAACTAGATGATAAGCAGTGGGTTTTAGTTTCAATTGACCCTGAAAGAGATACCCCAGATATGATAGATAAATATGCTAAGGGTTTTGATAAAGATTTTATTGGTGTTAGCAATTCTAGACCTATGCTCTTAAGCTTAGCTACTCAATTGTCAGTTAATAATGTGATGCCAGATCACTCAAACCACATGGATCACTCCCATTTAGACAATCATGTAAACAATATTATTTTATTGGATCCAAATGGAGATTTTGCTGGTATATTTAGACCGCCTTTTGATATTTCAAGGCTTTCTTTAACTTATCAATCTATTACAAATTAAATCATGTTTGTAACAGATCTTTAATATAATTAGGATAAATTTAAATTATGGATAATTCAAAAAGACTATTTATGAAACGTGCAGGACAGTCTTCTGCAATGTTAATGTTATTCGCATATGGTGGAGGCAAGTTATTTGCTGCTAACAATCCAATATCATCAAATACAAAATGGGATGGACTGTTACTAAAAGATCCAAAAGCTTTATTTGATTTACCTAAAGACTTTTCATACAAAGTGCTTATGTCTACTGGTGATGTTATGACAGATGGCCTTAAGTATGGCGGAAGACCAGATGGAATGGGTGCTTTTGAATTAAAAGACGGCTCAGTAGCACTAGTAGTTAATCATGAAACAAAGAATAAAGATAAGCATTTAGAACTATCAACAGCATACAATGACTCCAATGGTAGACCTTTTTCAGGTGGAACAAGTACCATTGTGCTTGAGTCAGATGGTTTGACTTTAAAGCGTGCCAACAGAAGCCTTTCAGGAACAATCGACAATTGTGCAGGAGGAGCCACCCCATGGAATACATGGATTTCATGTGAAGAAACATATAGAGAAAATCACGGTTACGCTTTTGAAGTAGACCCAGAGGCTGATTCACTTAAAGGCTACAAAAGATTAACCCATATGGGTAGATTTCAAAGAGAAGCAATAACAGTTGATTTAAATGACCCAAATGGAAGTGTTTATCAAACCGAAGATGATTACAGTGGCTTATTCTATAAGTTTGTACCAAACAAAAAAAACAATCTCAGCGGAAGAGGAAAGCTTTACGCACTAAAAATACCGGGAGTTGAAAATACCTCAAACAAAGATGGATTGATTAGTGTCGGAGACAATTTTTCTGTTGAATGGGTTCGTATAAAAGACCCTTTGGCAAAATCTACCAAAACAAAAATTCAAGGTAAAAAAATTGGCGCTTCAATTTTTAATGGAGGGGAAGGAATTATTTTCACAAATGACAAAGATATGACTACCAACATATTCTTTACTTGTAAAAAAGGTGGCAAGGCCGGCTTAGGACAAATTTGGAAGTATTCTCCTGTGAATTCAGAAATATCACTTTTTTATGAATCTGATAATGCTAGCAACCTTTGGGAAGGTGACAACATAAATATAACCCCATGGGGAGATCTTATAATTTGTGAAGATAATG
>CACEBI010000033.1 GCA_902557705.1 uncultured SAR86 cluster bacterium
AAATGAGGAGTGAACATGAGCTACTCCGTCAGTAACAATTTTTTTACCTTTTTTTCCTTTTACTGCCATTTATCTAACCTCTCATTGGCTTTTTAGGGCCTTTTCTTGTTCTTGCATTATTTTTAGTATTTTGACCTCTTGTAGGTAACTTCCTTCTATGTCTAATACCTCTATAACTTCCAAGATCCATTAATCTTTTAATATTCGTGCTTATATTTCTTCTTAAATCGCCTTCAACAACAATGCTTCCAATAGCAGATCTTAAGCTTTCTATCTCTTCTTCTGATAAATCAGAAATTTTTCTTGTGTAATCAATTTTTAATTCAGTACAAATATTTTGCGCTGTCTTCCTACCAATTCCAAAAATATGTGTAAGTGATATTTCAACGTGCTTGTTTTCTGGAACATTTACTCCTGCGATTCTAGCCATAAATTAACCTTGCCTCTGCTTATGTTTTTGATCTGTTTTGCAGATAACAAATAAGACCCCATTGCGCCTTACGATTTTGCAATTTCTGCATATTTTTTTTACTGATGCTTTAACTTTCATATTACCTTTTATAATTTTTTAAATTAGCTTTTTTCATTAATGACGCATATTGCGATGACATCATATGAGACTGTACTTGTGCCATAAAGTCCATTAAGACAACTACAATAATCAAAACGGATGTTCCACCAACAGAAATAGTTGGTGATATTCCTGCAAAATTAATTAATGCCAAAGGAAGCAAACATATTAATGTTAAATAAATTGCCCCAAAAACAGTTAATCTTGCTAGAACAGAATCTATATAATTTGCAGTCTGTTCACCAGGTCTAATTCCAGCTATGTAAGCACCTGAACGTTTTAAGTTATCTGAAACCTCTCTAGTATTGAATGTGAGGGCAAGCCATATAAAACAGAAACTTATAATTAATCCAGCAAAAACAAGAATATATAGTGGTTGTCCTGGATTTAATGCTAATGAGAAACTCTGTAGAAATCCAAATGATTCACTTTGTCCAAACCATGTTGATAAAGAAGCTGGGAATAACAAAAAGGTACTTGCAAAAATTGCAGGAATAACTCCTGCCATGTTTACTTTGAAAGGTAGATGACTTGTCTGCGCTTGCATAAGCTTTCTGCCCTGTTGTCTTTGAGCATAATTTACAGTTATTCTTCTCTGTCCTCTTTCAATAAATACAACAACCGCAATAACAGCCATTGATAAAAGGCCTATAGCTATTAGAAGAAGCACACTAAGATCTCCTTGTCTTGATTGCTCGAGCGCCTGTCCTATTGCCCCAGGTATAGTTGTTAAAATACTTGTTGCAATAATTATGGAAATACCATTACCTATACCTCTTTCAGATACTTGCTCTCCAAGCCACATTAAGAACATAGTTCCTGCTACAACTGAAAATACTGCTGATACAAAAAATGATGGGCCTGGTGTATATGCCAAACCACTTGCTGAGAGAGTTACGGCTAATGCTGAAGCTTGTATAAATGCTAATACTGCTGTTCCATATCTTGTGTACTGAGTTATGGTATTTCTTCCAGCCTGACCATCTTTTTTAAGTTCTTGTAAATAGGGGATAGAATTAGAAAACAACTGCATAATAATTGCAGAAGATATATATGGCACAACATTTAGTGCAAAAATACTCATTCTTTCTAAAGCACCACCAGAGAAAAGATTGAACATCTCAATGATTGTGCCTTGATTTTGATCAAATAAAGCAGCTAATCTATCAGGGTCTATACCAGGAATAGGTATATGAGTTCCAATTCTGTAGACTAGAATTGCAACAAATACAAAGCGAAGTCTTTTCCAAAGATCGCTCATTCCTTTGCCCTGATCACTCATTTACTTTTTAGACTCCTTTTTTACATCATTTGAGTCGATATTCTTTTCAGCTTCAACAACGGTGCCGCCAGCTTTTTCTATAGATGCTTTAGCTCCCTTGGTAACCTTTATACCTTCAATAGTTAATTTTGATTCAAGGTCAAAAGTGCCAAATATTTTCACCTTCTTTACAGAATTAGCGATTATTTTGCTTTCTTTAAGAGTTGCTAAACTAACAACACCCATACCATTTAAATTTTTAATATTAACTTCTTTCAAATAGTTATTTTTTCTCGATGAAAAACCAAATTTTGGCAATCTCATCTGTAAAGGCATTTGTCCGCCTTCAAAACCAAGTCTTACACCTCCACCAGATCTAGACTTTTGGCCTTTATGACCTCTACCTGCTGTCTTTCCATTTCCTGAACCCATGCCTCGTCCTACTCTTTTTCTATTTTGAGCAGTACCTTTGTTAGACAAAGTGTTTAAGGACATTGAATTTGCTTCACTTTCACTCATTTTAACTTTCCTGAATTTCAATCATGTCAGCTATCTTATTAACCAACCCACGATTACTTGGAGTATCTAAAACTGTTACAGTTTGGTTTAGTTTCTTAAAACCTAAACCTTTAATACATAATTTATGTTTCTTCATTCGGCCTATTCCGCTCTTTACAAGTTTAATAGTCATTGTTTTTTCCTTACTCATGATGCTTGCTCTACTTTTTTGCCTCTTCTTGCAGAAACTGTATCAGGAGACTCCATTGCACTTAGTGCGTTAATGGTAGCTCTAACAACATTTACTGGATTAGTTGATCCATAACATTTAGCAAGAACATTTTGGACTCCAGCTAATTCTAAAACCGCTCTCATGGCTCCACCAGCGATGATTCCCGTTCCTTCAGATGCTGGTTGCATATATACATTTGCAGAACCATGCTTGGCTTTAACTGGATACCACAAAGTTGTATTATTTAATTCAACTTCAACCATGCTTCTTCTAGCATTTTCCATAGCTTTTTGAATTGCAATTGGCACCTCTTTAGCCTTACCTCTTCCAAAACCAACTCTTCCGTTTCCATCACCAACAACTGTAAGAGCTGTAAAGCCAAAAATTCTTCCACCTTTAACAACTTTTGCTACTCTATTAACTTGAACTAACTTTTCTTCAAGAGCATCAACTTGTTGATTATTTGCTACATTGTTATCTTTCATAATTTAATTAAAACTCCAGTCCAGCTTGTCTAGCAGAATCAGCTAAAGCTTTTATTCGGCCATGATATTTATATCCAGA
>CACEBI010000034.1 GCA_902557705.1 uncultured SAR86 cluster bacterium
GATTGAAGACCAAATGCAGTCCCCCTGTCATAAACAAGATTAAACTCTGCATATCTTCCTCTTCTCAACAACTGAAAATCTTTTTGTGACTTGGTATATTTTTTTTGCCTCCTAAAGTTCGCAAGTGTTGTGTATGAATTTTTATATTGGCTGGCAGTATCAGACAAAAGTAACAGAGTCTTTTCAAGGCCTAATTGTTTAAAATTGTCAAAAAAAATGCCTCCTATGCCCCTTCTTTCATTCCTGTGAGGTATATAAAAGTATTCATTACAGTTTTTTGAGAATTTTTTATAGAGAGTTTTGTTATATCCGTCCAAAAAAGTTTTTGCTTCTTTATGCCATTTTTTACAATCACTTTTATAGGGCAGAAACGGTGTTAAATCATAGCCACCACCTGACCACCAATCTTTAATATTATTTTTTTTGTCTAAAATACAAAACAATCTAATGTTCATGTGGCTGGTTGGCACATTGGGGTTTTTTGGGTGTGATATAACAGATAAGCCCATAGCCTGATATCCGTAATTTGAAGATTTCGTAATCAGGTTTCCAAGAGCTGCTTTCGGAAGTTTTTTTCCCTTAATGGAGGAAAAATTTACTGCGCAATTATCAAAAAAATTACCACCTTGAATTATGAATGTTTTGCCGCCACCTCCCTCAGGTCTTTTCCATGTATCACATATAATCTTTGCGTTTTTAGATTTTTCTAGATCAGTAAATGATTTGATTATCTCTGCCTGAGAATCAGTAAATATTTTTTCTAGATTTTTAATCATATTAATCTCTAATTACAGCTCTAGTATGAAGGTCAATTATTCTTGAAGGTTTATTATTATCGCCTAGTTTATCATCAAAATAAGCTACGTCAGACTCGTTGAAAACATTCATAATTTCATCAATATTATTTAAGTTATCTTGCCCAGAAATATTTGCTGATGTTGAAACCATTATTCCATTAAATGCATTTAATAGTGATTTTATAGGATAGTGATTACTCACTCTTAGTGCTATTTTGCCACTTACGTTTTGTAAATGCTCTGGCAATTTTTCGTTATAATCTATTAGCAATGTCGTTGGTCCAGGCCACACTGTATCAATAAAATTTAGTTCCTCAACTGATAGTTGATTTATATATTTTGAGACGATATGGAGGGAATCTATTAATAAAATAAAACTTTTATTTTTTGGTCTTTTTTTAAGTTCATATATTCTTAAAAAACTTTTTTTGTTAAGTGCGTCGCAACCTATTCCCCAGATTCCTTCTGTAGGATGAATTAAAATTTTACCTTCAGCCAAATGATTGGCCGAAGATAAAAGATTTAAAGAGTTTTTATGCAATTAGGAATTAAGTGCCTGATCTTTTTTTAGAACCTCGTCACGCATATTACTTTTATATTCTGAAAGTTTTGCTGCCAGGCCATCATCTGAAGTAGCTAAAATCTGAACTGCTAGAATTGCGCTATTTTTTGCGCCAGCTTTCCCCACTGCAACAGTAGCAACTGGAACGCCAGGGGGCATCATGGCTGTTGATAGCAAAGAGTCCATTCCGCCCATTCCACCTGATTCTATAGGGATGCCTATAACAGGCCTTGTTGAGTGTGCTGCAACAGCTCCAGCAAGGTGGGCTGCCATACCTGCAGCAGCTATAAATACCTTGCATCCGTTGTTTTCAGAGGTTTTAATCAATTCCATGACCTCATGAGGTGTTCTGTGCGCAGACATTACGTTTTTTGTGTAGTTAACGCCAAAAGAGTCCAAAATAGCAAAACTAGCCTCTACAATAGGCAAATCAGAGTCTGAACCCATTATTATCGCTACATCTGTGGTTAAATTAGTCATAATTTTTAAAATAAATAGTTGTTAAGAATACAAAGAGATTATAATGGCGGAATACATAAAAAAATAGTGATTTGATGGCAGAAAAACTAAAAATTTTAAAATTTCCAGATCCAAGGCTGAGAACTGTTGCTAAGAAAGTTGAAAAATTCGACAAAAGTCTAGAAAAGCTTACTAAGGATATGCTTCATACAATGTATGAAGATAATGGAATTGGTCTTGCAGCAACTCAAGTAAACAGACATATCCGTGTGATAGTTATGGATTTAAGTGAAGAAAGGAATGAACCAAGAGTTTTTATTAATCCTGAATACAAGATATTAAATAAAGAATCACTTGCATCTTTTGAAGAAGGGTGTCTTTCGGTTCCGGGATTTAGTGAAGAAATCATAAGACCTGATAAAATAGAGCTTAAATGGCAGGATCTATCTGGTGAATTACATCAAGATACTCCAGATGGGCTTCTAACTATATGCATACAACATGAAATAGACCATTTAGAAGGCAAATTAATGGTTGATTATATAAGCCCTATTAAACGCGATAGAATTAGGAAAAAGCTTTCAAAGTAAGAAATAAAGAGATTTTTAGCGAAATTAACAGATTTAAAGCGATTTTATGAATATTTTATTTGCTGGAACGCCCGAACCATCAGCCAAACTGCTGCAATCATTGTGTAACAATGAGCGGATAAATATTATCGGTGTTATAACAAAACCAGATGTAGCTCAAAAAAGAGGTAACAAAATACACCAATCTCATGTCTCTCTTGCTGCATCTGAAGATAGCCTTCCAATCTTCAAGCCCGATAATTTGAATTCATTAGAATTTAAAGAGACTATATTGAAACTAGACTTTGATTTTTTGGTTGTAGCAGCATATGGAAAAATACTTCCAGATTGGATGTTAGAAAGTCCAAAGGTTATGCCAATTAATGTTCACTACTCACTACTTCCAAAATATAGGGGTGCATCTCCAATTCAGTCTTGCCTTTTAAGTGGCGATAAAAAAACTGGTATTACTTTTATTAAAATGAATAACAAATTAGATGAGGGTGATTGCATAGAAAAATATGAAATGCAAGTATGTAATGATCATAACAAAGTAACACTCGAAGAAGATTTATGTAATTTGGCTATAGAAAATATATTCACTGTATTATCAAACATTAGCCAA
>CACEBI010000035.1 GCA_902557705.1 uncultured SAR86 cluster bacterium
AAGCAATATTCTTAAATCTTTTGATGGAAATGTTGTAGGCATAACAGGAAGCAATGGAAAAACTACCACAACTAAGATTATTGCAAATGTTTTATCAAAAAGCTCATCAACCTTAAAAAATTATAATAATGAAATTGGAATGCCCTTAAGTATTTTTAATGCAAAACAAAACTCAAACAATTTAGTAATTGAGATGGGTGCAGCTAAACCTGGAGACATAAAATATTTAAGTTCAATTTTAAAACCAAATATTGGAGTAATTACAAATATTGGCAATTCTCATTTAGAAAAACTTAAAAATATAAAAGGAGTCTTAAAAGTTAAATCTGAGTTAGTCTCAAACATAAAAAATGGTGGTTACTTAGTAGTTCCAAATGAAAACGAGGAACACCTAAAATTTTGGAAAAAAATAATTAGAGGAAAAGAATTGATCACATTTGGTACTGAAAAAAATGCTGATTTTTATGCAATAAATATAAAATCCTCAATCAAAAAACAAGAATTTAATATTATTTCAGATAAATATAATATAAATCATAAAATCAAAACTTCATTGTCTGGAGTTCATAACGTTAAAAATATTCTTGCAGCATTTACCGTGTCATATTTAATTGAAAATTCACCAAAATTGTTTAATCAAAGATTAGAAAAGAGCAATCAAGTAAGACAAAATCAACAGAAATGGATAAGAGGATCTTTATTAATTGATGATACTTACAATGCGAATCCAGAATCTGTAAAAAAAGCTATTGATTTCTTATCAAATTCAAACAAGCGAAAAGTATTTATTATGGGTGACATGCTTGAATTAGGAAGATATAGAAAAAAGATGCATGCTGATGTTGGACAGTATGCAAGAAGAAAAAAAGTAGATGTTTTTCTTGGTTTTGGAGAATTAACAAAATATGCTGTATCTGGATATGGTAAAAATGGATTATTTTTTAATAATGAAAATGATCTTAAAAAATTTATTAAAGAAAACATTAAAAGTGGAGACATAGCACTAATTAAAGGCTCTAGGGGAATGAAAATGGAGAGATTTATAAATGTTTGAATATTTAGGCACTATTCTTGTAGACATAGATCCAGGTTTTGATGTTTTACGTTATTTAACTGTAAGAACCTTGGGCGGAACAGTAACAGGATTATTAATATCTATTTTATTAGGCCCAATAATAATAAAGTCTCTTAAGTCTATGCAGTTTGAGCAGCATGTTAGAGTTGATGGACCAGAATCTCATTATAAAAAATCAGGGACACCGACAATGGGCGGACTTTTAATATTATCATCATTAGTGATTTCGACCTTACTATGGGCCGACTTAGGCAATAGATATATTTGGGTTGTTCTTTTCACAACTATCGCATTTGCTTTAATAGGATTCTTTGATGACTATTTAAAAATAAAAAATAAAAGTTCAGACGGACTTAATTCTAAGCAGAAAATATTCTTACAAATTATTGCTTCTTTTATAGCCATGTATTACTTGTATCATTCTGCTGAATTGATTGCTGAAACTTCATTTATTGTTCCTTTCTTTAAAGATCTAATAATTCCCATGAGCGCCTTTGTATTCATATCAACTGGAATGTTTGTTTTAATTGGATCATCCAATGCTGTTAATTTGACTGATGGTCTTGATGGTCTTGCTATATTGCCATCTGTTCTAATTGCAGGAGCTCTTGGGCTTATCGCTTATAGTATGGGTAATCAAATTATTGCTGATTATTTGTATTTACCTCACCTAAAACTATCAGGAGAGTTAATAGTCTTTTGCGGAGCATTTATTGGTTCTGGTATTGGTTTTCTTTGGTATAACACTTATCCTGCTCAAATTTTTATGGGAGATATTGGGTCGCTTACTTTAGGAGCAATATTAGGAATACTAGCCGTGATTTTAAGGCATGAGCTAGTTTTTGCAATCATGGCGGGTGTATTTGTAATAGAAACCTTAAGTGTTGCGATTCAGGTTATTTCCTATAAGACTCGAGGAAAAAGAGTATTTTTAATGGCGCCTATCCACCATCACTATGAATTAAAGGGCTGGCCAGAACCTAAAATTATTGTTAGGTTCTGGATAGTTACATTAGTTCTAATTTTAATAGCATTAGCTACATTAAAACTCCGATAAATTTAAGGAATGAAATCTTTAATATATGGCTATGGAGTTACCGGAAAATCTTTCGAAAGATATTTAACCAAGAGAAATATTCCTTTTGATATTTTTGATGAAAATATAGATCAGCATAATAAAAAGAATAACCTCTATGATTATCAAACTATTTTTTGCAGTCCTGGAATTCCAAAAAATTTATATGAATTACTTAAACAACACGCTGAGGTTATTACAGATCTTGATATTTTTTTTAAAGAAGATAACTCAATAAAAATAGGTATCACAGGAACAAACAGAAAAAGCACAACTTGCTTCCACTTAGAACAACTTATCAAAGAAATAGATACAGTTAATCTTGTTGGTAATATCGGTAATCCAATGCTAGACGTGATTAATAATAATAAAAAATATTCAATTATAGAGTTATCCAGTTTTCAATTAGATAAAATGGATTTTAATGATTTAGATTATGGGGTTCTTTTAAATATAGCACCAGATCATTTAGATTATCACGGGTCTTTTGAAGCATACAAAAGTGCTAAAGAAAAAATAAAATCTTCAAAAAATTTCTCCAATGAAAATAATCCATACGACCTCTTCAAGTGGATAACAGGTAGAGAATCAAAAAAATTAAATCTAAAAAACCTTCCTTATAGGTTTGAAAAAATTACTCCATCAATCATTAATGACTCAAAATCAACCAACTCTAACTCCCTCTTCTTTGCTCTTGAAAATGCTATAACATTTTTTGGTTTGGAAAATTTTGTGTTAATTGTTTGCGGTGATCCTGCAAAGGAAAATCATAAATCTCTTATGATTAATGGAC
>CACEBI010000036.1 GCA_902557705.1 uncultured SAR86 cluster bacterium
ATTTCAGCCAAACCCACCGCTGCAGAAAAGACACTTTGGAAAAGAGTTTCAAAAACCATTGATATTCTTGTCTAGTAGTTAAGATCTTTCATTTAGTTGTCTTAATATTTCTGAATGTCTTTTTTTATCTAGTGAATAGAAGTAAAAGAAAAGTATAGGGATTATAAGTAATATAGGGCCTATGACCCCTTGAACAAAAAATAATGAATAAGCCTGATCATAAGTTGGCGTCTCTGCAGTTATATTAAGAACCCATAGCGTTAGACCACCAGTTAGAGAACCTATAGCCGTATTAACTTTTTGTACAAATGAAACAGCTGAATACAGTACCCCCTCTTGTCTTTTACCACTTTGCAGATCAACTTCATCAGCTATATCTCCAATCATTGCATCTCTAGCCATATTTCCAGCAATACTTAGAGTTGATATAAAGATTAGGGGAACACATAAAAAAAGTACTAAAGTCGTTGTACCTTTTTCAGGTGTTAAACCTAAATTATATGAAATAAATGCAATTGGAGCAGATAAGGCAACACCCAAAACACATAAGAGAACAAAGTTTCTTTTACCAATTATAGCTACAAATTTTGGTGTTATATAGAAGGCTAAAAATGCAGCACCGAAGTAAATATATAAAAATATTCCAATTTGACTTCCCTTAAGTCCCCAAAAATCAGTATTAATAAATAGAGTTAAGCTATTCAATAAACCCCATGAAATTGAAAGAGTTAAACTACCAAGAAAAAATAAAATAAAAGACTTGTTTGATATAGCAATTTTTAATTCTTTTATTATTTGATTAAGGGTTACTGCTTCAGTCCACTTGGATAAATTTTCAATTTTATTGGTTGTGGTAATTGATGAATACAACAATGACAGAACCATAAAAATTGCGCCAGTTAATGCTAAAGGAAAATAAGCCTCTGGATTTAATTGTCCATATGGATATTCTGACGTAGATCTAAAAAAAATATTATATGCAAGAAATGCATTTGAAATTCCAGCAACCCATGCAAACATTTCTCTCCATGAAAAAAGTTTAGTTCTTTCTAAATAATCTTTTGTTATCTCCGCGCCAAAAGATCTATGAGGTACTTCGAATAGCGTCATTCCTATCCTTGTAAAACTAGCGCACACAAACATCCACCAAAATAATTGATTTTGGGTAATATCCCAATCAGGTTTGGGCGTAAATAAGAGGATATAAAATATTGAAACAGGTATAAATGAGATAAACATGTAAGGATGTCTTCTACCTAATTTAGTATTAGTCCTATCTGATATAGTACCCATCAATGGATCTGTGATTGAATCAACAATCAAAGCAGCACCAATAGCAAGTGACGCTAATAAAGGATCAAGACCAATAACTCTTGAATAAAAAAATAATAAAAAGAATGTAAACATATCAGTTTTAATACCGTTGGCTATTGCACCAACTGAATATTGAAATTTAAACTTATTAGTTAACATCAGACTTCCTGTAAATGAATTAATAAATCATCTTTGAATAAGTCAAAGACTGGCTCTTCGATCAAATGTCTCATTTTTGGAAAAATTAATAAATTACTATTCTCAATTAATTTATTTGCTTTGTATGCATTATTAACTCTGATTAACGGATCTTCTTCTCCGTGAATAATTAATGTTTTAGTTTTAATTGATTTAACTTTTTTAATTCTATTTTTTGAAGCTAATATGGCCATTAACTGTCGACTAAAACCAGAATCGTCTTGGCCTGCTCTATTTATTGATTCAACAGATTTTTCATAAAATTCTTTTGTTTCTAAATCATTACTCTCTAGACCTATTAATTTGAATATCTCTTTGGTTCTTGAGATTCTTTCATCCATAGAAGCATTTGGATTATTAGTTCTTTGCATTAAAAGTTTTCTAACATCTCGTCTTGGGCCATTTAAAGGTCCTGGCGTTGAGACTGATGATGCAATCAATGTAAATGTCTTTATTCTCTCTGGATAATTAGCAGCAATAATCTGTGCAATCATTCCACCCATTGAAATACCTAATAAATGCGCTTTATCAATATTTAGCTCATCTAAGATTAAGATAGAATCCTCAGCCATATCATCCAAGGAATAAGGTGCATCTATAGGTAATCTTAAAAAATATCTTACATAGGTTGTGCTTATAGTTTTTGTTCTTCTTTCATCACTAAATAAATCATTATTAATTCTAGATGAAAGACCAGTATCTCTGTTATCAAATACTATTGGCCTGTAATTATTCTCTATTAAAAAATCAATAATATGATCTGGCCAATTAATTAACTGGCCCCCAAGACCTTGAACTAAAAGAATAGGTTCAGCATTCTTTGGACCATAATCCCTATAAGCAATTTTTATATCATCGTTATATATGTATCCCTCTTCGAATGCGAATAATGAATTAATAAAGAAAAGTGGTATTAAAAAAAATTTATAAAAACGCATTTATTCTATCTTTAATGTTTTGTCTTAGACTCCCCCAAAAAAGCATGACATCATAGCTATGTAAGTCACCGGTAAAAAATCGGATTTTCTTCATACGCTCAACTAATGGACCTCTTGCTTCTAATAAACCATTTTTTGCATTTAAAGATGCAGAAAAATTTTGAACACTACTATACCTTAAGCTTTTTTTAGCTCCAGAGTGTTTTATAGAAAGTCTATCCGCGAAATCATAATTAGGTGATTTTGTTATAACAGCACTATGACATTCTGGTGGTTCATGCCAATTATTATCATTCATCCAAGTAAAAGGATTGGTTGAATATATTTTCTGATCCATATATTGAATAGTCCATCCTGAAGGAGTCCAAAAAATAGTTCTTACTCGCTGTCGTTTAAATCCTTCAACTACTGTTGACCAAGAAATAAGACAATTAGTATCTATTGAGGATTGAGATTTCGGAATCATTGGAAATAGTTCGTCATAAA
>CACEBI010000037.1 GCA_902557705.1 uncultured SAR86 cluster bacterium
TCTTGCTCAAGATCAACTTTTAGAACTCTTACGTTTTTCTTTTTAGCAAATTCAGACAGCGCACCTTCTTCATAATCAGTTGCCAAAATAACTTCAACAAATTGCCTTGAATTTATTTCTTCGGCTGTTTTAGTATCCAAAGTTCTATTTAAAGCAATTATTCCACCAAATGCTGATGTTGGATCAGTTTTGAATGCTAAATCATAGGCACCATAGATATTGTCTGATTCTGCAACCCCACATGGATTTGCATGCTTAACAATTACGCATGCAGGTTCATCAAATGCTCTCACACACTCCCATGCAGCATCAGCGTCTACTATGTTGTTGTAGGATAATTCTTTGCCTTGCAAAATATCTGCATTGGCAATATTTTTATGTTCAAGATTTGAGAAGGTAAATAGATTTGCTTTTTGATGAGGATTTTCACCATATCTTAAAGATGAGCTTTTTTCAAAACTATAATCCGGTATTGAGTTTTCAGATTCTTCTTTTAGATAATTTGAAATAGAAAGATTATAGTCAGCCATTGTCTCAAATACTTTTTGAGATAATTCTTTTCTAAATTCATATGAAATACCATCACCATTTTCCCATTCTTCAATTAGCCTTGAATAATCAGAGGGGTTCGATACAACAGCAACGTCTTTAAAATTTTTTGCAGCTGATCTAATCATAGTTGGACCGCCAATATCTATTTTCTCAATTGCCTCATCAAAAGAACAATCTTGGGCGATTGTTTCTTTAAACGGATAAAGATTTACAACAACCAAATCAATTGTCTCATAACCTCTTTGTTGAAGTATTTCCATGTCTTGATCTCGTCTTGCAAGAATTCCTGCATGGATTTTTGGATGCAAAGTTTTGACTCTTCCATCCATCATCTCTTCAAATCCAGTAAAGTCAGAAACCTCAACCACTTCAGATGTAATTTCTTTTATTGCTTTGAAGGTCCCGCCTGTAGAAAGCATTTTTACTTCTTGTGAAACTAGAAACTTAACTAGTTCTTCTAGACCTGATTTATCTGAGAGACTTATAAGGGCTGTTTTTGGCTTTATTGAGTACATTATTTAATATTATATTTTTTTAATTTTGTTCTAAGGGTTGTTCTATTCATTCCAAGAATTCTTGCAGCTTTGGACTGATTATTATTAGCAAATTTCATCACCGCATCTAAAAGTGGAGGCTCAACTTCATTAAGTACCAGTTGATAAACATCGATGGGCATATTTTTTTGATCTAGTTGTGCAAAATATCTTTTCATAGCTTTTCTAACCTCATCCTTCAATGGTTTTTTAGAATAGCTATCAAATGATTTCTTTTTATTTCCCAAATGAATTTTTTAAATTAATTAGAAGAAATATCAGTTTACAGTTGTTTAAAAATTGCTCAATAGATTTTTAAAGATTTATTATAGTTTTTTTCTCATCGCCTAGAGAGATGCTTTTAAGCTCTTTATTTTCAAAAGTAATTTTAGTCACGGATACGTAATTAGGATAGAAATACATGAGCGCATTATTTTTAAGAAGTGAACTTACTAAGGCATTAATAACCATGAAATGGGTAAATATAATTGTATTTTGCGAAACATTGAGAGAATCTTTGATAATGTTATCTCTCCAATTTACTACAGAATCAGGCAAATCACTGATTTCGGTATTCATAAGATCTGTTAGCCAAGCTTTTTTTTGAGAATTATCAATATCATTTGATGGTATCTCAGAGTAGACATCATTAATTATCAACTCCTTATTAAATTTCTTAATCAATGGCTCTGCTGTCATTTTTGCTCTTAATTTCGGACTTGATACAAAACTATATGAGTCTAGTAACTCAAGCATTTTATCGTTTACTAATGATGCTGATTGTTTAATTCCTAATTTGCTTAAACCTGGGTCTGGATGACTGCCCCAGCTCTCTGCAGCTTCCCCATGCCGGATTAATAAAAGATTTATCTGTGACATTTATGTTCAACCTATAGCTATAATGATATTGTGAAAATCCATAGAATATATTGTAAATCAGTATCAGAAACAAATAGTGTCTTTAAAATAGATCAGGCTCAATCACTGCACTTAACAAAAGTGCTCAGACAAGCTGTTAATGACGAAGTTGAAGTATTTGATGGTCATGGTTCTTCAGCAATTTGTAAGATATTAGAATTTGATAGATCTTCAGTTTCTCTTCAAAGGGTTTCTGATATAAAAACAGGCAAACCCCCAATCAATAGGCTTGGTTTTATACTGCCATTTATTAAGAAAGAAAATTTTCATTTTATGATTCAGAAGCTATGCGAAATCGGAGCTACAGAATTTATTTTTTATAAGCCTGATTTAATTGATCAAAGTATTGTAAAAAAAGATTTATCAAAGATTTATAGTAAATCTGAAGAAGTTATTATTTCAGCGTGTAAGCAGTGCGGTACAAATTTTTTACCAATTACAAGCTTTGTATCTTCACTTAGTGATGCTATAAAAAAACTTGATCAAAGTTCAACAAAATATGTATTTGACGTCGAAGCAAATGATATTTTTGATGTTAGTTCAGTTCAATCAAATAATATTTTTGTGATAACTGGAGCAGAGTCCGGATTCTCAGAATCTGAAATCAATCTCATGCATGAAAAGGATTTTAATTTTAAACTTTTATCAAAAAATATTCTTAGAGCGGAAACAGCACCTCTTGTGATAGCATCTTTATTTCAAAACCATTTTGATAAGATTAAATAATGATTAAAAAACTACTCTTCATCACAGACCCGATGAGAGAACTAAAGCCTAGTAAAGACACATCTATCTTTATGATGGAAGAGGCTATCTCTATTGGATATAAAGTTTATCAAGCAGAAATGAAGCACCTTTATGTTGATGAGGGTTATGTTT
>CACEBI010000038.1 GCA_902557705.1 uncultured SAR86 cluster bacterium
ATGCCAGGTTCTAGAAGAGAAGTTCAAAATGCAAAAGAGGAAGGTGTTGAGTTTGAATTTAATATCCAGCCAATTGATATTATTGGTGATGATAAGGTTGAAGGTGTCAAAATTGTTAAAACACAATTAGGTGAGCCAGATCAAAATGGAAGAAGAGTCCCAATACCAATTCCAGGTTCAGAAACTGTTTATGAAGCAGATGCTGTTGTAGTTGCATTTGGCTTCAGGGCAAGTCCGTCGGATTGGTTTGGTGACTTTAATATTAATACTCAAAAAAATGGACTTGTTATAGCTGAAGAGCATCAAGAATATAAATTTCAAACATCAAATAAAAAGATTTTTTCTGGTGGAGATATGGTAAGAGGTTCTGATTTAGTTGTCACAGCAATTTGGGAAGGACGTGAAGCGGCAAAAAGTATAATAGAATATGTTTCATGAAAACCTCAGATTCAATTTTTTTAAGGGCTCTTAACAAAGAATCTCTAGAAATACCTCCAATTTGGTACATGCGACAAGCAGGCAGATATATGCCTGAATATATGGCTGTCAGAAAAAAATTCAAAAATTTCTTAGATATGTGCAAAAACCCTGAGGTATGTTGTGAACTGGCACTTCAACCAATAAATGCATTTAATTTGGATGCTTCAATTTTATTTTCTGACATATTAACAATACCAGATGCTTTTGGTTTGGGAGTTGAATTCTTAGAAGGTGAAGGACCAGTTTTTAAAAACCCAATTAAAACTCCTAAGGACATTTCTAGCTTGCCTGAATTTAATTCTGATGACTTATCTTATGTATATGAAGCTGTTTCAAACATTAAAAGAGCTTTACCAAAAAATATCCCTCTTATAGGATTTTGTGGAAGCCCATGGACTTTGGCAGCGTACTCAATAGAGGGAAGATCCTCCAAGGACTTTAATTACACTAAGGACTTTATTAGTCAAAATAATGATAGCGCGCATCTTTTCTTAGAAAAATTAACCAACGCTTGTTTTCTTTACTTAAAACAACAAGTGCAAGCAGGGGCTGATGTAATACAAATATTTGATTCGTGGGCCAATTTATTAAATGCAGATCAATACGAGGCTTACTCAATGCGGTACGTCAAAAAGCTCATTGCGCTTTTGAAAGAAGATGATCAAACATCAAATACACCTATAATTTTATTTGCAAGGGATCCAAGTTTTAATACAAACAAAATGATTGAATCACATGCAGACTGTCTTAGCCTTTTTTGGAACATAGACAAAATAGATAAATCATTTCTTAAAGGAAAAGTAGCTCTTCAGGGCAATCTTAATCCAAAAGTTCTTCTTGAAGAAAATGATTTAATCGAGGCTGAATTAAACAAAGTGCTTGATATGTTTTCGAAATATCCAGGTTATATATTTAATTTAGGTCACGGGATCACGCCTGATATTAATCCAGATAAAATTAAATTTTTAACTGAATTAATAAGGTCTAAATAAAAATTTACTTTTTTTCAGGCCAAAGTCTAATCAAGCCCTCTTGAGCACAAGAGGCAATGAGCTCACCTGACTTAGAAAATATAGAACCCCGTGAAAAACCTCTAGCATTTTTAGTTATAGGGCTATCTATTGAGTACAAAAACCAATCGTTTAAATCAAGTTTTTTATGAAACCAAATTGCATGATCAAGACTAGCATTTTGCAGATTTTTAGTTAGAAAATTTACACCTACGGAGTTATTAGCTGCAGCCAATAGACCCATGTCAGATATATATAGAAGAAATGCTTGTTGTATAACTTGATCATCTGGAATAACCCCGTTAGGTTTTATCCATGTATTTTTGTATGGCGGCATTCTTTTAGGTTCAAAGTAATCTTGAATCTCAACTGGCCTCATTTCAATTTCTCTTTGCCTTAAAAACATAGGCATATCTTTGCTATCAATATTGAGCTTTTTAAGCAATATTTCTCTAATCTCCATCTCATCTTTAAGATCCTCAGGAGCGGGAACATCTGGAATTGAAATTTCATGCTCTAAACTATCTTCATCTTTTTGAAATGAGATGGAGCAACTAAATATAGCTTCTCCATCTTGCAAAGCTTTAACATTTCTTGTTGTAAAACTTTTACCATTTCTAATTCTATCTACTGTAAAAATTATCGGCTTATCCATATCACCCGGTCTTAAGAAATAAGAATGAAAAGAATGAGCATAATGTTCAACATCAATAGTTTTATAAGCAGCTATCAAAGTTTGAGCCATTACTTGACCTCCAAAGACCCTTCCCCATCCTACATTTTTACCGGTCCAGCTATAAATATCCCTATCAACTCTGTTTAAACTAAAGAGATTAAGAGATTTTTCAAAAAGGTTTCGTCTTTCAGTCATTATGTTTTTCCAGGTATAAAATTATTTCGATTAGTGTTTTAATTATAGATACTCATCTTACATGGTTTGTAAAAAAACTAGAACTTTCATATACCAAAAAGTATGATGTCAACCTAAATTACTAAAGTATGAATAATGACCATTAATAAAAGTATTGAATTACCTGCCAAACCTAACGAAAAATTAGAAGTTTCTGATGTCTTTAAAATAGATTCAAAAATGTCTGTTAAAGGCTTCAAAGAAAAAACAGAATGGGTCCCAGAAATTGATGAGGGGTATATCTTTGATAAAGAAACAACCTTATCAATACTTGCAGGATTTAATCATAATAGAAGAGTTATGGTTCAAGGTTTCCATGGAACGGGTAAGTCTACTCATATAGAACAAATTGCAGCTCGCTTAAATTGGCCATGTGTAAGAATTAATTTAGATAGCCATATAAGTAGAATAGATTTGCTT
>CACEBI010000039.1 GCA_902557705.1 uncultured SAR86 cluster bacterium
TGCATACATGGATACCTATGATCCCTCAACTGTTTTTAGCTCAATAGATAAAAATGGAAGATACTCATATGAAAACCAACCAAAAATCTTAACTTGGAATTTAACCAGGCTAGCTGAAACATTAATTCCTCTAGTCCATAAAGATCAAAATGAGGCAATTAAGCTTTTAACAGAGGTGCTTCAGTTAATTAAACCTGTATATACAAACTACTGGCTTTCTTCTATGAGGTCTAAAATTGGTTTATCAAAAGAAGATCAAGATGATATTAATTTAATATCTCAGCTGTTAAATCTTATGAAAAGTAATAAGGTTGACTTCACTTTATGCTTTAGATATCTCTCAAAAGCACTTGTTGGTGACATTAAAAGTATTAAAAATCTTTTTAAAAATGATATAGCATTCGATAACTGGATGACATTATGGAAGGAAAGAGTCTCGCAAGAAAGCATATCTGATGAAAAGATTGCATCTTCAATGAATGCAGTCAATCCATTATATATTCCAAGAAATCAAAAAGTTGAGGAAGCTTTAGAGGCAGCAGTTTTTGATAATAATATGAAACCTTTTTTAAAACTTCATGATATTTTAAAAAATCCTTACGAAGAAATTAAAGAATTTCATGAATATGAAAAGCCAGCTAAAAACTCTTCGGTAAGATACAAAACCTTCTGTGGTACTTAATTTTTATACAAACGACTTTGGTTCTTTTGAAAAAATCTTTTCAATCATAGGTACAAAGTATTCTAAGGATTTACTTTTATACTCCGGATCAAAAGATTTTTGATCCCAGTTAGCACAAAAATCAATACAGTCTTGATAATATGGATGGTCCTTGTATTGATCTCTTAAATTTCTATCCTTGTCATAATGATGCATCCAATAATAACCTTGGAACAAACCATGATTAAGAACTATCCAATAATTTTTTTCGCTTATATAAGGTCTTAAGAGTGCTGCAGAAACTTGAGAATGATTAGACGGTGAAATAACATCACCAATATCATGAAGAAGAGCACAAACAATAGTTTCAGTATCAGCTCCGTCTTCTTCTGCTCTTGTAGCCGTTTGGAGACAATGTTGTAATCTGCTAATTTTATAGGGCGACTCTCCATCCATCATCTTCAACCATTCAATAACTCTAGAAACTAAGTTTCTTTCATTTTCTGAATCATGGATTGATATAAGGTCATAATCATCTCTTGTTCCTTTGTCCATAGATGTGAACTCAACTTTTTTAGTCAATCTAATTACTCCTTTGAGCCTGATACAAGACTAGATTATTCTCAATGTTATCCATTTCATAGTAAGCGTCTTGAAGGTGACGCTTTCCATCTGGTTTAAATTCTTGTCTACCATGAAGGACTCTGTGAGCAGAAACTAAAAGTATATGACCAGACTCTAATCTAAATTTTGATTTGTATTCGTCACTATTCACTCTTGAACATAATTCATGATAAGCCTTGTAGAATAAATCTATATTTTCTAAGTTAGGATTTATCATTTGCATTAATTGATTTGAGTATCTAAAACCGACTACTTCTTTCTTTGAATTTAATCTAATGATTGGTTCAATAGCATAAGTTTCATTGTCTTCATCGAATTCTCTAAAAGGCACGGGGAAATTACATAAAATTTCAAAAAAATGTGGGTACTCTTCTTTTAAATCGTTTAAGACTGAATAACCATCAACAATCATTGATTCTCCACCCTTACAATCATTAACTAGCATATGAAGAGCTTGAACACTTGGTGGCCATGTATAACTTGCAAAGTCATTATGAGGTGGAACCTCAAGTGAAGTATGGGCTATGTTATATACATGTCCGTCTATAGAAACATTGTGAATTCTTTCAAATAAAACTTCTCTGATTGGGCCAAGTCTTGGCGAAAGATTTTCTAAAGAGTTTGGAGTGGATGGTGCATTTTTAATGCATATTGCACCCTTAGCAATAAAATTAGTAAAGGCATCAATTGCAACGTTTTTATTATCTATAAACTCATTCCAATCGTAATATTCTGGAATAAAA